>NZ_VCKX01000510.1 GCF_005889725.1 Nonomuraea zeae
GGGACGGCGGGGGTGGTGCGGCGCCGCACCGGGCGGCCGTCAGGACGGCCACGATCAGGGTGAGCAGGCGCCTGGTCGCCGAGCTCCTGGCCATCGCGCCTCCCGCTCCCCGGACGCCCGGCCGGGCGCGCTGGACGTTCTGCTGGCAGTGTGCGCCTGGTGTGCGGGCTCGCGCATCCGGCTCGCCGCGCTCTTTTCGCGGATGTCAGAGTTTGATCCGGGCCGCGACCGGGCGGTGGTCGCTGCCTGTGGCGGGCAGGGTCCAGGTGGTGACCGGAGTGGCCGCGCGGGTCATGACGTGGTCGATCCGGGCGATGGGGAAGGCGGCGGGCCAGCTGAAGCCGAACCCTTCCCGCGCCGGGGTCATCTGGGACAGGACCGGGTCCAGGCCGCGGTCGTCGAGGGTGCTGTTGAAGTCGCCCAGCAGGACGACCCTGTCCCGTTTCTCCGCGGCCAGGGCCGCGCCCAGGGCGGCGGCGCTCTCGTCCCTCCAGCCGGAGCCGAACCCGTCCGGCAGCCGGATGCGGACCGAGGGCAGGTGGGCGACGTACACGGCCAGGTCGCCGGAGGGCGTGCGCGCGGTGGAGCGCAGCCCGCGGCTCCAGTCCGCGCCGGCGGCCGCGGGCTTGATGTCCACCGGGCGGGAGTCCGTCAGGGGATGCCTTGACCAGAGCCCGACGGTGCCCACGACCGTGTGGTGGGGATGGCCTGGCGCGAGAACGGCCTGGTAGACGGGCAGGGCGGCGGGGGTCAGCTCCTCCAGTGCGATGAGGTCGGCGCCGGTCCGGGCCAGGGCTCGCGCGGTGCCCGCCGGATCGGGGTTGTCGTCGCTGACGTTGTGCTGGAGCACGGTCAGGTCGTGAGCCGCCGGGGGGCCGGCGGGGAACAGCCGCCCGCCGAAGAGCCCTGCCCACAGTGCCGCGGGCAGGACGGCGGCCAGGGCCGCGGTGGCCGAGCGGCGCAGCAGCGCCAGGGCCAGCAGCACGGGGACGGCCAGGCCGGTCCAGGGCAGGAAGGTCTCCAGCAGGCTGCCGAGATTGCCGGGGGTGTTGGGGACGAGGCGGGGAAAGGCCAGCAGCGCGCCTGCCAGTATGGCGGCCGAGGCCAGGACTCGCCCGCGCGTCCAGGCGGTCCGGCCTGGGACGTCGCTTGGGGTGTCCGCGTCCCGGCGCCACCAGCCGATGCGGCGTCTCCCCGTGGCGCCTGCTGTGCGCCTGGGCTGCCGGGGTTTCACCGTTTGCGCGCGAAAGGCGCGATGATCGTGCGGACGGCCTGGGCCGCGCCCCAGTGATCGTCATCGTGGGCGATCGTGCTCAGCAGCTCGCGCAGGTTCAGCAGCGGCGCGCGCTCGCGCCAGCCGTCCCGCAGGGGCAGCACCTCGGCGTACGCCTCGAAGAAGCGGTTGGAGGCGGGTGGCCGCGTGGAGCACCACAGCATGCTCACGTCCACCTCCGCCCAGGTGTAGGAGACGGCCGGGTCCACCAGGACGGGGTGCCCGCCGGGGCGGGACAGGACGTTCTCGCGCCACAGGTCTCCGTGGGTCAGCACCGGCGGCATGTCCGGGATCAGGTCGGGGAGCGCGGCGCACAACCGTTCGACAGCCTGCCGGTCCTCCTTGCCGAACGCGGCCTCCACCAGCGGTTCGGGCAGCCAGCGCAGGATGCGGTGCCGGGCGTAGAAGGCGTGGCCGTCGG
Source organism: Nonomuraea zeae (assembly GCF_005889725.1). Classification (GTDB taxonomy): domain Bacteria; phylum Actinomycetota; class Actinomycetes; order Streptosporangiales; family Streptosporangiaceae; genus Nonomuraea; species Nonomuraea zeae. The sequence goes on from NZ_VCKX01000510.1 coordinate 1,695, forward strand.
TGTCCCAGGCGTTGTGCTGGCGTACGCGTCCGAGCCAGCCGTCCTGATGCCAGCCGAAGCGGCCGGTGGCGGTGGTGGCGTGCAGGGTGGCGATGCTGTGCCCCAGCCTTTCCCAGAACCGGGCGTCGCCGTCCGGCCGGGGCGCGAGCGGCTGGAGGACGAGCAGCCCGGGGCGCACCGCCAGCACCTCGGGTGTCGCGACGCCGCCGAGCTCGCGTAACGCCCGCAGTCCTTCGGCCTCGATCTCGAACACGTCGCCGCCGCCGGTCTCGCCGTCACCGTCACCTGTGCCCGTGCCCGTGCCTGTGCCTGCGCCTTTGCCTTCCAGCGTCTTGGCGAAGACCTGCGAGCCGTCGGCCAGGGTCGCCAGGCCCGCGGTGGCCACGACTCCGCCTGTCACCCGGCGTACGGACCGGGCGGGGAACCCGGCCTCGCGCAGCCGCCGTACCAGAAGCTCCACATCGTCCTCCCACCGCAGGGCGTCCCTTGATGGTCATGATGCCGTGTCGAGCCGTTTCCTGATCTCCGCCGCCCGCTCCGGCAGCGCACCGGGGGAGATCTGGACGCAGGCGTAGCCGAAGGAGGCGTAGGCGTCGTGGTGGATCCGTTCGAAGCGCAGCGACTCCTCGAAGGTGATCCGCCGTGCGCCGGTGGGGGTGACGATTCCGAGGTTGGCGATGAAGAAGACCGTCCTGTCGTAGATCTGCTCGCCCTGGATGCGGTCCAGCTCGCGGGCCAGGGCGGGGCCGACGGGGTGGCCGAGGTAGGTGGCCAGGGCGTAGGTGCAGATCGGCGAGCGGTCGTAGAGTTGCACGTCGCCGGGCAGGGCCGCGGCCCGTTCCTGCCGCCGGCGCTGCAGGGCGGCGATGTCTTCGGTGAAGGACGGCGTGGTCCACGGCTCGGCCTCGCCCTGGGCCTGGCGCAGGGCGATGACGTCGGTCGCCGCCTCTTCCACGACGGTGCAGCCGTCGTTCTCCAGCCACCGCAGGATCGCGGTCTTGCCGGCTCCGGGGGTGCCGGTGAGGATGAAACGCTTCATGGATCACTTCCGGGCATGTCGGGGCCGCCGCGTGGCGCGGCGGCGGTCTCTCGGATGGGTGGCCCCGTGGATGAGGAGCTGCGGCTCCTTGGGGGCGTACGCGGCCCCGGGCGGAAGGTGCGGCGGCGGGGCGTTCGCACCGGGCGCGGACTCGGCCGGCGGCGGGTGCGAACCCCACCCTATCTCCGGCGGCGCGGCCGGCGCGTTCGTGACGGTGCCTGATGCGCGCCCTGAAGAGTGGAGTACAGCACGCCTGATCAGGCGTGCTCCCCGGTTCATAGCGGATTCATAGCGAACCTGAATCGCTCTTGCCTAGCGTGCGTCGCGACTCAACCACCGAAACAGCGGAGGGTAACCGTGCTCAAGAAGCTCTCCCTTTCCCTCACGGCAGGAGCGCTGGCCGCGGCCACGCTCCTCCTGGCCGCCGGTCCGGCAGCCGCCGGCAACGAGTACTGGCCCAAGGGCTCCGGGGTGGCCCCGATGGGCGAGGAGTACTGGCCCAGGGGCGGCGGGTAGCTGCTGCTCGTGGGGGTGTAGACGTCCCTGCCCGCCCTCTGAGGAAGGGCGGGCAGGGGCCCTTCCCCCACGAGTCTCATCACTTTATGGAGTCAGTCGATTACAATCAGTGGCTAGAGGTTGCAGGATGCGACCCCGAGCACCGGAGGTGCCCCCCATGCCACGCGCCCTCAACAAGATCATTGCTGTACTCGTCTCGCTGACCATGCTCGGCCTCACCACGGCGACCCCCGCCCACGCGGCCGGCGAAGCCTATTTCGAGTTCACCGACACCAACGGCTATCCCCGATTCGTCATCCAGCTCACCGACGAGGCCAAGATCGCACACGCCCGCAGGATCCTCAGCGGCGACGAAACCTGGCGCGTTCACGTCCATGGCCGGATCGTCAAGCGTCCCGTCGCCTACAACGCCAGGTGGAGCTACCACCTCCAGCCCGACACGATCGACTTCTTCGAGATGGCGATCGAGGTCTGCGACTCCAGCATCCAGTACCTCGAAGACCACCTTGACGAGGCCGGCGGCGCCTTCCTGCCGGGCGGCCACTGGTGCCCGTGGAGCTCCCGCCTGGTCCGCGAGCTCCCCGGCCGGTAGACCGGCCTCCGGGCACTCCCGGCCGGACACCACGCATGCGCCCTCACCTGTTTCCCGCAGGTGGGGGCGCTCTGCTGTCGCCAGAAGGCCGCGCGCGCCGGTCCCCGCGAAGGGGCCCTCGAACGGCGGCCTGACGACCCCCTGGCAAGGTCGCTTGCGCACGCCCGTATTCGCGGACTGGTCGGTGATAAGTTCCCTTATCGCGGGTCAGAATTGATCCACTTCCCCCCACCTGAAAGCGAGACGAACGTGAGTAGTCGTCGCGACAGTGATGTGTACCGGTTCGGCCCTCCGCGAAGCGAGCCGCTGGACGAGGCGGTGCCGCTGCCCGTCTACAGTCCCGCCGGTCCCGTCCCGGGTGTGGATCTGTACGAGGTGGCTGCGCTGTCCGCCCAGCAGGACGGCACCCTCGGCTGGTCGACGATCGGCTGGCCGGCCTCGCAGTCGGACGCCGAGTTCATCGCCAAGGCGTACGTCGCCCGAGTCGACCGCCTGTATCAGGCGGCGCAGGTCTGGCACCGCGGCACGGTCGTCGGCGACTACCGCCGTGACGACAGACGAGGCCAGACGTGACGGCTGAGCTCGTCCCGCCGCAAGGCGGCGAGCTCGACGCCGAGCTCCTCGCCGGGCTTCCGGCTCTGGACGAGGCCACGGCCCGGCACGTGCGCAAGCCGCGCAACACCGAACGCAACTACGCGGGCGACTGGCGCACCTGGCAGCGCTACGCCGCGCAGCTGCGCATCCCGGAGCGGGCGGCGACGATCGGCTCGTTCGCGGGGTTCGTGCTGTGGCTGCGCCGCGACGGCAAGGCTCCTGCGACGGTGGAGCGGCGCGTCTACGGTGTGACCGTGACGCTGCGCTCGCTCGGCGTCGAGGTGCCGCAGGAGGCGGCCGACGGCGCCCGGCTCGCGCTGGAGGCGTACCGGCGTGACCTCGCCGAGGCGGGGGAGACCCGAGGCCGCGGGCGGGCGGGGGTGGTGACGATCCGGGA
>NZ_VCKX01000511.1 GCF_005889725.1 Nonomuraea zeae
CGCCGGCGGCGGCCTGGGTGTGGCCGATGTTGGACTTGATGGAGCCGAGCCAGAGGGGGGTTTCGCGGTTCTGGCCGTAGGTGGCGAGCAGGGCTTGGGCCTCGATGGGGTCGCCGAGGGTGGTGCCCGTGCCGTGGGCCTCGACGGCGTCCACGTCGGCTGGGGTGAGATGGGCGTTCTCCAGCGCCTGCCGGATCACGCGCTGCTGGGACGGGCCGTTGGGCGCGGTGAGCTGGCTGCTGCGGCCGTCCTGGTTGATGGCGCTGCCGCGGACGATCGCGAGCACGGGGTGACCGTTCGCCCGCGCGTCGGACAGCTTCTCCAGCAGCAGGATCCCGGCGCCCTCGCCCCACCCGGTGCCGTCGGCGGCCTCGGAGAACGCCTTGCACCGCCCGTCGGGCGACAGCGCGCGCTGGCGGCTGAACTCCACGAAGATGCCCGGCGTGGACATCACCGTGACGCCCCCGGCCAGCGCGAGGCCGCACTCCCCGTTGCGCAGCGCCTGCACCGCCAGGTGCAGCGCCACCAGCGACGACGAGCACGCGGTGTCCACGGTGACGGCCGGGCCCTCGAAGCCGAAGGTGTAGGAGATCCGGCCGGAGGCCACGCTCGGGGAGCTGCCGATGCCCAGCGAGCCCTCGTGCTCCTCCGGGATCCGGTGGTAGAGGCGGCCCGCGTAGTCGTTGTACATGATGCCGACGAACACGCCCGTGCGGCTCCCCCTGAGCGCGTCCGGGTCCACGCCGGCCCGCTCGAACGCCTCCCACGACGTCTCCAGCAGCAGTCGCTGCTGCGGGTCGATGGCCATCGCCTCACGCGGCGTGATGCCGAAGAAGGCCGCGTCGAACCCGTCCGCGTCGTGCAGGAACCCGCCCTCCTTGGCGTACGTCGTCCCCGTGCGGGCGGGGTCGCTGTCGTACAGCGCCTCGACGTCCCAGCCACGCCGCTCGGGGAAGGCGGAGATGGCGTCCACGCCACCTGCCGCCAGGTTCCACAGGTCCTCGGGCGAGGCGACGCCGCCCGGGTAGCGGCAGGCCATCCCGACGATCGCGATCGCCTCGCTCGACGCCTCGACCAGCCGCCGGTTCTGCCTGCGCAGCTGCTCGTTCTCCAGCAGCGCGGCGCGCAGCGCCTCGATGGCCCTGTCGGTTGAAGTAGCCATGACCGTCCTTGGTACGTCAGGCGTCGGCCGTGCCGAGCGCGAGGTTGATGAGGTCGTCGACGTCTGCCGTCCTGATCGCGTCCAGGGCGTCCGCGGACGTCCCGGCCGCCGAACCGGCCACCCCGTCGCCCGCCGAGCCGGCCGTCGCGCCCGCGAGCTCGGCGAGCACGTCCAGCAGGCCCGCCTCCCGCAGCCGGGCCAGCGGGATCGCGGCGATCGCGGCCCGCAGGTCCGCCTCGGGGTCGGACTCCTCCTGGCACAGCTCGGCCCGCAGGTGATCGACGATCGCCGACGGCGTCGGGTAGTCGAACAGGAGCGTGGCGGGCAGCCGCAGCCCGGTTCCCGTGCTCAGGCGGTTGCGCAGCTCGACCGCCGTCAGCGAGTCGAGGCCCAGGTCCAGGAACCCGCGGTCGGGGGCCACCTGGCCGGGCGCGGCATGCCCGAGCACGGCCGCCGCCTCCGCCCGTACGAACTCCAGCAGCAGCTCCGTCTGCTCCGCCGCGTCCTTGCCCGCCAGCCGGTCGGCCAGCCCGGCGGCCGCGGTCGTCCGGGTCCTGGCGGGGGCGAGCCCGCGCAGCAGGTCGTGCTCGCGCAGGGCGGCGGTGTTGAGCTTGGCCGGGGCGAGCAGCGGGCGGCCCGCGGCGAGCGCGGCGTCGAGCAGGGCGAGCCCGGTGTCGGTGGGCAGGGGCAGGACGCCGGTGCGGGCCAGCCGCGCGGTGTCGAGATCCTGGCCCATGCCCGCCTCCCACAGGCCCCAGGCGAGGGAGGTCCCCTTCACCTGGTGGGCGAGTGCGTCGAGGTAGGTGTTGGCGGCGGCGTAGTTGGCCTGGCCCGGGTTGCCGAGCAGGCCGGCGATCGAGGAGTAGAGGACGAAGGCGTCGAGGTCGCCGGTCAGCTCGTGCAGGTGCCAGGCGGTGTCGGCCTTGGCCCGCAGGACGGCGTGCAGCTGGTCGGGGGTGAGCGCGGTGATGGTGGCGTCCTGGAGTACGCCGGCGGTGTGGAAGACGGCGGTGAGCGGGTGGTCGGCCGGGATGGTGTCGAGGAGGTCGGCCAGGGCGGCGCGGTCGGCGGTGTCGCAGGCGGCGACGGTGACCTGGGCGCCGAGCGCTTCCAGCTCGGCGCTCAGGTCTGCCGCGCCGGGGCTGCCGGGGCCGCGGCGGCTGACCAGCAGCAGGTGCCGGACGCCGTGGCCGGTGATGAGGTGGCGGGCCAGGTGGGTGCCGAGCGCGCCGGTGCCGCCGGTGATCAGGACGGTGCCGTCCGGGTCGAGCGTGACGGGGGCCGGGTCGTGCTCGGCGGCCTTGGTCAGGCGCGGGACGAGCTGCTTGCCGTCGCGTACGGCGAGCTGGGGGCGCGTGCCCGTCACCTCGGCCGGCTCGTCGGCGTCCAGGAGGTGGAAGCGTCCAGGGTGCTCGTTCTGGGCGGTGCGGACGAGGCCCCAGACGGTGGCGGCCGGGAGGTCGGTGACGGGGTCGTCGGGGCCGGTGGCGACGGCCCCGCGGGTGAGGAAGACCATCCGGGAGTCGGCGAGGCGGTCGTCGGCGAGGAAGTCCTGGATCAGGCGCAGCGTCCGCTCGGCCAGCGCGTGGGTGGCTTCGAGGTGGTCGCCGCCCGCGCCGTGGCTGGGGACGACGATGACCTCGGGGGCGGGGCCGGCCGCCAGCAGCGCGGCCAGGTCCGCATGTTCCCGGCCGGCGGGCACGGCCCCGTACGAGCCGTGCCCGCCGGCTCCGTCGGAGCCCAGGACCGCCACCGAGCCGGGAGCCGCCGCCTCGGCGGCCGTCACAGGCTGCCAGGTGACCTCGAACAGCGAGTTCCGCAGAGACGGCTCGCCGAACTGGCCGGGCACGATCCGGCGCGTCGCCAGCTCCGCCACCTCGGCCACCGGGGCCCCGAACGCGTCGTGCACGGTCATCGTCACCGCGTCCGAGCCCGTGACGGCCAGGCGCACGCGGAGCCGGTCGGCGCCCGTCGCGTACAGGCGGACACCGCTCCACGAGAACGGCAGCCGGACGGACCCGTCCCCGGTGAGCGCCAGCGGATGCAGCGCGGCGTCCAGGAGCATGGGATCGAGGTCGAACGCCGTCCCGTCCCCCCTGACCTCCGCGTAGACGTCGTCGCCGTGCCGCCAGGCCGCCTCGAGGTGCTGGAACGCCGGACCGTAGTGCATGCCGACGCCGGACAGCCCCAGGTAGAGGTCGTCGAGGTCGATCGGGATCGCGTCCTCCGGCGGCCAGGTGACGGAGGCGTGCGGCGGCGCGGTATGGCCGGCGGTGAGGTGGCCGGAGGCGTGCCGGGTCCATTCGTCCTGGTCCTGCGTACGCGAGTGCAGCGTGAACGCGCGCCGGTCGCCGTCGGCCGGCTGGATGGCCAGGTTGAGCTGGTGGGTGGCGGTGACGACGAGGGGGGCGTGCAGGGTGAGCTCGCCGATCTCGTCGAAGCCGATGTGCGCGGCGGCGTGCAGGAGCAGGTCCACGTAGGCGGTGCCGGGCAGGATGACGGTGTCGTGGACGGCGTGGTCGGCGACCCAGGGCTGCTCGTCCCTGGTGACGCGCCCGGTGAACAGGTGACCGCCGTCCGGGAGGTCGGCCGTGGCGCGCAGGAGGGGGTGGGCGGTGGAGGCCAGCCCGAGACTGGCCGGGTCGCCGCCGGTGGCGGCGCTGCTGAGCCAGTACCTGTCCCGCTGGAAGGCGTAGGTGGGCAGCGGGACGGGGCGGGCGCCGGGGTAGAGGGTCGCCGGGTTGGCGCGCAGCTGGGCCAGGGCGGTGGCCAGGGTGGTGGTCTCCGGCTTGCGCTGGCTCCTGGTGGGGATGGCGTGGCCGACCTGGGTGGCGGCCAGCGGAGTGAGCGTGGCGTCGGGCCCGAGCTCCAGGTACGTGGTGACGCCGAGCCCGTGCAGGGTGAACAGGGTGTCGGCGAAGCGGACCGGCTCCAGCAGGTGCTGGGTCCAGTAGTCGGCGGTCTGCAGCTCGGCGCCGGTCGCCAGGTCCCCGGTGAGGTTGCAGACGATCGGGATGGCCGGCGGCCGGTAGTCGAAGTCGTCCAGCGCCCGGGTGAGCCGGGAGGCGATCGGGACCATCTCGGCCGAGTGGAAGCCGAGCTGGACGTTGAGCGGGCGGGTCTTGTACCCGGCTTCGGCCAGGGTGGCGGTCAGCGCCTGCACGGCGTCCCTGCCGCCGGAGATGACCAGCGAGCTGGGGGTGTTGACGGCGGCGATGGACACCTCGGGGGTGAGGAAGGCCTGCAGCTGCTGCTCGCTGATGTTGACCGCGGTCATGGCGCCGTCGGGCGGGAGCGTGGCCATCAGGGCGGCCCTGGTGGTGACCATGCGGGCCGCGTCTTCGAGGTTGAGCACGCCGGCCAGGTGCGCGGCGGTGATCTCGCCCAGCGAGTGCCCGGCCAGGTAGTCGGGGGTGATGCCGTGGTGGGTGAGCAGCCGGTGCAGGGCGATCTGGAAGGCGAAGACGGCCGGCTGGGTGTAGCGGGTGTCGTTGAGCTCGTCCTTGCAGTTCTCGTCGAACATGATCGTCTTCAGTGGCCGTTCCAGGTACGCGTCCAGCGCCGCGCACACCTCGTCGAGCGCCTCGGCGAAGACGGGGTGGGTGCGGTAGAGGTCGGCGCCCATGCCGGACTGCTGGCTGCCCTGCCCGGTGAACAGGAA
>NZ_VCKX01000512.1 GCF_005889725.1 Nonomuraea zeae
GTGGGGCCGCCGGTCCCGGGGGCGGCGCAGCCGGACAACGCGAGCGGCAGCGCGACTGCCGCGACGATCCACGTACGAGCTCGCATGACATCCTCCGAAAACAGCGGTCGGAGACCACGGTAAGGAGGACGCCGCCCGCGCCTCGAAGGAGAAATACCGCCACGGGCCGCGTACTTTTACCTGCTTTCGCCGGACGGCACCGCCCGGTCACCGGACCCATCGCCGAGACGCGGGCGGCCGATTCGCGCTCCGATGGAACCGGCGGGGCGCACGCGCGGTCCAAGAGATGGGCGACGTTCACGCCGGCGCCCACCGCCGTCCGGCCGCCGCAGGCGCCGGGGCATCGCTGGAGCGCCGGCTGACGCCGCAGACGGCCCTTCCCGTCCGGCGGCTCGAGCTGGGCGTCGCCCCACCAGCTCTCAGTTCGCGGCGGCCAGGGTGTCGTCGAGGACCCGGGCCACGAACGCGTCCAGGTTGGCCACGGCCCGGACGACGCGCTCCTCCACCGTGAGCGACTCGAACCGGGTGCCCAGCTCGGTCTGCTTCTTGTCGCGCACGTACAGGGAACATGCCAGGTCCGCGCAGATGTAGGCGCCGACCGTGTTGCCCTGACGGCCGGCGGCGCCGACCCTGGGCGCGGTGAACAGGGCCACCCCGCTGCCCGAGTGCGGCGTGACGCAGACCGAGCACAGGGTGGACTTGGTGAAACTCCTACGCACCTCCTGCGCCAGGCGCATGGAGATGCCGACGAGGCCGCCGTCGCGCTCCACGACCAGGTAGCCGCGCTCCGGCGCCCCGGGATCGCGCCAGCCCAGGTAGTCGAGGTCGTCCCACGGGGATCGGGCCAGATCCCGTGGCAGGTTCAGCCGCCGGGCCTCTCCCTTGGAGCAGTTGACGAACGACGTGCGGATGTCCTGCTCGGTGACGGGTCTCATCACTCTCTCCTCGTACGAACCTAATGAATCTAGACTAAAGCCTAGGATTCCTAGGTTTGTCAGGGCAACCGGTTTTCCGGCTGGTCACAGCGCTGACCCCGTGCTGGTCACAGGGCCGCCGGCCGCACCGGGCGGCCGCGCACGCCGGGGTCGGCGCCGAAGACGGCGCCCGCCTCCGGCTGCTCGGCGCGGTCCACGTCGAGTGCGGAGGTGGTGATGAACAGCCGGTCGAGGCCCTCGCCCCCGAACGTCACCGCCGTGACCTTGCGAACGGGCAGCTCGACGACCGCGTCCAGCCGCCCCTGCGGGGTGTACCGGCGCACGGCCCCGCCCTGCCACAGCGCCACCCACACGCCGCCCTCGGCGTCGACCGTCAGCCCGTCGGGGGCGCCGTCCTCCGGATCCACGGTCACGAACGGGCGGCGGCCGCCGAGCCCGCCCTCCGGGTCGTAGTCGAGCACGTCGACGCGCCCGGTCTCGGTGTCGGCGTAGTAGGCCAGGGCGCCGTCCGGGCTGAAGTCGAACCCGTTGGAGATCGTCACCTCCGGCAGCACCACGCGCAGCTTACCGTCCGCTCCGGCCACGTAGAACGACCCGCGCCCGCGCCCGGCGTCGTAGGCCATGCTGCCGATGTAGAAGCGGCCGTCGGGGTCGCAGCCGCCCTCGTTCATCCGGATCGCGGGGTCGCTCCACGCCTCGCCCAGCGAGCGCAGCGGGGCGTCGAGGTCGTCGGAGTCGGCCAGCAGCAGCTCGCGTTCCGAGGCGACCAGGTAGCCGCCGGACACGCGCGGCCGTACGACGGCGGCCACCGCGCCCACGTGCCGGCGGCGCACCCCGCCGCCGGCGTCCAGGGCCAGCACGTCGCCCGCCAGCATGTCCACCCACCGCAGCCCGCCCCAGCGGCTGGACCACACGGGCCCCTCGCCGTGCTGGGCGACGGGGTCGGTCACGGTATATGGGGCGATGCTCATGCCTGGCTCCTCGGCGATCAGGGGGATGCGTACGGTCCTCGACCCTATTGACATCCCATCTGCCCGGAAAGGCGTGCTTCGGGGGTCAGCCGCGCTGGCCCGTCGGCCGGACGACCACCGTGTTGACGTCCACCCCGTCCGGCTGGCCGATCGCCCACACGATGGCGTCGGCGATCTGCCCGGCGCTCAGCATCGGCCCGTCCGGCGGGTTGCCGCGCCCGTCCCAGAAGGGCGTCTCCACCCGGCCGGGCGCGACCAGGGTCACCCCGACGCCGTCGCCGGTCACGAGCTGCCTGGTGTTCTCGGCCAGCCCGGTCACCGCCCATTTCGTCATGCCGTAGACGTTGCCCGGCGTGTTGGTGACGCCGGCGACGCTGCCGACCAGCACGATCCGCCCCCGCGAACGCTTCAGCGCGGGCAGCGCCGCCCTGACGAGCAGCGCGGGGCCGAGCACGTTGGTCAGCACCATCTCGCGCCGTCCGGCGGGCCTGCGCCGCGAACCGGTCGAGCCGCCCGCGGTCGCGCCCGGTGACGGCGACGCTGTGTCCCAGCTCCAGGAGCCGCCGGGCCGCCTCCGCGCCGATGCCGCTGGATCCGCCGGTGATCAAAGTGGCGGTCATCGGTCCACCCTACGCCAGCGCGCGACGCCGGACCCAGGCCGGGTCAGTACGCGACGGTGAACCTGACCCGGTGGTGGCGCGGCCGTTCCGCCTCGTCGAGCAGCGCGACCGCGAAGTCCTCCATCGAGATCGCCGACCTGCCGGCCGCGTCGGTCAGCAGGTCGTCGGCCCCGAGCCGGTAGTTCCCGGTACGCTCCCCCGGTTCGAGCAGCGCGGGCGGGCTCAGATAGGCCCAGTCCACGCCCTGCTCGGCCCGGCAGGCGGCGAGCTGCCCGTTGCAGGCCAGCGCGATCGGCCGCCAGGCGGGCGGGAAGTCCGGGGTGTCGACGACGGTGAGCCCGCCGCCGCCCGGCACGCGCAGCCCGGCCGCGCCGCCGACGAGCAGCAGCCGCACGCCGGTCCGCGCCAGCCCGGCCAGCAGCGCCTTGGCGGTCGTGACCAGGTCGTCCTCATAGCCGGGCGCCGGCCGGGTGGCGCTGATGACGAGGTCCTGGCCGGTGCTCAGCCTGGCCACGTCCGCGACGTCGGAGGCGTCGCCGACGCGGGTGCGGGCGGCTGGGTGCACCAGGGGCAGGCGGGCGGAGGCGCGGACGACGGCGGTGACGTCGTGGCCGCGCGAGAGCGCCTCGGCCACGACCCGGCCGCCCACGGCTCCGGTGGCGCCGAAAACGGTGATGCGCATGACGGTCAGGACTCCTTGCCGATCGGAACGGGGGCCCCGCCGGGCGGCGGGCTCGGAAGCGTGTGGGGACGCGCGGGCTGGGGCTCGGAAGCCGCGCCGGCCTGCGGGTCCGGGAGCGCGCGGGGGCGCGCGGGCTGGAGTTGGGCGGCGACGAGGGCGGCCAGGACGACGAGCGCGCCCAGCCCCTGGGCCGCCGTGAGCTCCTGCCCGAGCACGAGCCAGCCGAGCGTGGTGGCGACCACCGGGCTGAGCAGGCCGAGGAAGGTGACCTTGGTCGCGGACAGCGCTCGCAGGCCCCTGAACCACAGGGCGTAGGCAAGGGCGGAGCCGATGATCGTGAGGTAGGCGTAGCCGGCCAGGTTCGCGGCCGTCAGCGTGGCCGGCGGCGGCCCTTCGATGAGGAAGGCGACGGGGAGCAGCAACAGGCCGCCGGCCACGAGCTGCCAGCCCGTGGTGGCCAGCAGCGGCGCGGGCGAGTGCCAGCGCTTGCTCAGCACGACCCCCGCGGCCATGACCGCGGCCCCGCCGAGCGCCGCCGCCACTCCCAGACCGTCCAGCCGCGCGCCGGCCCGCAGGACCAGCAGGCTGACCCCGGCCACACCCGCCACGGCGGCCAGCGTGGTACGCAGCGTCAGCCGCTCACCCAGGAGCCCGGCCGACAGCAGGGCGACCAGCAGGGGCTGGACCGCGCCGACGGTCGCGGCCACCCCACCGGGCAGCCGGTAGGCCCCTACGAACAACAGCGCGAAGAACACCCCGATGTTCAGCGCGCCGAGCACCAGGGCGCGCCACCACCAGATCCCCTTCGGCAGGCGGCGGGTGATGGCCACGAGGAGCAGCCCGGCGGGCAGTGCCCGGATCACCGCGGCCAGCAGAGGGCGGCCCGGTGGCAGTAACTCGGTGGTGACCAGATAGGTGGTCCCCCAGATGGCGGGGGTCAGCGCGGTCACCAGGACGATTCCCATTCGATTGCTTAGCACTAAGACAAAGTATCTCAGCGCTAAGCGACTTCGCCAGGTGATTTACCTCACCGCTAAGACATCGCTAGGCTGGAACGGTGGCAGATCACGTCGACCTCATCCTGAAGCAGTGGCACGCCCAGCGTCCTGACCTGGACGTTTCCCCGATGGCGGTGATCGGGCGGCTGAGCCGGCTGAAGCAGCTGGTCGATGCCGAGCTGCGCAAGACGTTCGCCGCCCACGGGCTGGATCCGGCCTCGTTCGACGTGCTGGCGACGCTGCGCCGCAGCGACCCACCGCACCGGCTGACGCCGGCCGAGCTGATGCGGGCGTCCATGGTCACCTCGGGCGCGGTCACGCAGCGCCTCGATCGCCTGGAGGCGCGCGGGCTGGTACGGCGTACGCCGAGCGAGTCCGACGGGCGGGGCGTCGTCGTGACCCTGACCGACGACGGGCGGGCACTGATCGACCGGGCGCTGCCCGATCACGTCCAGGCCGAGGAGCGGGTGCTGGCCGGACTCAGCGGGGCGCAGCGCGACGGGCTGGCCGGCACGCTGCGCGAGCTTTTGGAGTCGCTCGGCGACACCACGGACCTCACCTGACCACGACGAGCGGCAGGCGCACCGGGCACCCGGCCACGGCGGGGGCGGG
>NZ_VCKX01000513.1 GCF_005889725.1 Nonomuraea zeae
GTGCTGGGGGTGGGGGCGAAGACTCGAGGAGGATCTTTTCGGGCAAAGTGGGTCAATTGGGGCTGGTCAGGGCGGGTTTTTGCGGCGAACTGTCATCGAGAGTGGATGATTCGTGTCAGCATCAATGACATGTATGGGTCATATGGGACCGCCTTAAATGCCTGTGAGCGGTGGGATCGCCCGTCCGGCTGAGCGGTCTCGTGCCCCTGTCTCCTTCCGTGTCCTCCCCCTGCTGGAAAGAAGTCCCGCGTTGCGTATCTTGCTGCTTTGCTCCTCGTTCAATGGCCTGACCCAGCGTGCCTGGCTGGAGTTGCGGCGGGCCGGCCATGACGTGAGTGTCGAGCTGGCCGTCTCGCAGGAGGCGATGGTGGAGGCCGCGGAGCTGGCCAAGCCGGATCTGGTGCTCTGCCCGTTCCTGAAGGAGCGGGTGCCGGCGGCGTTGTGGCGGGCGCACCGCACGGTGATCATCCACCCGGGGCCGCCCGGGGATCGCGGGCCGTCCTCGCTGGACTGGGCGATCACGGAGGGGGCGCCGGAGTGGGGGGTGACGGCGCTGCAGGCGGTGGAGGAGATGGACGCGGGCCCGATCTGGGGATATCGGACGTTCGCGCTGCCGCCGGAGCCGCCGCGCAAGTCGGCGCTGTACAACGGGCCGGTGGCCGACGCGGCGGTGGAGCTGGTGGTGGAGGTGGCGGGCAAGGCGGCGGACGCGTCGTTCGAGCCGGTGCCGCTGGACTACCGCTCGCCGGAGGTGCGCGGGCGCCTGCGGCGGGCGATGCGGCACGCCGATCGGGAGTTCTCGTGGGCGGACTCCTCGCAGGAGATCCTGCGCACGGTTCGGGCCGCCGACGGGTCTCCGGGCGGGCGGACCCGGTTGTGCGACCTGCCGGTGCGGGTGTTCGACGTGTATCCGGGGCCTGAGCTGACCGGGCGGCCGGGCGAGGTGGCGGGGCGCCGTGAGGGTGCGGTGCTGGTGCACACCGGCGACGGGTCGCTGTGGGTGGGTCATGTGCGGATGGAGCGCGAGGGGGCCATCAAGCTGCCCGCGGCGATGGCGCTGGGTGAGCTGGTGGCCGGGGCGCCGGAGCGGTCCGGCTACAGCGAGATCACCTATGACCGCAGTGACGGCGTGGGGGTGGTGAGTTTCGACTTCTACAACGGGGCGATGTCGACCGAGCAGTGCCGGCGGCTGGCCTCGGCGTTGCGGTACGCGGCGGCGCAGGACACGCGGGTGCTGGTGGTGCGGGGCGGCGAGGTGTTCTCCAACGGCGTTCATCTGAACGTGATCGAGGCCTCGCGGCATCCGGAGCTGGAGGCGTGGATGAACATCAACGCGATCAACGCGGTGTGCCGTGAGGTGATCGCGTGCACGGGGCAGCTGGTGGTGGCCTCGCTGGGCGGCAACGCGGGTGCGGGCGGGGTGATGATGGGGCTGGGCGCCGATCGGGTGGTGGTGCGCGAGTCGGTGGTGCTCAATCCGCACTACCGGACGATGGGGTTGTTCGGCAGCGAGTACTGGACGTACGTGCTGCCGCGGCGGGTGGGCGCCGAGCAGGCGCTGCGCCTGACGCAGGAGGCGTTGCCGGTGAGCGCGGCCCAGGCGGTGGAGCTGGGGCTGGCCGACCGGATGCTGGACGGCTCGCGGCTGGAGTTCGAGCGGCGGGTGCTGGAGTACGCCGAGCGGCTGGCGGCCGATCCGGCCTATGACCGGCTGCTGGCGGGGCGGCGGCAGGCGCGTGAGGCCGACGAGCGGCGCAAGCCGCTGGATGCCTACCGGGCCGAGGAGCTGGCGGAGATGAGCCGGGACATGTTCGACGACCGCAGCGGGTTCCGGCAGGCCCGGCGGGCGTTCGTGCACAAGGCGAAGGCGCAGGCGACTCCGGAGCATCTGGCGCGTCATCGGGAGTTGTCCGGCGCGTCGGCCCCTGCAGGCGCGGGCGCATCTCATATGTGAGATATGGTCCTGTGTTGTGGCAGATGATTATCTAGTGCGAATCGGCCGGCTGATCCGGGATGCGCGTCAACATCGTGGTTGGACGCAGCTCCAGCTGGCGGATGCGCTGGCGACGAGTCAGAGTGCGGTCAACCGGATCGAGCGCGGCAACCAGAACATCAGTCTTGAGATGATCGCCCGGATCGGCGAGGCGCTCGACAGCGAGATCGTCTCGCTCGGCTATGCGGGGCCGATGCATCTGCGGGTCGTGGGGGGCCGGCGGCTGTCGGGCAGCATCGATGTCAAGACCTCGAAGAACGCGTGCGTGGCGCTGCTGTGCGCCTCGCTGCTCAACTCGGGGCGGACGATCCTGCGCAAGGTGGCGCGGATCGAGGAGGTCTACCGGATCCTGGAGGTGCTGGCCTCCATCGGGGTGCGGGCGCGCTGGATCAACGAGGGCAGTGACCTGGAGATCGTGCCGCCGGCCCGGCTGGAGCTGGAGGCGATGGACACCGAGGCGGCGCGCCGTACCAGGAGCGTGATCATGTTCCTGGGTCCGCTGATGCACCGCACGGAGCAGTTCCAGATCCCGTACGCGGGCGGGTGCGACCTGGGGACGCGTACGGTGCAGCCGCACATGTCGGCGTTGCGGCCCTTCGGGCTCGACATCACCGCGACGGGCGGCTTCTATCACGCGCGGGTGGATCGGGGGGTGTCGCCGTCGCGGCCGATCGTGCTGACCGAGCGCGGCGACACGGTGACGGAGAACGCGCTGCTGGCCGCGGCCCGGCACGACGGCGTGACGGTGATCCGCAACGCCTCCTCCAACTACATGGTGCAGGACCTGTGCTTCTTCCTGGAGCAGCTGGGCGTGCGCGTGGACGGCATCGGGACGACGACGCTGACGGTGCACGGCCTGCCCTCGATCGAGCGTGACGTCGACTACTCCCCCTCCGAGGATCCGGTCGAGGCGATGAGCCTGCTGGCCGCGGCGGTGGTGACGTCGTCGGAGCTGACGATCTGCCGGGTGCCGGTGGAGTTCCTGGAGATCGAGCTCGCGGTGCTGGAGGAGATGGGTCTCGACCATGACCGGGGCCGGGAGTACGCGGCGGCGAACGGCCGTACCCGGCTGGTGGACCTGACGGTGCGGCCCTCGAAGCTGGTCTCCCCCATCGACAAGATCCACCCGATGCCGTTCCCGGGCCTGAACATCGACAACGTGCCGTTCTTCGCGGCGATCGCGGCGGCGGCGCAGGGCTCGACGCTCATCCACGACTGGGTCTACGACAACCGGGCCATCTACCTGACGGAGCTGACGCGGCTGGGCGCGTCGGTGAAGCTGCTGGACCCGCATCGGGTGCTGGTGGAGGGGCCGACGCGGTGGCGCAGCGCGGAGATGATGTGCCCGCCGGCGCTGCGGCCGGCGGTGGTGGTGCTGCTGGCGATGATGGCCGCGGAGGGCACGTCGGTGCTGCGCAACGTGTACGTGATCAACCGGGGGTATGAGGACCTGGCCGAGCGGCTGAACGCGCTGGGGGCGCGCATCGAGACGTTCCGCGACATCTGACTTTCTGTCGGTGGGGGCCGCTACCGTCGTGACTGGATCTTCTTCGTGTCTTCTGCGTGGTGAGGTGAAGGGGGAAGCGGTGCGGCCTGCGGAGCTCGACCGGTTGACGGTGGCGGAGGCGGCTGATCGTTATGTGGAGCTGGTGCGGGCCAAGACGCTGACGGGCGGGTTGTCGGCCGCGACGGCGGAGGTCTACGCCCGGGACGTGGCGACGCTGGTGGCGCTGGCGGGTGAGCGGGCGGTCCTCGATGACCTGACCGGTGAGGACGTGGATGCGATCCTGCTGGCGTTCGCCCGCAAACCGGACGGGCGTGGCGGCCGGGCGGGGCAGGGCCCGCCGGGTGACCGCCGGCAGTCGCCCTCTTCGCAGGCGCGTTTTCGGCGGTCGATCTCGGCGTTGTTCAAGCACGCGGCCCTGGCGGGGTGGGTGCAGATCAATCCGATGACGCAGTCGACGGTGACGGCCAAGGAGCGCGGGGGGCTGCGCCCGCAGCGGCGGGCGCTGACGCGGGAGCAGGCGCAGGGGCTGATCGGGGCGGCCCGCACGCTGCCGCAGGAGCAGCCCGAGGAGGGCAAGCGGCGTGACCAGCGGATGGAGCTGCGCGATGCGGTGATCGTGCTGCTGCTGTCGACGATGGGCCCCCGGGTGTCGGAGCTGGTGCGCGCCAATGTGGAGGATTTCTTCACCAATGACGGGGTGCGTTACTGGCGGATCTTCGGCAAGGGCGGGCGGACGCGGGATGTGCCGCTGCCGGATGACGTGGCGCGGGTGCTGCAGGTCTATCTGGAGCAGGGGCGGCCGGAGGTGGCCGACAAGGCGTTGCTGCTGTCGTGGCGGGGGCGCAGGCTGGCGCGGGGTGACGTGCAGGCGGTGATCGATCGGGTGCAGCGGCGGGTGGATCCGGATCAGCGGCGGTCGGTGACGCCGCACGGGCTGCGGCACACGACGGCGACGCATCTGCTGGCCGACGCGGTCGACATGGACGCGGTGCGGCGGGTGCTGGGGCACAGTGATCTGTCGACGCTGGGGCGTTATCGCGACGAGCTGCCGGGTGAGCTGGAGGTGGCGATGCGGGCGCATCCGCTGCTGCGGGGCAAACCGGGTCGCTGATCGTCGGTGCCGGTCAGTGGGGTGGTGCCCGGGGCCGGCGGGCGGCGGCCGGGCCTGTCCGGGTTGACAGGCCGTCGCGGCGGGCAGGGGGCCGCGCCGCCGCCCGCCGCGACAAGCAAGGCCGTCGTGTGGAAGGCGTGCGGCGGGCCGGTGCGGCGGGTTAGGTGTGTTTCTTATACACACCT
>NZ_VCKX01000514.1 GCF_005889725.1 Nonomuraea zeae
GGCCTCGGCGGAGGGGCCGGGCGGACCAGGCGCGAGGCCGGGCGGGTCGGGTGTGAGGGCAGGACGACAGAGACCACCCGGCCCGGTGACGGGCGGGTGGTCCTGTGGTCGTGCGGAGTGAGGCGCTTGATCAGGCAGTTGCGCCGACCGGGTTCGCCAGAGCCTGGACATGGAGGGCCAGGCTCCGGTTCATCGGGACAACTGCGTGATCACGCGATGATCGTGACGCTGCCGGGTGTGTCAGGCCGCGGAGATGCCGGCGCTGGCCGCGCGGCGCATGCGACGGCGACGCTCGGAAGCGCGCTCGTCCTCGTTGAGACCGCCCCACGTGCCGTACTTCTCGGGCCGGGACAGCGCGTAGTCAAGGCACTCGTTGCGGACAGGGCACTGGGCGCAGATCGCCTTGGCCTTCCGCTCACGTACGTCACGCTCGGGCTGCCGCTCCCCATCGGGGCCGAAGAAGAGCACGAGGTCCTCACCCCGGCACGCGGCATCATCCTGCCAACCCCAGCTGGGGCGCGGGCGGGCGAGCTGCCGACGTACCTGAGACATGAGAAAACCACCTTCGTGAGAGGTATTTCGGTAATTGAGCCGCATTGGACGCTTTTGGCGTCACTGTTCCAACGCAGGGTCGGGCCGTGATGTTCCCATGTTCAGGTGAGGGCGGGCGTGGCGTACCGCACAGGCGTGAGCCTGTCCAGCGAAACCAGCCGGTAGGTGGTGATCGTCTCGGCGCAAGCCGTACCACACGGCGCTGTGAACGCCGATGGCTCAACCACAACCTGGAACCGGACGTCTCCGCAGCACACGATGGCTGCGGTGACGTCACCGTCCGACCTGGAGGATTCCACGGCCACTGCGCCGACAGAACACTCTCCCGTATGGGCTCGGGCGAAGTGCTCGACGGCCTGCAATGGCTCAGGGATGCCTGCGCGTCCCCGGTAGCGGTCGAGAATGACCTCGCCCGACCGGTACGCGTTAGCCGCTGCCAGTGCAGCAGCCTGAGACATGCTGCCGTAGAAAATTCCGTGTGGCAAGCACACGAGGTTGGCGGCGTAACGATCGCCGCCAACGTGTGACGTTTCCCACACTCTGTCCGGCAGCGATTCTGCCAGGAATCGAGCGAGGGGTAGTCCAATGCGGGCGCAGCACACATTGCGCTTGGCGTGCGTGCAGACCAGAAATACCGGCTCGTCTTCAAGTATGCAGGACTCCGGGACCACTCCGGCCACCAGCGCGTCCAGGTCAAGATCGTCAGGACCTGCGATGACGCCTTGTGCCAGCCAGGGGCGATCGCCCGCCGCGTACCCCACTAGCACACGGATCCCCTGCTCCTCCGGGCGGGTCCGCTTTCCGGGCCGGCGGATGAGCTGGGGCCGGATACCGCGTTCGAGCGCCCGCTGCACGAGCCTTGAGATTTTTTCAGGAAGTTCCAAGTTTTCCAGGCGGGAGGGCCAGGCTCCGGTGTATTCGATGAGCAGCCACAGCCTGGCTCCCACAGTGGCACTGGCCAAAGTGGGTACCAGTCCGGTGTGGCATCCGCTGGGATGCTCGCAGCCCGTCGCCAACGCCTGTTCCCCTCCCCGTTCGACTTAGGTAAGCCTAATCTAACGGGTTGGCGCATTTACGTGGGGATGCTTTCCGCCAAAACGGCGCGTGTCGCACTCAGCGCCCGGTCCCGGTCCTGCTTGACCAGCCCGATCCTCGTCCTCCGGTCCAGCAGGTCGCCCTCGTCGAGCGCGCCCTCGTGCCTGACGGACCAGAGCAGCTCGCCCTTGGTGATGCCGAGCCCGGCCTCCTCCGGGTACGCCTTGACGAGCTCGTGCACCGACTCGGCCTCGCTCCCGTACCGCTCGGCCAGGCGTGGCGGCACCCCGGACGGCTGCGGGCCGGCTCCGACGAGCGGGGTCCGCCGGGTACGGCTCCGCCCCGCTCGGAGTTTCCCGGACGAGACCGCTCGATCCACCGCGTCTTCGGCCATCCGCCGATATGTCGTCAGCTTGCCGCCCACTACGGTGACGAGGGCGCCGTCCGACAGCACCGCGTGCCTCCTGGACAGGTCGGCCGTGCGCCCGTCTGCCCCCAGAAGGGGTCTGAGGCCCGCGTACGCGCCCGCAACCGCCTCTCTGGTCACCGGAGCCTCAAGAACCCCGTTCAGCACCTCCAGAAGCGTTCTGACGTCCTCCTCGGGTGCCTCGGGAACATCCGGCACCGGCCCGTCCACCGGCTCGTCCGTGAGCCCGACGTAGATCCGGCCGTCGCGCTGGGGGAGTACGAGCGCGAATCGGTTGGTCTCTCCAGGAATGGGGAGATGCATGCCCGCGATCAGCCCTGGCAGCGTCCCGGGGGCGAGCACGAGATGCGTGCCGCGCGACGGTCGCAGCTTCACCTGCGGGTCCAGCGTCCCGGCCCACACCCCCGTCGCGTTGATCACCGCGCCGGCGCGGATGGTGAACTCCTCGCCCGTCAGCTCGTCGCGCACCTGGGCGCCCCGGTCGGTGAGCCGCAGGGCGCGGCAGCGGGTCAGCACGCGGGCTCCGTGCGCGGCGGCGGTCCTGGCGATCGCCACCACGAGCCGGGCGTCGTCGAGCAGGCGGCCGTCCCACGACAGCAGCGCGCCGCGCAGGCCGTCCTGGCTCAGGATCGGCGCCAGCGTGTGGGCGCGGGAGGCGTTCAGCTGGGTGGGTCCCGGCAGCAGCCGGCGCGGCGTCCTGGCGGCGGCGCGCAGCCCGTCGCCGAGCCGGTAGCCGGACATCACCAGCGCCGCCTGCCGCCTGGAGACCTCCTTGGTCAGCGGCAGCACGTACGGGTGTGCCTTGACCAGGTGCGGCGCTGTCGTGCGCAGCAGGATCCCGCGCTCGACGGCGCTCTCGTAGGCGACGTCGACCTGCCCCTTGGCCAGGTAGCGCAGCCCGCCGTGCACTAACTTGGAGCTCCACCTGGAGGTCCCGAACGCCAGGTCGTGGGCGTCGATCGCCGCTACGCTCAGACCCCGGGTCGCGGCGTCGAGCGCGGCTCCCGCACCCGTCGCCCCGAGCCCCACCACCAGCACGTCCACGCGTTCCTCGGCGATCTCGCGCAACTCGCGGGAGCGTCTGCGGGCGTTCAGCGAGCTATCCAAGATAGGCCTCCAGCAGGACGGCGAGCTCGGCGTCGAGCTCTTCCAGTGTCACGGGGTCGAGCATGGTGGGCGCGGAGAGCAGGAACGACTGGGCCACCAGCAGCACCGCCCGTGCCTTGCGCGGGTCGCCGACCGCCTGTTCGAGCAGGGCCAGCACGGCCTCGTGACTGGCGCCACGCCGGTCGAGCAGGTACGGCATGAGCAACTCGGGATCCGCCTCCACGATCTTCCGCCACAGCGGGTGCGCGCGCAGCCCCCGCACGCCCGCCACGACCGCGCGCACCGGGTCCGACATGTCCAGCCCCTCGACCACGCGTATCCATTCCCTGGTCATCAGATCCGCGACCAGGGTGCGTACGTCCGGCCAGCGGCGGTAGAGCGTCATCCGCGACACCCCGGCCCTGCGCGCCACGTCCGTGAGCGTCGTCCTGCGCACCCCGTAGGCCAGCACGCAGTCGCGGGCCGCGTCCAGCACGCCCTCATTGTGACGAATCGACGTCATGTGTCACAGTGTAACCGTGCCTAGAGACATGAGCGTGCCCAGAGAGCCGATGTCGTGGTCGGGGTGGGGCGACCCGGCCAAGGCCCGCGAGCTGCCCGAGGAGATCCGCAAGCTGCTGCACGACCTCCTCGGCGTGCGCGCACCGGCCGCCCCCGCCGCCTCCTTGGAGTCGGTACGCCTCCCGCCGGTCGCACTGCCGCCCCCGCTGCTCGCCGCGCTGGCCGAGATCGCGGGCCCCGCGCACGTGCTG
This sequence comes from Nonomuraea zeae, assembly GCF_005889725.1. Taxonomy (GTDB): domain Bacteria; phylum Actinomycetota; class Actinomycetes; order Streptosporangiales; family Streptosporangiaceae; genus Nonomuraea; species Nonomuraea zeae. Next base: position 3,874 of record NZ_VCKX01000514.1, read on the forward strand.
ACCTCGCACGAGGCACGCGTACGTCACACTCGTGGCAAATCCACCCCGGACCTGCTGCGGATGCGCGCGGGAGACGGCTCCGACGCGCCCGACGCCGTCGTGCTGCCCGGCTCGCACGAGGAGGTCGAGGCGCTGCTGCGGCTGTGCTCGGACGAGCGGGTCGCGGTCGTGCCGTTCGGCGGCGGCACCTCGGTGGTGGGCGGGCTCGCGGCGGCCCGCGAGGGCTTCGCCGGGGTGATCGCGCTCGACCTCGGGCGGCTCGACCGGCTGCGGTCCGTGGACGCCGAGTCGATGGTGGCCGACTTCGAGCCGGGGCTACGGGCTCCCGAGGCCGAGCGGCTGCTCGCCGGGCACGGGCTGACGCTCGGGCACTTCCCACAGTCCTACGAGTACGCCACGCTCGGGGGCTTCGCCGCGGCCCGCTCCAGCGGCCAGGCCTCCGCGGGCTACGGCCGCTTCGACGACATGGTCGTGGGCCTCACCCTGGCCACCCCGTCGGGCACCCTGGAGCTGGGCCGCGCGCCCAAGTCGGCGGCCGGGCCGGATCTGCGCCAGCTCGTGCTCGGCTCCGAGGGCGCCTTCGGCGTCATCACCTCGCTGCGGCTGCGCGTGCGACGGATCCCCGCGGAGCGGCGCTACGAGGGCTGGCGGTTCGCGTCGTTCGCGGCGGGGTCGGCGGCCGTCCGCGCGCTCGCCCAGGAGGGGCCGCTTCCCGTGGTGCTGCGGCTGTCCGACGAGACGGAGACCATGATCGGCCTGGCCCGGCCGGACACGATCGGCTCGGGCGGCTCCAGTGGTTCCGGCAGGTCCGGCAGGTCCGGCGGGTCCGGCGGTTCCGGCGGGTCCGGTGGGTCCGGCGGTTCCGGGTGCCTGCTGATCGCGGGGTACGAGGG
>NZ_VCKX01000515.1 GCF_005889725.1 Nonomuraea zeae
GCGCGGGACCGCGCACCTCGGGAGGACGCCGGCCGGCGCCGGCCCCCCGTCCCGCCGTCCCGCCTCCGCCGGGGGAGATCACCGCTCGGGCGGGCGGCGCGGAAGCCGGCCGGCCGGGCGGCGCGGTGGGGGGCTCGCGGAGCTCGATCCGGGCGTGGAAGCGGCGCAGCGGCCCGGGCAGCCACCAGTTCACCCCGCCCATCAACCGCATCGTCGCGGGCACCAGCAGCGCCCGCACCAGCGTGGCGTCCACCACGATCGCCACGAACATCCCCACCCCGAGCAGCTTCACGATCGTGATCCCGGCCGTGGAGAAGGCCCCGATGACCACCAGGAGCAGCAGCGCCGCGCTGGTGATCACCCCGCCGGTCTGCTGCAGCCCCGCCGCCACCGCCGCCGTGTTGTCCCCCGTACGCAGCCACTCGGCCCGCACCCGCGACAGCAGGAACAGCTCGTAGTCCATGGACAGCCCGAACACCACCGCCAGGATCAGCACCGTCACGGTCGCCTCGATCGACCCCGTGGAGGTGAAGTCCAGGACGGAGGCCAGGTGCCCGTCCTGGAAGGCCCACACGATCACCCCGAACGACGCCCCGATGGACAGCACGTTCATCAGCAGCGCCTTGACGGGCAGCACGAGCGAGCCGAAGGCGGCGAACAGCAGCACCCCCGTGACCGAGCAGACCACCAGCGCCATCCACGGCAGGGTGGCGAGGAGGCTGTCCAGCAGGTCCATCTGCGCCGCCGTCGGCCCGCCGACCACCACCCGCCGCACGTTCGGCTCCGGAGCCATCGACCTGATCAGCGTGACCAGCTCCTGGGCCGCGTCCGACATGGGCTCGACGTCGTAGCGGACCGAGAGCCGCACCGCGCCGTTCTCCTGCGACAGCCCCCGCACATCGACCCCCGTGACGTGGGGCAGCCGCTCCAGCCGGCCCACGAGGGGCTTGACGTCGGCGGGCGTCACGGTCGTGACGGCGCTGATGGGCTGGTGGCCCTGCCCGAGCGGCCCGGGGAGCGCGGGTCGCTCGGTGAAGGAGCGTTCGACCAGGACGTGGACGTCGATCGGCGACATGGAGTTCCTGGCGAAGTCGCGGTCCAGGGTCTCGGCGACGCCACGGCTCTCGGAGGCGGCCGGCAGCACCCTGTGGTCCACGTTCCCGAACTTGACGTGCAGGAACGGCACCGCCAGCGACACCAGCACCACCGTGACCACGATCAGATACGCCACGGGCCGCCGCATCACGCTCGACGCGACGGCGTGCCACAGCCCGCCGTCCCCCCGGCCGCCGCCGCGCCCGAAGTCGGGCGTGATCCGCAGCGCGTCCACCCGCCGCCCGAGAATGCCCAGCACGGCGGGCAGCACCACCAGCGCGGCCCCCATCGCGACCAGCACCACGGCCGCCGCCCCGAGCCCGATCGAGCGCAGGAACATCTGCGGGAACAGCAGCAGTCCGAGCAGCGCCGTCGCGACCGTGAGCCCGGAGAAGGCCACGGTCCGCCCGGCCGTGGCCATCGTCGCGACCACGGCCTGCTCGTTGGTGGCCCCGCGCCTGATCTCCTCCCTGAACGCCTTGAGCACGAACAGCGAGTAGTCGATGGACAGGCCGAGGCCGAGCATGGTGACGACGTTCAGCGAGAAGACGGAGACCTCGGTGACCTCGGTGAGCAGCCGCAGCAGCACCAGCGCGCCGAGCACCGAGAACAGCCCGACGATCAGCGGCAGCCCGGCCGCCACCAGGCTCCCGAACACCACCACGAGCAGCACCAGCAGCACCGGCATGGAGATGGCCTCGGCCCTGGCCAGGTCCGCGCCGGTCTGGTCGTTGAGCTCTTTGAGCAGCGGCACCGACCCGCCGACCTCCACCTGGAGGTTCTCGACGCGTTCGAGCCGGTCCGCGATCGCCGCGTAGCCGTCCTGCTTGGCCTGCGGGCCGCCCTTCAGCGTGACCAGCGCGTACGTCGAGTGCCCGTCCTCGGACACCATCTCCTTGGAGCCGCTGGTCCAGTACGTGACGATCCTGCGCACGTACGCGCGGGGCAGCCCGCGCAGCGAGTCGTGCACGGCCTTCTTGTAACGCGGGTCCCGTGCCTTGACCGCCGGATGCCGGTAGAGGACGACCACGTCGGGGGCGTCGCCGCCGTACCATTCGTCGTTCCAGCGCGCGGCGGTCGTCGAGTCGGCGCGCGGGGCCTCGAAGCCGCCGTCCGCCATCCGCCCGAACAGCTCCATTCCCAGCGGCGCGACGAGGACGGCCGCCGCCAGGCTCAGCACCAGCAGCGTCCATCTGGCGCGATAGACGAGGCGGCCCGCGGACTCGAACAAGGGGGTCTCAGCCGGCCTCGGCCCGGGTCAGGGCGCCTTCGAGGTAGGCCCGCAGGCAGGCCCGGCGGGCGATCTTCCCGCTCGACGTCCTCGGCACGGCCCCGGGCTCGGTCAGCACGAAATCGTGCACGGATAAGTCGTGATATTTCCGTACGGCAACCCGCACCGCGCGCGCCACCTCCTCCCCGTCCGCCTCCACACCCCGTTGGAGAAAGTCGCGCGAGCACTCGGCCACCACCACGAGCCGCTCCGTCTCCTCCCCCGGCACCGCGAACGCCGCCACGCGGTCCCGCCGCACCGCCCGATGCGCCTCCTGCACGGTGGCCTCGACGTCCTGCGGGTAGTGGTTGCGGCCGTCCACGATGATCAGGTCCTTGATCCGCCCGGTGATGTAGAGGTGGCCGTCGTGGAGCACGCCGAGGTCACCGGTCCGCAGCCAGGTCCCGTCCACGCCGTCCAGCACCGCGCCGAACACCTCCGCGCTGCGCGCCGGGTCCCGCCAGTAGGCGCGGGCCACGTTCGGCCCCTGCACCCGGATCTCTCCCACCTCGCCGTCCGGCAGCGCCCGCCCGTCCTCGCCGGCCACGCGTACGTGCTGGCCGTGCGGCCGGCCGCAGGAGACGAGCAGGCTGCGCGCGCCCCTCCCCGTGTGCGGCACCGCGTGCCCCTCCCGCAGCGCGTCGCGGTCGAAGCCGGTCACCAGGGGCCGCTCGCCCCGGCCCATGGCGGCCACGAACACGGTCGCCTCCGCCAGCCCGTACGCCGGGGTGTGCGCCTCGGGCCGCAGCCCGTGCCCGGCGAAGGCGGCATCGAACGCGGCGATCGCACCGGGCCTGACCGGCTCGGCGCCGTTCAGCATGACCCGCACGCCGGACAGGTCCAGCCCCGCCTTGTCCGCCTCGGAGACCCGCGCGGCGGTGTACTCGTAGGCGAAGTTGGGCCCGCCGGTGAACACCTCCCCGAACTCCGACAGCAGCCGCAGCCACCGCACCGGGCTCATGACGAACGCCACCGGATCCATGAAGACCGCCTGGTTCCCGCCCATCATCGGCATCGCGACCGTGGCGACCAGCCCCATGTCGTGGAAGAGCGGCAGCCACAGCACCGCGACCGAGGTCGCCGGCCTGGCCTCGAACACCTCCCAGAGCTGGGCGGCGTTGGCTGTGAGGTTCGCGTGCGTGATCTCGACCCCGGCGGGCGCGCGGGTGGAGCCGGAGGTGTACTGCAGGTAGGCCAGGTCGTCCGGCCGGACGTGCTCGGGCGCCCACTCGCATTCGTCGGCCAGCAGATCGGAGACCGTGTCCACGGTGATCACGTGCTTGGGCGCCTGCGCGGCGGCCAGGAAGTCCGTGACGCCCGGCAGCGCCGCCGTCGTGGTCAGCACGATCATCGGGTCGGCATCCGCGTACGCCCCGGTCAGCCGCTCGGCGTGCCCGGGCAGGCCGGGCGCGAACAGCGGCACCGCGACGAGCCTGGCGTACATCGTGCCGAGCATCGCCACCACGTAGTCCAGCCCTTGGGGCGCGAGCACGGCCGCGCGGTCGCCCGGCCCGGCCAGCTCGCGCAGCCGGACGGCCAGGGCCCTGGCCTTGAGGTCGGCCTGCCGCCAGGTGAGCGTCCGGCGCGAGCCGTCCCCGAGATGGTCCACGAACGTGTAAGCGGGCGCGCCCGGCGTCTCCCGGGCCCACCTCGCCACCTGGGCGATCAGCGTGTCGCGCATGCCTGGTCCCCTCGCCGACAGCAGGGACCTAGCAAATTACGGGAGAAGAAGGAGCGATTCTTGCCAAACCCCTGCACATTCCTCAACCGGTCTTGTTAGCGACGTGACAAGTCCGGATGAAATATTGGGACGACAAGGGTTGAGAAGAACGGCAGAATAGGTCGGCTTCGACCGTTTTCTGGAGGTTCCTGCCCGTGCACAGTTTCAGCCGTGACCTCGGGCTACTCAAGGACCGTCGTTTCACCCTGCTGCTCACCGCCCGCACCATCTCCGTCCTGGGCAGCGCGTTCGCCCCCGTGGCCCTGGCGTTCGGCATTCTCGGCCTGCCCGGGGCGAACGCCACCACCCTGTCCGTCGTGCTCACCGCCGAGTCGCTGCCCATGATCGTGTTCATGCTGGCCGGCGGCGTGATCGCGGACCGGCTGCCGCGGCAGCGGGTGATGATGGCGGGCGAGTTCGTGATGGCGGCGGGCTTCTTCGCGCTGGCGGCCATGCTGCTCACCGGCTGGACCCCGCTGCCCGCGCTGAGCGCGGCGGCGGCGCTGAGCGGGCTGGCCACGGCCATCACGTTCCCGGCGCTGACGGGGATCATCCCCGAGGTCGTGCCGCTCGACCGGCTGCAGACCGGCAACGCGCTGCTCGGCCTGGGCGCGAACGCCTCGCGGGTGGCCGGGGCGGTGCTGGGCGGCGGCACGGTGGTGCTGTTCGGCGGGGGCTG
>NZ_VCKX01000516.1 GCF_005889725.1 Nonomuraea zeae
GACCCTCGGTGAGCCGCTGGCCCCCGCCCTCCCCGAGCTGCCGTGCCGGACCATCGGCGAGCTGCCGTGTCCCGCCCTCCGAGAGCCGCACGACCGCGCCCTCCGCGAGCTGCCGTGTCCCGCCCTCCGGGAGCCGCTGGACCGCGCTCTCCGCGAGTTGCTGCGTCGCGTCCTCCGCCAGCAGACGTGCCGCATCCTCCGCGAGCTGACGTGACGCGCCCTCCGCCAGCTGGCGTACGACTCCGAATCTGAGCTGGCGTTCGCTCTCCTCGCCGCTGGCCACCAGCACCCGCACGCCCGCCTCCCCGCCGAGCGTGTGGTGGATGAGCGCGGACTTGCCGATCCCCTCCGGCCCCTCGATCACGACCCTCCGGGCGGCTCCCGTGCCCGCGGCCCGCAACTCCGCCCGCAACAGGGCGATCTCCGCAGTCCTGCCGACGAACATGCGCGCTCCCTCCGCCGCCCTCTCAAATCCAGAGCAGCGCGGTCCCCGCCTGATACACCCTCAGCGGACCTCGAGGAGCCCCCACACGGCGGTGGCGTCGTCGTGCGGCTTGCCGCGCACCGGACCACGCGATCTCTCCAGCTCGCGCACCGCCTCGATCAACGCCGCCGGCCCCTGCCCGGCCAGCGCCGCGAGCACGTCGTCCCAGCTCCAGCCGTACCATTCGACGAGCCGCGCGACGCCGTCGGAGAACACCCCGGCCCCGCGCACGCCCCGCAGGTTCACGGCCCCGCACACGGCGTGCCGGGCCGCCTCGGGGCGGGCGCCCGCCACCCAGAACCCGCCGGGCGCGAACCGCATCCGCCGCACGAGCTCCACCGAGTACGGCCGCCCGCCCGGCAGCCGCTCCAGCCGATCGTCGCTCACCACCTGGACCCCGCCGCCCACCAGCGAGAAGACCACCGGCGAGTCCCCCAGCACGAGGTACTCCAGCCGATCACGGCCGCTCCTGACCATGGCCACCGTCGAGGACGGCGAGTCCGGGTTGCCCAGGTCGCAGGCGGCGCCGTGGGCCGAGGCCGTCCGCTCGATGGCCGCTCCCAGGATGTCCGCCAGCGACGCCCCGCCGTGGGCGCACAGCCCTTCGGCCAGCGCGCCGCCGAGCCGCCCCACGAGCCACGGCACGTCGTGGGCGCAGCCGCTGTCCACCCCGGCCGCGGCGGTGGCCCCGTCGAGCACGACGATCCACGACGGCCCGGCGATCACCAGGTCCTCGTTGGGCCACTCCGACCCGGGCCGGGTGGCGTACGTGATCTCCGCGAACATGACAGCGACTGTGCCACAACGGCGGCCCCCGATCGTGACGCCATGACCACGGGGACCCGCCGGGCCGGTCGCGCCTAGACGATCACCAGCTCGCGCGGCGTGTTGTTCAGGCGCTCGCCGCCGGTGTCGGTGCACACCAGGATGTCCTCGATCCTGGCCCCGTGCCGGCCCGGCAGGTAGATGCCCGGCTCGACGGAGAAGGCGAACCCGGGCTCCATCGGCTCGTCGTTGCCGGCCACGATGTACGGCTCCTCGTGCGTCTCGATCCCGATCCCGTGCCCGGTGCGGTGGATGAAGTAGTCGCCGTAACCCGCTTCGGCGATGACCTCGCGGGCGGCGGCGTCGATCGACTCGCAGGACACGCCGGGCCGCACCGCCGCGCAGGCCGCGTCCTGGGCCCGGCGCAGCACCTCGTAGTAGGCGGCGAAGTCGGCGGGCGGCTCGCCCACGCTGTACGTGCGTGTGGAGTCGGAGCAGTAGCCGTTGTGCAGCTGGCCGCCGATGTCCACCACGACCGGCTCGCCCGCCTGGATCACCCGGTCGGACACGTCGTGGTGCGGGCTGGCGCCGTTGGGGCCGGAGGCGACGATCACGAAGTCGACCGTCTCGTGGCCCGCCGCCAGGATCGCCTCGGCGATGTCCCTGCCCACCTCGCGCTCCGTGCGCCCGGCCCGCAGCAGCTCGGGCACCTGGCGGTGCACCGCGTCGATCGCCTCCCCCGCCGCGCGCAACGCGGCCACCTCGGCCGCCGACTTGCGCATCCGTAGCTCCCGCAGCACGCTGCCGGCCAGCACCTGCTCGGCCTCCGGCAGCACCTCACGGAAGCGCAGCGACGACATGGCCCACATCCGGTCGGCCAGTCCCACCTTGGCCGCCCGGCCGAGCCTGGCCGCCGCGATCGCGTACGGGTCGTCGGTCTCGTCCCAGGCCACGAACTCCAGCCCGAGCCGCGAGGCGGGCGACGCCTGCGCGGCGGGCAGCTCCAGGCGGGGGACCATCATGTACGGCTCGCCGGAGGCGGGCACCACCAGGCACGTCAGCCGCTCCAGCGGCTTGGCCTCATAGCCGCTCACATAACGCAGATCGGGCCCGGGAGTCAGCAGCAGGGCGTCGAGCCCGGCCTTGGCGGTAGCCTCCTGCGCGGCGGCGAGACGGGACACGGGATACAAGTCTGAGGACGTCACAGGCACAATCTACTCCGGAGCCCGCCGCCTAAAATCCGCGAAAAGGTCTCACAACGCAGAAAGCCATCGCTACACTCCGTTCAAGATTGATCACGTAGTGTGGGGTCAATTGTCCAGATCCACTGCACTATGAGAGTGAGACCATGGTCGACGTCATAGGCGCGGCCGAGCTGCTCGGACACGAGACCGACGCCGAGCTGCTCGCGGCCCGGCTCGCGCACGCCCAGCGGCTCGGCAACATGGGCTGGGCGGAGTGGCACCTGCACACCGGCGAGACCATCTGGTCCGACCAGGTCTACGCCATCTTCGGCCGCGACCCGAAGGCCGGCCCGATCTCCCTGGCCGACCTGGCCGAGCACGTCGAGCCCGCGGACGTGGGCGCGCTCGACCGGCTCCTGTGGTCCGCCCTGCAGGGGGTCCAGCCCGTACAGGCCGAGTTCCGCATCCGCCGCGGCGCGAACTCCGGCGAGCTGCGCGACCTGCGGGTCGTGCTCGAACCGCTGATGGCCCCCGGCGGCCCCACCGGCATGCACGGCGTCATCCAGGACATCACCGGCCGCCGCCGGGCCGAGCGCATGATGTCGGAGTCGCGCCGCCAGCTCCTGGAGGCGCGCGAGCAGGCCGCCGAGGAACGCCACGTGATGCTGGCCCTGCGCGAGGCGATCCTGCCCGAGCCCGCCGGCTGCCTCGACCTGCCCCAGGCCAAGATCGCGGTACGGTACGTGCCCGCCGAGAAGACCGCGAACCTGGGCGGCGACTGGTTCGAGGCCGCACCCGCCCCCGACGGCCGCCTGCTGCTGGCCATCGGCGACGTCTCCGGCCACGGGCTGCCCGCGATCGCGCACATGGCCCAGCTCCGCCACGCGCTCGTCGGCCTGGCCATGACAGGCCGGCCCGCGAACAACCTGCTGGCCTGGCTGAACGAGCTGGTCATGCACCAGCTCACCGACACCACGGCCACCGCGATCCTCGGCCATCTGGATCCGCAGACCCGCGTGTTCGCCTGGAGCCAGGCCGGGAACCTGGCGCCCATCCTGGTGCGCGACGGCGTCGCCAGCCAGCTCCCGCAGCCCAGGGGCGTGCTGCTGGGCGCGGCGCCCGGCCGGCCGTACGAGCTGGCGACCACCCGGCTGCAGCCCGGCGACCTGCTGCTGATGTTCACCGACGGGCTGGTGGAGCGGCGCACCCGGGACATCGACGTCGGCCTCGCGCTGGCCCTGGACGCCGCCCGCGACGTACCGGCCAGGGAGCTGGACGCGGGGCTCGACCACCTGCTGGCCGACATCGGCGGCCCCAATCCGGAGGACGACGCGTGCCTGCTGGCGGTGAGCATGGCCGCCCCGGGCGAGGCGTAACCGACCGGCAGCCGGGCGACGACAGCAGGCCCGGGCCCACCGCGCGAGAGCAACCACGCGGGGCCGACCGGCGCACGTCCGCCACGGCAGGGCAGGGCAGCCGCGCTGGGCCGACCGGTGGCGGCCAGCGGGGATCCGTCAGGGGTGCGACCATAGACGCGTGCTCATGCTTCTGGACACCCCATCCCTCTACTTCCGCGCCTTCTTCGGCATCCCGGAGTCGATCAAGGCCCCGGACGGCTCGCCGATCAACGCCGTACGCGGCCTCATCGACATGATCGCCACCCTCGTGCGCCAGCACTCCCCCGCCGAGCTGGCGGCCACCATGGACGCCGACTGGCGGCCCGCCTTCCGGGTGGCGGCGATCCCGACGTACAAGGCGCATCGGGTCGCCCACGGCAACACCGAGGAGATCCCCGACACCCTCGTCCCGCAGGTCGCGATCATCGAGGAGGTGCTCGACGCCCTCGGCATCGCCCGGCTGGAGTCACCCGGCTACGAGGCCGACGACGTGATCGGCACGCTCACCCACCAGGCCGCCGGCCGGGGCGACGGCGCCGTGGACATCGTGACCGGCGACCGCGACCTGTTCCAGCTCGTCGACGACGCCCGCCCGGTCCGCGTCCTCTACACCGCGCGCGGCATCCGCAACCTGCAGATCGTGGACGAGGCGTTCGTCACCGCCAAATACGGCATCCCCGGGCGCGCCTACGCCGACTTCGCCACCCTGCGCGGCGACCCCAGTGACGGCCTGCCCGGCGTCGCGGGCGTCGGCGAGAAGACCGCGGCCGCCCTGATCACCCGCTTCGGCTCGCTCGGCGCGCTGATCGAGGCCCTCGACGCGGGCGAGACCGACGGCTTCCCGGCCGGCAGCCGCACCAAGCTGAGCGCCGCCCGCGACTACCTGCGCGCCGCCCCCGCCGTCGTCGCCGTGGCCCCCGACG
>NZ_VCKX01000517.1 GCF_005889725.1 Nonomuraea zeae
GAGCCATGATTGCGTATGTAGCACAAACTGCTCATGCTAATGCATTATTTTCAACTCATTATCATTTTTTTTTTCAAGCAGAAGACGGCATACGATGTGTCTTAGGGTCTCGTGGGCTCGGAGAGGTGTATAAGAGACAGCTCCCCGGCCCCGCGTACGACCGCGGCGGCCTGCCTGGGACGCGCGCCGCCGTCGAGAGCGCCGGGGGCTCAGCCGGATTTGGCCTTTCGGGGCTGGCGGAGCACCTGCAGCGAGCGGGCCGTCACCGCGACCAGGTCACCCGCGTGCCAGCCCTCGTCCACGAACGCGTCCTCCACCGTGTCGTGGTTGGTGTCGAGCACCGGCAGCCACGCGGTGCCGAACTCGTCGCCGGGCAGCGTGAACGCCATGTCCTCGTGATGCGCGTTGATCAGCAGCAGGAACGAGTCGTCCACGATCTTCTCGCCGCGCGGCCCCGGCTCGGTGATCGCCTCGCCGTTGAGATAGACCATCAGCGACTTGGCGTAGCTGATGTGCCAGTCGCCCGCCGTCATCTCCGTGCCGCCCGGGGTGAGCCAGACCAGGTCGCGCTTGCCGTCGTCCGGGTGCCGGCCGTGGAAGAAGCGGCGGCGCTGGAAGACCGGATGCTCGCGGCGCAGCTTCGACAGCGCCCTGACGAACTCCAGCAGCTCCGACTCGGCGTTGAGCATCGACCAGTCGACCCAGGCCAGCTCGTTGTCCTGGCAGTAGGCGTTGTTGTTGCCCCGCTGGGTGCGGCCGATCTCGTCGCCGTGGCTGAGCATGGGCACGCCCTGTGACAGGAACAGGGTGGCCAGGAAGTTGCGGCGCTGGCGGCGGCGGAGCGTGACGATGCCCGGGTCCTCGACCGGGCCCTCCGCGCCGCAGTTCCAGGAGCGGTTGTCGTTGGTGCCGTCGCGGTTGTCCTCGCCGTTGGCCTCGTTGTGCTTGTGGTCGTAGGAGACCAGGTCGCTGAGGGTGAAGCCGTCGTGGCAGGTGACGAAGTTGATCGAGGCGACGGGCCGGCGGCCGGAGGATTCGTACAGGTCGGCGGAGCCGGTCAGCCGGGAGGCGAACTCGGGAAGGGCGGAGTGGGTGCCCCTCCAGAAATCTCGCACGATGTCGCGGTATTTGCCGTTCCACTCCGTCCACAAGGGCGGGAAGTTCCCGACCTGGTAGCCGCCCGGGCCCACGTCCCACGGCTCGGCGATCAGCTTGACCTGCGAGATCACCGGATCCTGCTGGATCAGGTCGAAGAAGGCGCTCAGCCGATCGACGTCGTGCAGCTCCCTCGCCAGTGCCGAGGCCAGGTCGAAGCGGAACCCGTCGACGTGCATCTCCAGCACCCAGTAGCGCAGGGAGTCCATGATGAGCTGCAGCGCGTGCGGCGAGCGCACGTTCAGCGAGTTGCCGCAGCCGGTGTAGTCGAGGTAGTAGCGGCGGTCGCCGTCGTGCAGCCGGTAGTAGGCGGAGTTGTCGATGCCCCGGAAGCCCAGAGTCGGGCCCATGTGGTCGCCCTCGGCCGTGTGGTTGTAGACCACATCGAGAATGACCTCGATGCCCGCTTCGTGCAGGGCCCGCACCATCGCCTTGAACTCCAGCACCTGCTGCCCCCGCGTCCCCGAGCTGGAGTAGCGGCCGTGGGGGGCCAGGTAGGCCATGGTGTTGTAGCCCCAGTAGTTCGTCAGCCCGCGCGCCACCAGGAAGTGCTCCGGCACGTAGTGGTGCACCGGCATGAGCTCGACCGCCGTCACCCCGACCGACAGCAGGTGCTCGATGATCGCCGGATGCCCCACTCCCGCGTACGTGCCCCGCAGGTCGGGCGGCACGTCCGGGTGCCGCATGGTGAGCCCGCGCACGTGGGCCTCGTAGATCACGGTCTCGTGGTAGGGGGTGCGCGGCGACCGGTCGTTGCCCCACTCGAAGAACGGGTTGACGACCACGTTCTTCGGCATGTAGGGGGCGCTGTCCTCGGTGTTACGCCTGGTGGGATCGGTGAAGTAGTAGGGGAACAGCGCCTGGTTCCAGGTCAGGTCCCCGTCGATGGCCTTGGCGTAGGGGTCGAGCAGCAGCTTGGCCGGGTTGCACCGGTGGCCGTGCGACGGCTCGTACGGCCCGTGCACCCGGTAGCCGTAACGCTGCCCCGGCTGGATCCCCGGCAGATAGCCATGCCAGACGAACCCATCGACCTCGGGCAGATCCACCCGCTCTTCGGTGCCGTCCTCGTGAAAAAGGCACAGCTCAATCCGCTCGGCGACCTCGGAGAACACCGAAAAACTGGTGCCAACGCCATCCCAGGTGCCGCCGAGTGGATAGGGCTCGCCCGGCCAGACCTCGCGCATGTGGCCCAATTGTCGCACGCGAAAGCGCTCTTGGTCTCTCAATAGTCCGATCGTGCTCCGTACGGCCGCCGGCAGGCGGCCGGAGATGGTCTACGGGGCAGGCGAGCCCGTCGCGGGAGCGGCCTCAGAGCAGCTCAGCCTTGAGCGTGATCGTCGTGCCCGTCAGCGCCTTGCTCACCGGGCAGTTGGCCTTCGCCGTCTGGGCGGCCTCCTGGAACTGCTCGGCGGAGATGCCGGGGACGTGGCCCTTGACCGTGAGGACGATGCCCGTGATGCCCTCACCAGGCTGGAACGTCACGTCCGCGCTGGTCTGCAGCGACTCGGGCGGAGTGCCGGCACCGGCCAGCCCGTGCGAGAGCGCCATCGAGAAGCAGGACGAGTGCGCGGCGGCGATGAGCTCCTCAGGGGAGGTCTTACCGTTGGCCGCCTCGGCCCTGGAAGGCCAGGAGACCTCGAACGTGCCTACGCCCGAGGTGTCGAGCGAGACCGTGCCGGAGCCGTCGAGCAGAGCGCCTTTCCACTGGGTGGTGGCGGTGCGGGTGGTGGCCATAACGTGTGCTCCCTCCATCGTGGTTCTCCGACACTATCGCGCGTCCGACAAAGTCCTGTCCGTCGGTCATCCAGCTCTACATTTCCCGCGAATAATGACATGCTCGGGTCGCGGCGCTATTGCCGCCTTGGTCCGGATTACACGGGAGTGTGGTGCCAGTGGAGGCACCGTACGACGACCGCCTGCTGCACCAGCGGGTGGTCGGCGGCGATGAGTCCGCTCTGGGGGAGGTCTACGATCGGCTCTCCTCGCTGATCTTCGGTCTCTCCCTGCGGGTCACCAGGGACCGGGTGATCGCCGAGGACATCACGCAGGAGGTGTTCCTGGTCTTCTGGGAGCGGCCGCTGGCCTACGACCCGGAGCGCGGCACGTTACGCGCCTGGCTCGCCACGATCGCGCATCGGCGCGCGGTCGACCACGTGCGGGCCGAGGAGCGGCGGCGCGTGTCGGTGCTGGGGCCGCGGCTGTTCGAGCGCGAGCCTGCCAGACTGGAGGACACCGTGCTCGCGGCCGACGAGGCCAAGCGGGTGCGGCAGGCGGTGACATCACTGCCCGACGGCCTCCGTGAGGCGGTGGAGCTGGCCTACTTCGGTGGCAGGACCTACCGGCAGGTCGGTGAGGAACTGGGCGTGCCCGAGGGCACGGCCAAATCGCGCATCCGGCTGGCGTTACGACGCCTGGCGGACGCGCTCGCGGAGGAAGAGGTGTGATGGACGCCGTCGAGCGTCTCTATCTGGACGCGATGATGGAGGACCCGGTGGTGCCGGCCGGCTCGCTGCGGCCCCAGCTCCTGGCCGGGGCCAGGGCGCGGCGCAGGCCCGCGGCTCCCACCGCCGTCTGGGCGGAGCCGTACGCGGGCCGGGTCGCCGCCATGGACGCGCTGCTGGCCTCGGCGGTCGACGACGACTGGTCACGCGTCATCGTCGAGGGCTGGACGCTCCAGGAGCTCGTGGCCCACCTGGCCGCCAAGGACGGCCTCGTGGCCGCCTCCGTCGGCGCGCCCGTACTCGGGCCGCCCATCGGCGCGACGGACTCGCTCAGCCGTACGCACGACGTACAGGCCTATGAACGCGACCGCAGCCCCGAGCAGACGCGCAGGGACTGGCGGGCGCAGGCGGACGCGCTGTGCCGCCATCTGGCCGACCTGCCGCCCACCACCCAGGCGAGCCTGGACGGCCTCGACGCGGTGGTGAGCGACCACATCCTGGCCAGGGGGCTGGAGACGTGGGTGCACACCGCGGACGCCGCCCAGACGGCCGGGATCCGCCTGCCCGACCCGATCGTGAGCCACCTCCACCCGACCGCCGACCTCTGCGCCCGGTTGCTGCCCTTCACGATGCTGTTCTCGGGCCTGGACGGGGCGGGCCGCACCGTCCACATCACCCTGACGGGCGACGGGGGCGGCGACTGGCTGATCCCGCTGGGGATCGAGCAGACGGAGCCGGGCCCGCCGGATGTCCACATCACGGCGGACGTGGTCGCGTTCTGCTTCCTGCTGGGCGGGAGGGGCGACCCGGCGGACTTCCCCGCCGAGCTGGACGGAGACCTGTCGCTAGCCAAGGACGTGCTGGCGAGCGCACCCGCCCTCTCAGGGCCCTGACCCCACCTCGCCCCCACCGCTGAGCTCCGCACTGCTCCCGAGCCCACGAGACCCTAAGCCAGCTCGTATGCCGTCTTCTGCTTGAAAAAAAAAAGAGAACATGGCTGAGGCCAGGTTTGTTAAACTCACCCATGCTGTCGGC
>NZ_VCKX01000518.1 GCF_005889725.1 Nonomuraea zeae
CCCTCATGGCCACCCTCCCACCCGACGGCGCCATGACCGCCGTCACCATCACCGAAGACGACCTCCAGCCC
Source organism: Nonomuraea zeae (assembly GCF_005889725.1). Taxonomy (GTDB): domain Bacteria; phylum Actinomycetota; class Actinomycetes; order Streptosporangiales; family Streptosporangiaceae; genus Nonomuraea; species Nonomuraea zeae. The sequence goes on from NZ_VCKX01000518.1 coordinate 72, forward strand.
CACCTCACCCCCGACGTCTCCATCGCCGCCGTCAACAGCCCGACATCACTCGTCATCTCCGGACACCGGGACCCCGTCCAGGCCCTCACCACAACCCTCGCCGAAGCCGGCTACAAGACCCGCCCACTCAACGTCCAGAACGGCTTCCACTCCACCCAGATGGAGCCCATCGCCGACCAGCTCACCCAGGCACTGGCGAACTTCGACTACCAGCCACCATCCATCCCCATCGTCTGCAACCTCACCGGCCACCTCGCCACCGACGACGACCTCCAGACCGCCGCGTACTGGACCCAACACCTCCTGCGCCCGGTCCGCTTCGCCGACACCCTCACCACCCTCAGCGACCTCGGCGTGACGACGTACCTGGAGCTCGGGCCGGACGCCACGCTCACGCCCCTCGCCGCCCAGGCCGGCCACGCCATCCCGACCAGAAGCCAGCGCAAGCCGGAGGCCGCCACCCTGGCCACCGCCCTGGCCCAGCTCGCCACCGACCCCGCCGCCCTCCACCCGGGCGGACACCCCGTCACGCTGCCCACCTACGCCTTCCAGCACCAGTCGTACTGGCTGACCACGAGCAGCACCGACCTGACCGCCACCGGCATGCAGGCGATCGAGCACTCCGTCCTGCGGGCGGTGACCCGGCTCCCCGACGACGGCTACCTGTTCACCGGCCGGATCACCCCGCACGACCAGCCCTGGGTCGCCGACCACGCCGTGCACGACGCGGTCATCCTGCCCGGCACCGCCTACGTGGACCTGCTCCTGCACGCCGCCCATCACATCGGCTACGACCAGATCGACGAGCTCACCCTGCACGCCCCCCTCGTCGTCACCGCCACCCACCAGCTCAACCTCACCGTCCAGCCGGCCGACGACGGCCGCCGCGCCTTCACCGTCCACTCCAGGACCCTGGACGAGGACGAATGGACCCACCACGCCACCGGCCACCTCGCCATCGGCCAGGCGACCGCGCCCGAGGCTCTCGTCACCTGGCCGCCCGAGGGCGCGTCCGTCGTGGACATCGACGACCTGTACGAGCACCTCTCGGCCACCGGCCTGCAGTACGGGCCGCTGTTCCAGGGGGTCGGCGCCATCTGGCGGGACGGGGAGACGGTCTACGCCGAGGTCTCGCTGCCCGCGGACGCGGACGTGTCGAGGCACGCCGTCCACCCGGCGCTCCTGGACGCCGCGCTGCACCCCGCCGTGCTGGCCATCCAGGACGGCGACGACGGGTTCGGCGCGGCCAGGATGCCGTTCGCGTGGACGGGGATCACGCTGCACGCCGGCGGGATCACCGAGGCGCGGGTGCGCATCCGGCGCACCGGCACCGAGAGCGCGGCGCTGACCTTGCACGATCGGGACGGCGCGGTCGTCGCGGAGATCGAGTCGCTGACGGGACGGCCCGTCACGGCCGGCCGGCCGGTGTCGGACCTGGTCTACCAGGTCGAGTGGGCCGAGACGACCGGGGACGCGCCCCCCGCCCGCTGGGTCGTGCTCGACGGCGACCTGGCCACGCTGACGGAGACGCCCGAGGTCATCGTGGTCCCCAGCCACGGCGCGGACGGCGACCACCTCGAAGCCACCCACGCGCTGGCCGAGCGGACGCTGCTGCTGATCCAGGAGTTCCTGGCCGACGACCGCTTCGCGGACTCGCGGATGGTCTTCCTCACCTGCGGGGCCATCGCCACCGGCCCGGACGACGCCATCACCGACCTGGCCGCCGCCACCGTCTGGGGCATGGTCCGGTCGGCGCAGAGCGAGCACCCGGGACGCTTCCACCTCGTGGACGCCGACCGGCCCGGCCAGGTGAGCCTCCCGGCGGAGCCGCAGGTGGCGGTGCGCGACGGCCGGCGACTGATCCCGCGCCTGACCAAGGTGGCCGGGAACGACGCCGTTCCCGTCACGCTCGACCCGGACGGCACGGTCCTGATCACCGGCGGCACCGGCGCGCTCGGCACCCACCTGGCCCGCCATCTCGTCACCCGCTACGGCATCCGCCACCTGCTCCTGGCCAGCCGCCGCGGCCCCGACGCGCCCGGCATCGCCAACCTGGTGTCGCTCGGGGCGCAGGTCACCATCGCCGCCTGCGACACCGCCGACCGCGCCGCCCTGGCCGACCTCCTCGACACCATCCCGGCCGAGCACCCTCTCACGGCCATCTTCCACACCGCCGGCGTGCTGCAGGACGCCACGGTCACCGGCCTCACCCCCGACCAGCTGCACGCCGTCCTGCGGGCCAAGGTGGACCCCGCCTGGCACCTGCACGAGCTGACCGGCGACCTCGACGCGTTCGTCCTGTACTCCTCGATCGCCGGGCTGCTCGGCGGCCCCGGTCAGGCGAACTACGCCGCCGCCAACGCCTACCTCGACGCCCTCGCCCATCGCGGGAAGGCCACCTCGCTGGCCTGGGGCCTCTGGGACACCGGCATGGGCGAGGCGCTCGACACCACGAGGATGGCCAGGAGCGGCATCCTGCCCATGCCCGCCGACACCGCGCTCGCCCTCCTCGACACCGCGCTGGCCACCGGCCTTCCCCTCGTCGTCCCCGCCAAGCTGAACACCTCGGCCGTCCGCGATCACGACCTGCTGCGCGGCCTGGTCAGGCCCGCCGCCCGTCGCGGCGCGGCGGCGCGGCAGAGCACGGGGGCAGTGGCCGACCGGCTCGCCGGCCTGAGCCCGGCCGAGCAGGAACGGCTGCTGCTCGACCTGGTGACCGACCGGCTCCGCGAAGTGCTCGGCCACGACGCGGGCACGGTCATCGACCCCGACGGCGGCTTCCTCGACGTGGGCCTCGACTCGCTGATGGCGGTCGAGCTGCGCAACCGGCTCAACGCCGCCACCGGGCTGCGGCTGCCCGCCACGGTCCTGTTCGACTACCCGAACTCCTCGGCCCTGGCCGCGCACCTGCGCAGCGTCCTCGGCACCGCCGCGACGACGGCGGGCTCCGTCTCCACCGCGCACGCGGCCTCGGGCGACGACGACCCGATCGCCATCATCGGCATGGCCTGCCGCTACCCGGGCGACGTCGGCTCGCCCGAGGACCTCTGGCGGCTGGTCACCGGGGCCACCGACGCGACGGGCCCGTTCCCCGACAACCGGGGCTGGCCCCTGGCCGACCTCTACGACCCCGACCCGGACGCCCTCGGCAAGAGCTACGCCTCCCGCGGCGGCTTCCTGTACGACGCGGACCGGTTCGACCCCGCGTTCTTCGGCATCAGCCCGCGCGAGGCCACGGCCGTCGACCCCCAGCAGCGCCTCCTCCTGGAGACCGCCTGGGAGGCGATCGAGCGGGCCGGCATCGACCCGGCCACGCTGCGCGGCAGCGCCACGGGCGTGTTCGCGGGCATCATGTACGACGACTACGCGACCCGGATGTTCCAGCAGGCGCCCAGCGAGTTCGAGGGCTATCTCAGCACCGGCAGCGCGAGCAGCGTGGCGTCGGGACGCATCTCCTACACCTTCGGCTTCGAGGGCCCGGCCGTCACGATCGACACGGCCTGCTCCTCGTCGCTGGTGGCCATGCACCTGGCGGCGCAGGCGCTGCGCAACGGCGAGTGCGGCCTGGCGCTGGCCGGCGGCGCGACCGTGATGGCCACGCCGAGCATCTTCGTCGAGTTCAGCCGCCAGCGCGGGCTCGCGGCCGACGGCCGGTGCAAGAGCTTCTCCGACTCGGCCGACGGCGTGGCCTGGGGCGAGGGTGCGGGCCTGCTGCTCATGGAGAAGCTGTCCGACGCGCGGGCGAACGGTCACCCGGTTCTCGCGATCGTCCGGGGCAGCGCCATCAACCAGGACGGCCGCAGCAGCCAGCTCACCGCACCGAACGGCCCCTCCCAGCAGCGCGTGATCCGGCAGGCCCTCGCCAACGCCGGCCTCACCACCTCGGACGTGGACGCCGTCGAGGCCCACGGCACCGGCACCACCCTCGGCGACCCCATCGAGGCCCAAGCCCTGCTCGCCACGTACGGCCAGGACCGCGAGGTCCCGCTCTGGCTGGGCTCGGTCAAGTCCAACATCGGCCACACGCAGGCCGCCGCCGGTGCGGCCGGGGTCATCAAGATGGTCCAGGCCATGCACCACGGCCTGCTCCCGCCGACGCTGCACCTCGACGCCCCCAGCCGGCACGTGGACTGGGAGGCCGGCGCGGTCAGCCTGCTCACCGAGCCGACGCCCTGGCCCGAGCACGACGACCGGCCCCGCCGGGCCGCCGTCTCGTCCTTCGGCATCAGCGGCACCAACGCCCACCTCATCCTCGAAGCGGTCCCCCAAGCCGGCACCGAGCCCACGGCCACCGAGAGCCCGATCCCCTGGATCCTGTCGGGCAAGAGCGAGCAGGCGCTCCGCGAGCAGGCCGCCCGCCTCGCCGACCACCTGGACGCGCACCCCGAGCTGTCGCCGGCCGACGTCGGCTACACCCTGGCCACCGCCCGCGCCCGGTTCCCGCACCAGGCGGCACTCGTCGGCACCACCCGCGAGGACTTCCGGCAGGCCCTGCACGCCCTGGCCGACGACCGGCCCGCGCCGAACCTCACCCACCACCAGCC
>NZ_VCKX01000519.1 GCF_005889725.1 Nonomuraea zeae
GGGCTGGCTCAACTCCCTCCTCACCCAATCGACCCCACCCGACAAGATCATCGTGATCGACGACGGCTCCACCGACCGCACCGGCGAGGTGGCCGCGGCCCACGACGTGACGGTCCTCCGCCCGCCCCGTAACCTCGGCAGCAAGGCCAAGGCCCAGAACTACGCCCTGCCCCACTGCGACACCGACCTGATCCTGGCCGTGGACGCCGACACCGTCCTCGCCCCCGACTACATCGAGCGCATCAAGCCCACCTTCGCCGACCCCGAGGTGGGCGTGGCCGCCGGCAACGTACAGACCCGCTTCACCCGCACCCCCTGGGAGCGCGGCAGATCCACCGAATACCTCTTCGGCTTCCACTGGCACCGCCCGATCCAGCAGCTGGCCAACAGCCCCATGGTCTGCTCGGGCTGCTGCTCGGTGTTCAGGCGGACGGCTCTCACCGCGTTCGGCGGCTTCCCCGAGCGCACGATCGTCGAGGACATGGACTTCACCTGGAGCCAGCAGCTCGAAGGCCGCAAGGCGGTCTACGTGTCCGACGCCATGGCCTGGGCCGCCGACCCCGAAACCCTCACTTACCTGCGCCGGCAGGTGTGGCGCTGGATGGCGGGCTTCATGCAGAACGTCCGGCTCCACCTGCCGCGGCTCCTGACCCGCAAGCCGATGCTGGCCACCTGGGTCATCCTGGCCCTCCTGGAGATCCTCATGGCACCGCTGTGGTGGGCAGCCCCGGTGCTCCTCACGTTCACCGCGCACGAGCCGGTGGCCCGGTCGCTGGCGTGGTGGGCGGGAGGCGAGCTGTTCCTCACCGTCCCCGCCCTCGTCTACGCCGCCAGACGCCGCCGCCTGCCGATCGGCCGCGTGCTGCGCAACCTCCCGTACGTCTACCTGAACAAGACGGTCAACCTCTACTACGCCTGGAAAGCCCTGGTGGTCGAGCTGATCATGGTCCCCCTGCGCCTTTCGAACGGCCTCCTCATCTACGAGAAGGGCCGCTGACCCACCCCCCGACGCGACCGTCCAACCAGGCCGACCCACCCCGACCGCCCTGACCACCACGCGCCGGACAGCCCTAACCGCTCACGCGCTGGCGCAACAGGCAGAACTCGTTGCCCTCCGGGTCGGCCAGCACATGCCAGGACTCCTCGCCCATCTGTCCGATGTCGACCTGCCGAGCCCCGATGCCCAGCAAGCGCTCAAGCTCGGCGTCCTGATCACGATCGGTCGAATTCACGTCGATGTGCAGCGGAAGCTTGCCCAGCTTCGGGTTCTCCGTCGGATTGAAGGCGATGGTCGGCTGCAACCCGCCGAACCCCGCCTCTGGACCTATCTGAACGCTCCCCCTGACCCGATCGAGCACCACGTAACCGAGCACCTCGCACCAGAACTCCGCAAGACGCTCAGGCTCCCGACTGTCGAGCACCAACTCAGTGATACGGCATGCCATGTGATCGTTTGTACCCTGGCGCGGTCACCCCAGGCCTCCCGACCACGCCTCCACCAACACCAACCCCTCGGGCCCAGAGGACAGGCGGGCCTAGAGAACAGGTGGGTCGAAGTCGAAGTCCAGCCGGTTCCCCTGACGGGACACCAGCACATCCGGGTGGTTGGGCCCGAGCACCCGGTCATACCGCTCCAGCACGTCCTCCCGCAGCGCCGTGGCCTCCTCCTCGGCCCCCGTCGCCACCAGGTCGATCACCAGGTTCGCCGCCGCGGCCAGGGTGACCGGGTGGTCGTCACCGAACAGGGCCCGCAGGTCGGCCAGCGTCCGCTCACCCATTTCCCGCGCCTCGTGCACCAGCCCCACGCTCGACAGGTCGCTCGCGAGGTTGATGGCACAGGTCAAGGAGAAGAAGTGCTTACGAGTGAGCCGCCGGTCGAACCCGGCCAGCGCCGCCTCGTCGATCTCCCGCGCCCGCTCCTCGTTCCCGCTCACCCGCAGCAGCAGCGCGAAGTTGCTGTCACAGCCGTACTTGAAAGGATGATCATCGCCGTACATGAGCGCGAACCGCTCCACGATGTCCCGCAGCAGCCGCAGCGAGTCCTCCACGTGGTCGGCCGCCCGCTGCGCGTTGGCCAGGCAGAGCGCGGCGGCCAGCGTGTCGGGGTGGTCCAGGCTGGTGCTGCGCTTCTGCAGCTCGAAGGTGCGCTCGGCGATCTCCAGCGCCTCGTCGATGATGCCGGCCCGGCGCTTGGCGATCGACAGGTCCTTGGAGCTGCGCAGGGTCCACGGGTGGTCCTGGCCCAGCTCCTGGACGCCGAGGTCGTAGGCGTCCTGGCCGAGGTCGCACGCCTCCCGGTAGCGGCCTCGGAGCCGGACGACGCGGGCCAGGTTGTTCATCGAGGACAGCACGTTGGCCCGGCTCGCCTTGGAGCCGGCCTGCCGCTGCAGCTTGAGCACCCGCGCGTGCAGGGTCTGCGCCGTCTCGTACTCGCCGAGCAGCAGGTGGTCGAGCGCGAGGTTGTTCATGGCGCGCAACGTGCGGCGGTGGGCGGGGCCGAAGACGGTCTCGTGCTGGCCGAGGGAGTCCTGGTCGTGCTTGAGCGCCTCCGCGAAGTCGCCACGGAAGCGCAGGTCGGCCCCGTGGCTGTTGGTGAGCAGCAGGGTCTCCTCGTCGGCGTCGCCGAGCACCCGCCGCATCCGTTCCATCAGGGCCTTGTTGCTGTTGAAGGACTCCTCGATGGCCCCCAGCTCGCGGATGATGATGGCGTAGTGGCGCTGGGAGGCCAGCACGAAGCGGTCGTCCTCGCCGCTGTCGGCCCGCCACGCGTCGGCGAAGTCCTGCACCAGCTCCTGGGCGGACACGAAGTCGCCGGAGGTGTAGAGGTAACGCACGATGTTGAGTGCGAACTTGCGGACGTTGGGATCGCGGCTGGCCTTGACCTCGGCCGGGGTGATGTGGCCGAGCAGGTTGTTGTAGCGGGGCCATGCCGTGATGTCGTCCGGCTCGTAGTCGGCGACCGCGGCGGTCAGCAGCAGGTGCACCTCGCGCTGGAAGGACTCGGCGTCCGTCTTGTCGAGCTCGTCACGCAGCAGCGCCTGCACCAGCCGGTGCACCGTGACCGTCCGGGCCTCGGAGTCCATGCGGACGAGGGCGTAGCGGCCCAGCTCGCGGATGACCTGGCTGAGCTTGATCGGGTCGGACAGCAGCCCGGCGATCTTCGACCCGGCCGCGTACGTCTCGGGCAGCTCGTCCAGCAGGTCGCGAGGGATCGGCTCGGGGCCGAAGAACGCGAAGCAGCGCAGCAGCTCGACGGCCTCCGGCATCCTGGCCTTGAGCTGCGACACCGAGGTGGCCCACGCGGCCGTCATGGACAGCGGATAGTCGGTGGGCTTGTTGGCGCCGAGCAGGCGGGTCGTCTGCTCCTTCAGCAGCCGCAGATATTCCTTGACCGACATGCCGGACTCAGCCTGGAGGGCTCCCGCCTGCTCCAGCGCCAGCGGCAGGTCCCCCAGCGCCTCGGCCAGCCGATCGGCCTGCTCCGCGTCGATCCCGTCGCCGACGCGCCTGCGCAGGAACTCGATGCTCTCCGACCGCTCGAAGACATCGACGGGCAGGGTGTCCACCACTCCCTGCCAGCTGTGGTTGCGCGAGGTGATCAGGACATGCCCGGGGCCGCGCGGGATGGTGTCGTTGATCTCCAGGTTCTCGGCGTTGTCGAAGATCAGCAACCAGTTCTTGTACGGCTCGCCGCGCCGCAGCGCGTCCAGGGCGGCCTCCGCCGCGTCCTCCACGCTCTGCGGGCCCACGCGGAGATGCATCTCGCGAGCCAGCCCCGCCAGCGACGACTTCACCAGCATCGGCTGCGCCGATGGCACCCACCACACCAGTTCGTACGCATGTCTGAAGCGGTGTGCGTATTCGATGGCGAGTTGCGACTTGCCCACCCCGCCGAGCCCTTGCAGGGCGTGTGGCGCGGGTTGAGACTGGTCCTGTGCTTGCGGCAGGACGGCGGTGACCTTGGATTGAAGTCCCGTTCGGAGCTTCTCGATAAGGTCGTCCCGGCCAGTGAAGTTTTTGTTTCTTTGGGGGATTTTGCCCCATACAGAGGGAGCATGGCCAGATTCGTGGTGCGAGTGCGAAGTAGTCACGATGTCGCCTCGAGTCGGCCGGTCTTCACAGCAGCTGACACAAGCATAGACATCATATTCAGCACAGAGATAGATAGGATCCGCATGCTAGATCATTTATCAGGGAGAGCGATGAACGAGGAAGCTGTGTTGGAGTATGGTGATGGACTCATTGACGTCACCGGGATCAGCCTGAGTGCGCTGGAAGGCCTCGAAAGCTCCAGGCTGGACGTGGCCGTGCGCCGTCTCGTCGACGAGGCGAACGCGAACGTGGCACCTGTGGCGAAATTCCAGTCCGCCGTCTGAGCCGCATATGTGAACACCCGCCAGGTCAGCGCGTCATGGACGCTCACCACCTGACCTGCGGGCCGCACCCGCCACGACGCCAGCCTTCGTTTCCACCACTTTGCGGCATTTGCTCCCCGTACACGCCATAATTTCGCGCCACCCGCTCGCCCCGCCCGCTCGCCTCACCTCACCTCACCTCACCTCACCTCGCCGCGCCCAAGCCCCTGTCCCTTATACACATCTTACCCTGCC
>NZ_VCKX01000051.1 GCF_005889725.1 Nonomuraea zeae
GCCCCCTCCTCCACGGCCCGCGCCACCCCGGCCGACACCCGGTCGCGGGCGGCCGAGCTGACCAGCGGGCCCATCTCGACGGCCGCGTCCAGGGGGTCGCCGACGACGAGGCGGGCGGCCCGCTCGGCGACCCGTTCCAAAAGCTCGTCGGCGACCTGCTCGGCCACGATGAGCCGCGAGGTCGCGGTGCACTTCTGCCCGGCCGAGCGGAACGCCCCGAGGCTGACCTGCTCCGCCGCGTGGTCGAGGTCGGCGTCGGCCAGCACGATGGCGGCGTTCTTGCCGCCCATCTCGGTCTGCACCGGCTTGCCCAGCTCACCGCACCGGGCGATGACGGCCCGGCCGACCGCCGTGGAGCCGGTGAAGGACACCGCGTCCACGCCGGGATCGCCGACGATGGCCGAGCCCGCGTCGGCCTCGCCGTACACGAGGTTGAGCACCCCGTCGGGCAGGCCCGCCGACGCCAGCGCCTGCGCCAGGCGGAAGGCCAGGACCGGCACCAGCGAGGACGGCTTCCACACGACGGTGTTGCCGTAGGTGAGTGCGGGACCGATCTTCCACGCGGGGATGACGATCGGGAAGTTGAACGGCGTGATCATCCCGACCACGCCGACCGGCTTGCGCACGACCAGGACGTTCTCGCCGGGGCGCGGGGAGGCGTAGATCTCGCCGCTCTCCCTGTCGGCCTCGCCGGCGTAGTAACGCAGGATGCGGGCCGAGCCGCGCACCTCGGCGATGGCCTCGGGCAGCGTCTTGCCCTCCTCGCGGGCCAGCTCCGCGCCCCATTCCCCGGCGGCGGCGTCCACGAGGTCGGCGGCGGCGTTGAGCACGGCCGCGCGGGCGTGGTGCGGGGTCGCCGCCCAGCCGGGCGCGGCCTGCCGGGCCGCCGCGACGGCCCGGCCCACCTCCGCTGCGGAGGCGAACCGGCCACGCGCCACCACTTCGGCCGGCCGGGCCGGGTTGGTGTCGGCGAACTCCGCGCCGTCCCCCTCGATCCAGCGACCGCCGATGAGATTCAGAACGTCCATGGTCAACGCACCCTAACTGTGTCATATTGGATTTTCAATATTGGATCCAAAATAGGAGGACTCCGGAAATGATCGAGCCGACCGCGCTGTTCGCCCTGGACACGCTGCTGACCGAGGAGGAGCGCGAGATCAGGACCACGGTCAGGCGCGTGTGCGACCGGGAGATCCGGCCGCACGTCGCGGACTGGTTCGAGGCCGGGGAACTGCCCGCCCGCGAGCTGGCCCGCACGCTCGGCTCCGTCGGCGTGCTCGGCATGCACCTGGAGGGGTACGGCTGCGCCGGCATGGGGGCGGTGTCGTACGGGCTGGCCTGCCTGGAACTGGAGGGCGCCGACTCCGGGCTGCGCAGCCTCGTGTCGGTGCAGGGGTCGCTGGCCATGTACGCGATCTGGAAATACGGCAGCGAGGAGCAGAAGCAGGAGTGGCTGCCCGCGATGGCGGCCGGCGAGCGCATCGGCTGCTTCGGCCTGACCGAGCCGGACTTCGGCTCCGACCCGGCGGGCATGCGCACCACCGCCAAGCGCGAGGGCACCGACTGGGTGCTGAACGGCACCAAGATGTGGATCACCAACGGCTCGGTGTCGGACGTAGCGGTCGTCTGGGCCCGCACGGACGACGGGATCAGGGGCTTCCTGGTCCCGGCCGGCACGCCGGGCTTCACCGCCAGTGACATCAAGCACAAGATCTCGCTGCGCGCGAGCGTGACGAGCGAGCTGGTGCTCGACGGCGTCCGCCTGCCCGCCGAGGCGATGCTCCCGGAGGCCAGGGGCCTGCGCGGTCCGCTGGGCTGCCTCAACGAGGCCCGGTTCGGGATCGTGTTCGGGGCGATGGGGGCGGCGCTGGACTGCCTGCAGACGGCCATCGCGTACGCGGGCGAGCGCGAGGTCTTCGCCAAGCCGCTGTCCTCCTTCCAGCTCACCCAGGAGAAGCTCGCCGACATGGCGCTCGAACTGGGCAAGGGCCTGCTGCTCGCGGTGCACCTGGGCCGCCTGAAGGAGGCGGGCACCCTCACCCCCGAGCAGGTGAGCGTCGGCAAGCTGAACAACGTCCGCGAGGCCCTGGAGATCGCCAGGAAGTGCCGCACGCTGCTCGGAGCGAGCGGCATCACCCTCGAATACCCGGTGATCAGGCATTCGGTGAACCTGGAGTCGGTGCTGACCTACGAGGGCACCTCGGAGATCCACTCGCTGGTCGTGGGCAAGGCGCTGACCGGGGTCGCCGCCTTCAAGTAGGCCGGGTGACGCTCAGAACACCTGCCAGGTCGCCTCGGTGACCTGGCAGGGCCCGCCCTGGTGCACCCGCATCCGCCCGGCGGGCAGGTCCAGGCCGATCGTGGCCAGCGTCTCCCACCGCTGGTTGAGCGGCTGGGTGAGGTCGGGGTGCGCGCACACGGGCGCGTCGTCCGGGGCGTGGCTGAGCATGGCCAGCGCCCGCGCGTTCTGGTCCGGGCCGCTCAGTTCCGCGACGTGGCTCTCCAGGTGCCGCATGCGGTCGTAGGTGCCGGGCCGCTCGGTGGCGTGCCGCTCCCCCGCCGCCAGGCCGGCGTCGAGGAAGTGGTTGCAGTGCAGCAGGACGCCGTCGGGGCCGGGCGGGATGACCGCCACGCCGGCCGGGGAGATCTCGATGGAGGCCGCCCGCGACTCCGTCACGACCGTGATGACGGTCGAGGCCGAGACCGTGGCCGAGCGGGCGATGTCCGCGGCCTCCTCGACCGTGGCCGCCTCGTCCAGGATGCGGCGGGCGATCAGGTGCACGGGCACGCCCAGCTCGGCGGTGTCGGACTCGTGGCGCAGGATGTTGAAGTGCACGCCGAGCCCGGCCGTGCTGATCCCGATCTTGGCCAGCGCCCCGGCCTCCGTGAACGTGCGCACCACGCGGCCCGAGTCATGCTCGTACTCCCACAGAAGGGGCGCGTCGCGCAGGTGGTCGTGCCAGTCCCAGGTCTGCACCGTACGCGGCGGGCCCGCCTCCGGGAGCACCACGGAGGTCGAGCACTCGCCGTGACCCACGGCGTCGATGGCGGCCAGGATCTCGGTGCGGGCGTTGACCACGGCGACCTGCCAGGGCTCCAGCCCGGCGCCCGCCGCGATGCCGGCGATCTCCTCCGCCAGCGCCGGCGCCCACGCGGCACTGCGCTCCAGCGCCCGCTCACCCCACACGCGCACCTGCGCGGGGTCCCCGCCGGCGACGGTGAACAGATCGGTGTAGCCGGCGAGGTTGCCGGCGATCTGCTTGCGCAGCTGGGTGCCGAATTCCTTGCCTCGGGCGCGGGGCTGGGTCTGGCTGGACTTAAAAGTAGGAAATGTCATGACCTGTCCATCAAATCGGCGAGCCGCGAATTCTCAGCGGCGAAGGAGTCGCGCACCCGGGCGTACCGCTCGGCGTCGATGTCCTGGCTCAGCTTGAACATGCTCTGCTCGGTACGCACGTGTACGCGGAAAGCCACTACCCCAGGCAGCAGGGCACGGAACCTCTCCCTGGAGGCGGGGGTCGGCTCCCAGGCCGGCGCGCGCAGCGACTCGGCGGCCGCGACCGTGCGCTCCACCACCTCCAGCGCGTCGTCGAGCAGCTCCACCCGGCCGGTCAGGTGCACGGCCGCGTAGTCCCAGGTGGGGACGGCCGGGTCGGTGGCGTACACGGTGGGCGAGACGTAGCCGTGCGGCCCGGAGAACACCACGAGCGCCTGCGTTCCCTGCTCCCAGGAGCGCCAGTGCGGGTTGGCGCGGGCCATGTGGCCGAGCAGCGTGCCGCCCTCGAAGCGGCCCTCTTCAAGGCGTTCGACGACGACGGGGACGTGCGTGGCCGCCGGCACGCCGTCCGCCGAGGTGACGACCAGCGCGAACGGGTTGCGCGTGACCAGGTCGGCCACGTGCTCGGGACCGGGGGCGGCGTAGCGGGGAAAGGTGTGCACGCCCCTACTCCGCCGCGCTCAGGACGGCGTCCCACGCGACCTCGGAGGCCAGCGTGCCGAGGCCCGTCGGCTTGACGCCAGACAGCTCGACCTCGTCGGTCGTCATGGCGAACATCGTGTCGCCGTCCGTCAGCGTGTGGAACGGCTGGATGCCCCGGTGCATAGAGCTGTGCACCTGCCGGCCGATCTGGAGCAGCTCCACGTCGGTCAGCTTCACGTTGGTGACCATCACGGTCAGCGTGGTGTTGCCCATGACGGCCGGGGCCTCGATCAGCTCCGCGTAGTCGGCGCTGGGGTGGCGGCGCGCGCCAAGGTCCTCGTGGTAGTTGCCGCGCACGACCCGGCCCTGCCGGTCCACCACCGCGCCCACCGAGTTGACCACGGTCGCCACCAGCACCTTGGCCTCGCCGAACGTGCCGAACGCGGCCCCCTGCCCGGCGAACTCGGCGCGGCCGAAATCGACCTTGCCCGCGCTCGCCGTGCGCCCGGCGCCGCACCGGCCCACGGGGAACTCGCCCTCGACGGCGTTGCGCAGGGCGGCCCGGCCCAGCTCGGCGTCCGGGTAGACGGCGGTGTCGCGGGTGGAGAAGTCGTAGATCACCGCCCCGGACACCAGCTGCAGCTCGTCCCACTTGGTGCGGTTGTCGCGGCGGGCCAGCAGCTCGTCGCTCACGCCCGCCGCGGCGGCCAGCCCGTACACCGAGCCGCCGGCCAGGCAGATCGCGTGGTTGAAGTCGTAGCCGCCGCTCATGCCGACCGCGCCGCCGCGCGCGTCCACCGCCGTGCGGGCGCCCGCCGGGAGGTGGATCACGGTGCAGCCGGTCGGGCCCTCGCCGTACTCGGCCGTGCCGACGAACACGCCGGGCAGGTCGAACGCGACCGAGCCGCGCCCGGGGCTGGGCTGCGGGGTCAGCGGCAGGTCCGCGTTACGCGGGACGCCGGGCGCGAACGCGGACGGCCGCGCGAGCCGGTGCTCGTGGTTCACGGGGTCGTTCACAGGGCCTCCAGGAGCTGCTTGGAATATTCGTGGGCGGGGTCGGAGTAGAAAGTGGCCGTGTCGGCGGTCTCGACGATCTCGCCGGCGCGCATGACCGCGATCCGGTCGGCGACGTAGCGGACCGCGCCCAGGTCGTGGGAGATGAACAGGGCGCTGAAGCCGTACTCGGCCTGCAGGTCCTTGATCAGATTGAGGATCTGCACCTGTACGGACACGTCGAGCGCGCTGACCGCCTCGTCGAACACGATGAACCTGGGCCTGGTGACCAGCGCGCGGGCGATGGACACCCGCTGCCGCTGCCCGCCCGACAGCTCGTGCGGGTAGCGCCCGGCCAGGGCGGCTTCGAGCCCGACGTGCTCCAGCATCTCGGTGACGGCGTCGCCGGCCGGGCGGCCCAGCACCGCCAGCGGCTCCGCCACGCTCTGGCCGACGCGCATCCTGGGGTTGAGCGACCAGTGCGGGTGCTGGAGCACGGCCTGCATGCGGCCCGCCAGCTCGCGCCGCCGCTTGGGGAAGGGCCGGCCGCCGAACCTGACGGTGCCGGCCGTGGGCCGCTGCAGGCCGAGCGCGACCCGGCTCGTGGTCGTCTTGCCGGAGCCCGACTCGCCGACCAGGCCCAGGGTCTCCCCCTCGGCGACGGACAGGGACACGTTCCGCATGGCGTTCAGGTGGATGCGCCGCAGCGGCGGTCCCGCCGCGAAGGTGACGGTGACGTCGTCCAGTTCGAGGATCATGCGCTCACCTCCGGACGGCGGCCCGCCGTCATGTGCTCGGCCAGCTCCCCCGCGCGGTGGCAGAGGACGTCCTGCTCGCGGATCCGGACCGGGGCCGGGCGCTCGTGCTCGCAGCGCTCGACCGCGAACGGGCAGCGCGGCGCGAAGGCGCAGCCCGGCGACGCTCCGGTGAGCACGGGCGGCCGGCCGGGCACCGGCTCCAGCCGGGCGCCACGGGCCGCGGCGGCGGGCGCCGACCTGGCCAGCGCCGCCGTGTAGGGGTGGGCCGGGTCGCCGAGCACCTGGCGCGCGGGGCCGCTCTCGACGACGCGCCCGCCGTACATGACCGCGACCCGGTCGCAGCGGCGCGCGACGGCGGGCAGGTCGTGGCTGAGCCACAGGATGCTCGTCCCGGCGTCGGCGGCGAGCGAGAAGACCACGTTCAGCACCTCCTCGCGCACCTGGCTGTCCAGGGCGGCGGTCGGCTCGTCGGCGACGAGCAGCTCGGGCGCGGTGGCCATGGCCATCGCGATCGCCACCCGCTGCGCCATGCCGCCGGAGAGCTGGTGCGGGTACGCGCGCACCACGCGGGCATCGTCGAGCTTGACCCGCCCGAGGTGGAAGCCCACGTCGGCACCGCGCCCGAGCACCAGCCTGAGCTGGGCCCCGACGCGCATCGTCGGGTCGAGCGAGGCGATCGGGTCCTGGAAGACGAACCCGAGATGCTTCTTGCGCAGGTGGCGCAGCTTGCCGGGTGGCAGGTCGAACACCGGCTCCCCGGCGACCGTCACCTCCCCGCCGGCGCGCACGGCCGCGCCCGGCAGCAGCCGCCCGACGGCGGAGCCGAGCGTGGACTTGCCCGAGCCGCTCTCGCCGACCAGGCCGAGCGTCTCGCCCTGCCGAAGCTCCAGGTCGGCCCCGTCGAGCGCCCGCGTCTGGGGGTAGTCGATCACCAGGTTGCGCACGGTGAGCAGGCTCATGTGAGTGACCTCGTCTCCCGGGGTTCGAGGCGGTCGCGCAGCCCGTCGCCCACCACGTTGATCGCCAGGATCGCCAGCACCAGCACGACCCCAGGGCCGAGGATCAGCCAGGGCGCGGCGATCATGTAGGTGCCGCCCTGCTGGATGAGCACGCCGAGCGAGGCCTGCGGCGGCTGCACGCCGAAGCCGAGGAAGCTCAGCCCGCCCTCAACCGCGATGCCGACGGACAGCGCGTACGTGCCCTGCACCGCGATCGTGCCCGCCACGTTCGGCAGCACGTGCCGGGCGAGCACGCGTGACAGCCGGGCGCCGCTGATGACCGCCGACGTGACGTAGTCGCGCTGGGACACGGCCACGGCGGCGGCCCGCACCAGGCGGGTCATCAGCGGGATCGTCACCAGCACGATGCTGGCCAGCGCGGCGAGCTGCCCGGGGCCGAGCACGGCGGCCACCAGGATCGCGAGCACGATGGCGGGGAAGGAGTAGAGCACTTCCACCAGGCGCATCACCAGCTCGTTCAGGTAACCGCCACGGTATCCGGCGATGATGCCGAATGTCGCGCTCAACGCCGCCGTCAGCAGCACGGCGATCGACGACAGCAGCAGCGTCGTGCCGACGCCCTCCATGACCCGGGGCAGCACCGAGCGGCCCAGGTTGTCGGTGCCCAGCCACCAGCCGGGGCCCGGCGGTTGCAGGCGCGGGCCGACGATCGCGTCCGGGTCTCCCCCGGCGCCGACCAGGCTGCCCAGCGCGAACACCACGAGCACCAGCAGGCACGCCAGCCCGGCGACGGAAAGCCGGTCCAGGCCGAGCCTCTTCATACACGCCTCCCGGCCCTGACGGATGCCGTCCTCATGAGCGCCTCCCGGCCCTGATGGTCGCCGTCCTCATGAGCGCCTCCCGGCCCTGATGGTCGCCGTCCTCATGAGCGCCTCCCAGCCAGCACGCCGAGCCGGGGGTCGAGCACCCCGACCAGCAGGTCGATCAGCACGTTCATCACGATGAACACCCCGGCCGCCAGCAGCACCCCCGCCTGCACCACCGCGTAGTCGCGGCGGCCGACGGCCTGCACGACGTACGAGCCGACGCCCGGCAGGTTGAACACGTGCTCCACGATCAGCGCCCCGCCCAGCAGGTACGCGATGATCGTGCCGAGCAGCGTCACCACCGGGGTGGCGGCGTTGCGCAGGATGTGGTGCCGGACGATGGACCACGGCGACTCGCCGCGCCCGACGGCCGCCGTGACGTACGGCTCGACCAGCACGCCCATGACCGCGTCGCGGGTGGTCCTGGCCGTCACCGAGATGGAGAACACCGCCAGCACGGCCGCCGGGAGGATCATGGTGGCCAGGTTCGCGGCCGGGTCCTGGCCGAACGGCACCCAGGCGCCGACCTCCAGGCCGAGCGCGTACCGGGAGAACACGAACACCACCAGGCTGCCCAGCACGAACTCCGGCACGCTCACGCCGAGCCCGCTGAGCAGCCGGCCCGCCACGCCGCTCCCACCGCCGCTCCCACCGGCGCTCCCACCGGCGCCTTTCGTCCCCGCGGGACGGATGCGCACGGCGGTCAGCACGCCCAGCGGCACCCCGGCGAGCACGCTGGCGGCCACCGCCAGCACGGTCAGCTCGGCGGTCACCGGCAGGCGGGCCAGCAGCTCCGTGCCGACCGGCTGCCGGCTGATCATCGAGGTGCCGAAGTCGCCGCCCGTGACGGCGGCCAGCCAGTGCCCGTACTGCAGGAGCACCGGCTGGTCCAGCCCGTAGCGGGCGGCCAGCTCGGCCTTCTGCTCCGCGGTGGCGAAGGGGCCGAGCACGGTCTCCGCGAAGCCGCCGGGCATCAGGCGCACGGCCGCGAAGATCAGCACGGAGACGCCCAGGAGCGTGGCGGCCGAGCTGAGCGCCCGGCCTGACCACCACATCAGCAACCGCATGGCTACTGGGTCTTCTTCACGCGGGCGTCGGCGACCAGGCGCAGCACGTTGCCGTACCCCTCGGTGGCGTACAGGCTGGGGCTCAGCGCGTCGCCTCTGAAGGCCACCGTGGCCGGCCGGGTGACCAGCGGGATCATCTGCGCGTCGGCGTCGGCCTTGGCGCAGACGGCGGCCAGGGCCTGCTCCCGCGCGGCGCCCGCGGGCTCCTTGCCCGCCGTGTCGATGAGCGCGTTGAGATCTTTGTCGGGCTTCATGAAGCCGACGTTGAAGCCGGCCGTCTCCGGGTTCCACCACTTGGTGACCATTCCGGGGTCGGCGTAGCCGGCGAACCAGGACAGGGCGGCGTCGAACTCGGCGGGCGCCTTGCCGTACACCTTGCCCGACCAGCTCGCCTCGTCCATCTGCTCGATCTTGACGGTGATGCCGGCCTGCTGGAGGTTCTGCTGGATCACCTGGGCGACGGCCGGGGCCGGCTCGGTGGCGAAGATGCTGAGCGTGAACGTCAGGTTCTGCGCCCCCGCCTCGGCCAGCAGCTTCCTGGCCTCCTCCGGACCCTGCTTCGCCGACGGGAGCGCGGCGGGGTCGCAGGAGCCCGGCAGGCCCGCCGGGGTGATCGCGGTCGGCTTGCCCTTGCCGCCGAGCGCCACGTCGGCGATCTGCTGGGGGTCGAGCGCGATGTTGATCGCCTGGCGCACCTTGGGGTCGGCGAACTTGGAGCCCGGCGCCACGGTGTTGAGCATCAGGTAGTAGAAGTCCGTGGTGGCCTGGGTGACGACCTGGACGTTCCTGGCGCCGGCCAGCATCGAGGCCGAGTCGACGTTGCCCAGCGTGGCCAGGGCGGCGCTGCCGTTCTGCAGGGCGGCGATGCGCGCGGCCTCCTCCGGGGCGATCGTGATGTTGAGCGCGTCGGCCGCCGGCTTGTCCTTCGACCAGTACTTGTCGTTGCGCTTGAACGTCCACGACACGTCCTGGCGGTGGTTCTCGACCACGTACGGGCCGGTGCCGAGCAGCGTGGTGGCCGGATCGACCGACTTGTCGTCGATCTCCTTCATCGGCAGGACGGCGGCGGGCACGTTGGCCAGCGCGGCCAGGAACGGCGTGTACGCCTCCTTCAGCGTGACCTTGACCTTGTCGTCGCCGTCCTTGGCGACCGACTCGACCGGGCCGAGCTGGCCGCGCCACACCGACTTGGAGGCCAGCAGCCGCTTGAGGCTCCCGACCACGTCGTCGGCCGTCATCTCCCTGCCGTTGGAGAAGGTGACGCCCTTGCGCAGGTGGAAGACGTACGTCTTGGGATCGGGGGTGTCCCACTTCTCGGCCAGCAGCGGCTGGACGCCGAAGTCGGGGCCGATCGTGACCAGCGTCTCGTAGGACAGCGAGAGCAGCTGCCAGGTGGTGGCGACGTCGGCGAGCTGCGGGTCGTACCCGGTGGCCGCGCCGCTGTCGATGTGGACCTGGAGGTTGAGCGTGCCTCCGGCGGGCAGGGCCTGGTCGGCGACCGCGAGGTAGCCGGGGGCGGCGCTCTCCTGGGTGGAGGCCGGCGGGGTGGTGGTCGTTCCGGTGGCGGCGCAGGCCGAGACCAGCAGCGCGGCCGTGACACCGCAGGCCAGGCGTATGGGACGCATGGGCCTCTTCTCCTCTAGTGGCAGGAACGTTCGGCGGCGCTCGGCGGGACGTCGAGCGTGGGGTTCCGGTCGAAGAAGCCGACCGGCTTGAGAGTGAACCCGCAGGTGTCGACCGGCATGATGGGCCAGTCCTCGGTGCGCGGGAAATGCGTCAGGCCGAACGTGTGCCACAGCACGATGTCCTGCCCGTCGATGTCGCGGTCCGCCTTGGTGTAGCTGGGCAGGCCCGCGCCGCCGGGATGCTGGTTGACCAGGTCCCCGGCGGGATAGCGCTCTGCGGGGTGGTATCGGGTGACCCACAGGTGCCTGGTCGCGAACTCGGCCCTGCGGTGGATCGAGGATCCCTCGCCGGCCATCAGGGTGGGCTTGCCCTCGGGGAACAGCGCGTAGCCGACCGGGTGGCCGAGGCGGTTGCGCACCGAGGGGTTGACGACGTGCCAGGTGCGCTCCGCCTTCAGGTCGGCGTCGCGCTTGGCCTGCAGCTCCGTGCGCAGCCGGGTGACGGCGCGGCCGAAGGCGTTGCCGTACGGGCTGCCGGCCTGGACCGCTTCCACCTCGTCCACCGCGTTCGCGACGCCGTCCACCGTCATGTCCAGCCGGGCGCTGAACAGGTGCTGGTGGTACGGCGCCGCCAGCCCCGGCGCGACCTCGGATGCGTAGGGCGCGGCGCGGTCGTCGTAGGCGCCGGTGAAGACGATGCCGGTGGCCTTCACCTCCAGCTCGATCGTGCCGTCGAGGTAGAGGTACCAGTAGAAGCCGTAGTCGTAGTTGCCGACCGTGACGAAGAACGAGATCACCAGCCGCCGCTGCCTGCGGGTCTCCCTGGAGCCGTTGGCCGGGTCGGTGTGCTTCCACAGCACGCCGTAGTCCTCTTCGTGCATGCAGATCGCGTTCGTGATCACCTTGGGCACCCCGGCGCCGTCCGTGACGACGGCGTCGAAGTAGGTGATCTCGCCGAGGCAGTCGCAGCCGAGCTCCAGGGAGTTGGCCAGCTTGCCGAGCTGGTACTCGCCGGTGTCGAAGTAGTTCTGCCAGAAGCGGATCGGGCTCGGGTCCCCGTACGGGACCATCATCTCGGCCACCGAGGCCCGGTAGACGATGGGCCGGGTCCGGCCGCCGTCCTCGAAGCCGATCTGGTGCAGGGTGAGGCCCTCGCGCATGTCGTACCCGAGGCGGAGGCTCCACTTCTCCCAGGTGACCAGCGGGCCGTCGACCGTGAAGCTGGGGCCTTCCGGCTGGGTGATGCGGATGGGCTTCTGCGAGGTCCGGTGCGGGCCCTGGTGGTAGTCGCCGGGCTCGGCGGGGACGGGCTGGGGCCCCGTGTCGACGATCTCCAGGATCTCGCCCTTGACCAGGTCCACGTACGCGACCAGGCCGTCCACCGGGTGGGCCCACGGAAGGCTCTCGGGGGTGGGCATCAGGTGGGCCAGCACCCTGGCCACCCGGCGGCCCTCCTCCTTCGGCAGGCCGAAGTGGCCGGCGCTCAGGGCGGCGAGGTAGACCGTGGCGGGGTCGTCGATGCCCCTGCGGGCGAGCGCCCCGGCCCAGCCCGCGTCCTCCCGCAGCACGCGCCTGACCAGGGCGTGCTCCTCGTCCAGCATGGGGACCTGGCCGTCGGTGACCGGGTCGATCGGCCGGCGCTCCTCCACCCGGCCCGCGCTGATCGACACGATCACGTCCTCGGACCGCTCGGTGGCGAGGTCGAGGAGGAAGGCGCGGGCGCGGCGGGCGGGCGGGTTGTCCGGGTCGTACGCCAGGACGGCGTCCTTCCGGGGCTCCTCCAGGCCGAGATAGGCGACCCGCACCGTCTCACTCAGCAGGCCCTCCTTCGCCAGAACCCGCCTGACCTCGTCGATCTCCTGCGCGGCGAGCGGGTCGAGAGGATGGGGGTGCTTACCGGTGGTCAGGTGCAACGTTCCGCCCCTTTCTGTTGCCGGAACGTTCCGGCAATGTCGGGCCAACATAATTGCGGGGGCGGAAGTAGACAAGACCTGGGGCCAAGGCGAAACACATCGTTTACCGGACGCCTCGGCCTCCCGAGCCGCCCTGACGAGCGCTATTCGAGGGGCCGGCGGCGGGCCGGAGCGTGCGGACGGGCCGCTAACATCAGGGCGTGCAAGCAGAAGAGCCGGTCACGATCCTCACCGTGGCCCGGGAGGCCGGGGTCTCCAAGACGACGGCCTCCGACGCGTTGCGCGGGTCCGGGCGCGTGTCGGAGTCGACGCGGGAAACGGTCGCGCGGGTGGCGGAGCGGCTCGGCTACGTGCCCAACGGCTCTGCCAGGCACCTGCGCAAGGCCAGCACCGGGACGATCGGCCTGCACGTGCCCGAGGTCCTGACGCGGTCCTCCTACTACATGTCGTTCGTGTTCGGCGTCGTGGAGCAGGCCGCGCGGCACGACTACGACGTCACGCTGATCACCTCGGGCCAGCGCCGCACCCGGCCGCCACGGGTCGACGGCCTGGTGCTCGGCGACCCGCTCGGGGGCGACCCGGTGGTGGAGAGCCTGATGGGCACGGGCCTGCCGACGGTCTCCTGCGAGCGGTTCCCCGGCGCCCGGCAGGCGGACGGGGTGGTGTGGTCCGATCACGCCCCGATGCTCGCCCGGCTGCTCGACCACCTGCGCGAGTCGGGCGCGGCCCGGCCGGGGCTCATCGTGGCGGGCGACGAGAGCGACTGGGCGGCCAGCGTCCACCGGGGCTACCTGGACTGGTGCGGCTCGCACGGGGTGGCGCCGCTGGTGCGGCGGGTGTCCTTCGACGCCACCGGCGACGAGGTGCGCGCCGCCGCCCGCGCCCTGCTCGACGCGAAAGACGTCTCTCGGGGCGGGCCGATGGACGCGCTGGTCTGCGCGCCTGCGGGGGCGGCCACCGAGGTCGCGCCGCTGCTGCGGGAGGCGGGCGCGGACGTGCTGCTGGCCTCGTGCGTCGACAGCGCGGGCACGCGGCTGGCCGACCCGCCCATCACCGCGATCGACCTGCGCCCGCGCGAGGCCGGGGCGAGCTGCGCCGAGCTGCTGTTCGAGCTGCTCTCCGGGGCCGCGCCGGCGGGGACGGAGCGCCTGCACCCGATCGAGCTGGCCCTGCGGGCCTCGACCCGGGCCCGCTGACGCGCGCCGCCGGACGCGCGCGGACGCCCGGCGGCGGCTCGGGGATGGAACGGCCGGTCAGCTGAAGGTTACGTCGCTGCAGAAGTAGAACGTCTGGTCCATGTGCGAGGCCTTCCAGATCGTGTAGATGACGTGGTGGCCGGTGCGCGACCCCTTGCTCAGGTTGTTGATCATGTACGTGTTGGCGGGCGCGTACTTGGGCGTCTCACGGACCAGTTCGAGATGGTTCCAGCCGAGGGGGGTGGTGAGGGCGTTGTACCCCTGGCGGGTGATGTAGACCTTGATGTAGTCCGCCCCGTGCAGGGCCTGGTCGGTGACCCTGACGTTGAAGGTGCTGGACATGGCCGTCGTCTTCCAGGCGCCGGGCGTGTCCATGGAGCGGTAGCGGCTGTCCGAGGTGTGGCCCGCGCTGCAGAGCTGGCCGTTGGGGATGACGGCTTCGTGCTGACCGGCGACGTTGTCGCGGTAGAGCCCGTTCCAGTTCCACATGGCGTTCGTGTTGTCCTGCCACGCCTGCCAGCACATCGGGTCCGTCTGCTGCATCGTGGGATTCTGGAAGTCACTGCCCCATCGCAGCCAGCAGCCGTAGTTGCGGGACGCCGGGTCGGTGGTCGAGCCGTGTGCCAGGGCGGTGTCCGCCAGCGGGATGGCGAAGAGCATCGCCATGGACAGCAGCAGGGCCAGGGCGCGCTGCGCCCATCGGGTCGGTGCGACATGGGGCATAGTGCGGTCTCCGTGTTCCGGTCGGGGTTCCGGTTGTTAGGAGCGCTCCCGGTGGGGGACGGTATCTGACGGCCCGATGGCGGACAAATGACGGCTGCAGTCAACGCCGGCGCCGTGGCCGTGTGCCCTGGTCGATGGGTGGGTTGAGCAGCGGAAAGGGCTTTCCCTGGAGGGGGTGGCGCAGGTGAAAGTTTCAACCCCGCGACCCGGCCGCCGGGGGCCCGGTGCGCGCGGGGGAAGGTGCCGCCCCGAAGCGAGGAGGACGCTCCGGGGCCGTGCTCTCGAACGGCTCTAAAGAACGTCCGGACGGGCTGCCAGGGAGGTGTAGACGGTCACCTCGTCGGGCTGGAGCAAGCCGTCCTGGATGGCGCAGATGAGCAGCTTCTCCTTGGTGGGCGCCGGCCGTCCGGCCGCCGCGTACTTCACCCGCGCGCGGTCGATGTACTGGCGCACGGTCCGTTCCTTGATCCCCATCCGGGCCGCCACCGACGCCTTAGACATGGACTGGAACCAGTACAGCAGGGCCGCCCGCTCCTTGTCCGAGAGCTGCGGCCGGTGCGGGCCCTCGTCGGTGGCGATCGCCTGGGCCATCGGCGGCGTCACGCTCGGCCGGTCGGCCGCCACCTCCAGGATCGTCTCCAGGCAGGAGTCGCGCGTCGCGCGCCCCTTGCCGATGAAGGCCGAGGCGCCCGCGTCGAGCACGGCGCGTACGGTCTCCGGCTCCTCGTGCTCCGAGAAGACGATGACGCGCTGGCCGCCCGCGCACAGCTCGGCGACCCGGTCGACGACCATGGTGCCGTTGAGGTTGAGATCCAGCAGCAGGACGTCCGCGTCCGTGCCGCGTACCGACTCGATGGTGGGCCCCTGGGCGACGAGCTCGACCGGGCTCGGCGCACCGAACCAGGACCTGACGCCGTCCACCACGACCTGATGGTCCTCCACCAGGGCGACCGTCACGGGACCCCGCGCCGCCGGGTCCGTGATGAGCTCTGTCATGGGCCCTGCCAGATGCTGTTGACCCATACCTCCCCTCCCTGCCGCTGATAGGTCACGACGACCCCGCTCGCCTCCTGCACCGGGGTCGCGCTGATGGGCAGGTCGTCGTTGTCGGCCACGACGGCCACGCTCACCATGGTTGACATCGCCGACACCGTGACCCTGGCCCTGGATCTGGCGCCGTCCAACGCCTTGAGTGGCGCTGCTAACAGGTCCTCACGAACTCCCTCCGGCATCGCGGGCAGGTGCTCCCCGAACGGCGGCGCCGTCACCAGCACCATCCGGCGCTCCGCCGCGTCGATCCGCTCGCGCAGCGCCGACACCAGCTCGTCGGGCACGTCCTCCCGCTCCGTGATGAGCCGCCGCAGGCGCGCGGCCCCGGCCGTGCAGTCCTCGCGTACGCGTGGATCCCCCGGATCCGCCCCGTCCGCGAGCTGGGTGAGCAGCGACTCCGCCACGTCGCGGATCGCAGCATAGCGGCGGATCCGGTCGGCGTGAATGCGCTGGGCGGACTCCCGCCAGGCGTCGTCGGCGGCGAGCCGGCGCGACAGCAGCACGGCGTCCTCCGCGCGGGCCAGCAGCATGTGGCAGCCCGCCGTGTACCCGAGCTGCATGGTGACGCCGCCGACGATGACCACCAGGTATTTGGCGATGGACACGCGGTCGAGCATCCCGGTCACGGCCATGGCCGCCAGCATGATGGCGGCGTTCGCGACCAGGAACGCGATCAGCTCGGTCCGCCAGCGCGGCCGGTTCCAGACCAGCATGACGCCGATCCAGCCGACCGACCCCCAGCCCCAGTCGCTGATGCCGAGCAGCTCGGCCGGGCGGCAGGCGACGATCACCGCGGCGTCCACGGCCAGCGTGGCGACGGCCAGCTCGATGATCCTGGCCGGCCCGCGCGAGGTGCGGGCCAGCGCCAGTGCGGCGACCGCGAAGATCACGGAGTAGACGATCCAGGCGGCCAGCGCCACCCACGGCCAGCGGAAGGAGCTCCAGCCGGTGATCGTGACCGTGAGGTCGTAGCCGACGTGCCACACGCCGGCGATCACCGCGGCGCCGAGTGCGGTGAAACGCGCGTACCTCTGCGCGACCTGCTCGATCTCCTCGGTCATGGCCGCCACCAGAGCTGCACGCGGGTGCCCTGGGCGCCGGAGTAGATCTCGGCGCCGCCGTTCGGCAGGGCGCGCATCGTGTCGAGGATCGAGCCGCGCACGCCGAACCTGTCGGACGGCAGCCGGTCCTGGTCGAACCCGCGGCCCGAGTCGGCGACCTCGACGCGTACCTCGCCGTCGTGCCTGGTGGAGACCAGCTCGGCCTCGCGGACGCCGGCGTGCAGGGCAACGTTGGCCAGGGCCTCGGTGACGGCGCGGGCGAAGTGCTCGGCCACGTTCCCCGGCACGGTCTCCGGCGTGAGGCGCTTGCGGACGTCCAGGCCGGTCGCCCGCCCCGCCACCTCGTCCAGCAGCGTGTCCAGGGAGATGGGCGCGGAGTCCGCCTGCGGGGTGTCGCGCAGTTTCTCCAGCGCCGAGAGGTCGGTGGCCACCTGGGCCCGCAGGGTGGGCGACGGCTCGTCGTAGGTGCCGAGGCCGACCATGGTCAGCGTGTGCAGCGACGTCTCGTGGATGCTGCCGACCTGCCGCAGCTCGTCCTCGCGGCGCAGCCGCTCCACCATGAGCGCGATCCCGGCCCGCGCGCTCTCCTTCAGGAAGGCGTCGGTCGCGGCGGACGAGCGGCGCAGCAGCGTCATCAGCAGCAGGATCGCGGTGAGCTGGACGAGGTGGATCCCCAGCGTGCCGAGCACGTCATGGGCGGGAGAGGCCAGGCGCACGCCCGCCGCGAACGCCGCCGCCACGACCAGCCCGACGGGGATGGCGACCTTGGTCCGCCAGGTGACCCCGGCGACGACGATGGTCATCGTGACCAGCCCCGCGACCCAGCTCGACCCCGTGTCGAGCGCGTCCT
Organism: Nonomuraea zeae; assembly: GCF_005889725.1. Classification (GTDB taxonomy): domain Bacteria; phylum Actinomycetota; class Actinomycetes; order Streptosporangiales; family Streptosporangiaceae; genus Nonomuraea; species Nonomuraea zeae. Next base: position 16,981 of record NZ_VCKX01000051.1, read on the forward strand.
CGGCGACGAGGTGGCGTTGCGCGAGGCACAGCGCGACCGTGATGGCCACATCACCGGCCACCAGCCAGCCCGGCAGCAGTTCCTTGCGCCACAGCACCCGCAGGAACAACCCCGTCCACACCAGGTGGACCGCCAGCATCGGCGCCAGCCACCGTAAGGAGACCGGCGGCACGGCTCCCAGCACCGCCGCGACCACCGCCACCAGGCCCACCGCGCTCCGTGCGCCCGCACCTGTACGCGCGACGGCCTTCTCGAACTGGCTGGTCGCCGAGTCGTACCTCGTGGAGCCGGAGTGAGACATGAGCCGTCCGCACGCGCCGAGAGCACAAGACGGGTCTCACGATAACGCAGGGCACACTGGGTAAAAAGCAACGGAAATGGATTTCTCCGTACGTGGCGGCGGATGGGGTCATGGGTCGCATGGCTGAGTCCCTCGGGCCGGCTTTCTGCGGTCTTCACCGCCTCCCAGAACCTTCGTCCGTCCCGTCCCCCGCGGCATGACGGCTGATCGGCCGTCAGAGCGCTACGACGGCCGATCGGCCGTCAGTCGCGTCCCTTCATAAGAGCGTGTACTGGGCGCGTGCCGCGATCATCGCGGAGGGAGGGGACCTCATGACTTACATCGTGATCTCGATCTTGGTGGGTTGCCTGTCGGTGATGACCGTCCAAGGACGGCGGGGGAACTGGCCGACGGGCATGCCGGTGGCGCGGCCCCGGCTGGTGGCCGTCGGCGGCACGTACGAGGGCTCGGGGGGCCGGCCGTCGGACGCGTACGTCATCCAGGAGCGGCTCGTGGCCGCGGCCCACGGCGCGGGCGGGGCGGAACTGGGGCACGCCGCCGCCGCGCTGGCTCTGGGCGCGGTGGTCGCGAGCCGGCCGCAGCACGTGGGGACGCGGGTGGAGGACCTCGACGAGTGCGCCCAGGCCGCGCACCGGGCCGTGCGGACCGCGGCGCTGCGCAACCGGGCGGTGCCGGACCTGACCAGCACGCTGGACGTGGTCGTGCTCGACCGGGGCGACACCCCGCGGCTGCGCTTCGCCCACGTCGGCAACGGGGCGATCTGGCACTGCCCGAAGGGCGGGGAGCCGCAGCCGCTGACCACCTCGCACTCCTTCGACGACGGCCCGCTGCTGCGCGGCATCGGCCTGCCCTCGGCGCTCAACCCCGAGGTCGGCTCGGTGCCGCTGCGCTCGGGCGACCGGATCGTCATCGTCACGGACGGCGTGATCCGCGCGCTCGGGGCCGCGCGCGTCACGGAGCTGGTCACCGACGGCAGCTCCGCCGTCGCCTGCCTGGACCGCCTGTACGACGAGATGGCCGCCGCCGAGCCGAGGAACGACGCCACAGTGATCATCGCGGACTTCGTGACCGCGTGACGACCGCTTGAGTAGGGGGCTACTCAGGCCAGGACCGGTGCGCCGCGGTGACGATCGGAGGAAATCTCCCACCATGGACCGGAGGCTCGGATGAGCGCCATATTCGGAGAGACCCTGAGCTTCGCTCAGGCTGACGGCGAAAAGGTGCGGCTCGTCGTCTTCGGTGACGAGCACTACGCCCGCTACGAGACCCTCGACGGCTACACCACGGTCTACGACGCCTCGGCCGGCGCCTACTGCTACGCCGGCCTCAAGGACGGGCGCCTGTACTCCACGGGGGTCAGGATCGACTCCCGTGACGCCCCCGGAGACGTGCCGCGCCACCTGCGCGAGTCGGGTGCCGTCGTGGCCGAGTCGCACCGGCGGCGCCGCCCGGGGACGATCTCCGCCGAGGCCGCCGCGGACTCCGCGATGACCTTCGGCCCGACCGGCGGGCTGCTGGAGGGGCGCAGGCTCAGCGTCGGCACCGTGCGCGGGCTGACGATCCTCGTCGACTTCGCCGACCAGGCCGCCACGGTCACCCAGGCGCAGGTGGACGCGCTGCTCAACGCGCCCGGCTATCGGGAGAACGGCAACGCCTGCTCGGTCAACGAGTATTTCACGACCGTGTCCAGCGGCCTGCTGCAGTTCACCAACGACGTGGTGGGCCCGTTCAGGATGAGCCACGACATCACCTTCTACGCCGACCCCGAGAACCACGACGTGCTCGTCCCGGAGGCACTCCAGGCCGCCGTCGACTCGGGCGTGGACCTGACCAGGTACGACTCGCTCGGCCAGCAGGTCGTCGACGCCGTGACCATCATGTACGCGGGCGAGACCCGCTACATCAAGGACAGCGTCCTGTGGCCGCACAACAGCGTCATGGAGCTGACGTTCGGCGACATGCGCACGCACTTCTACCTCGTGACGAGCATGGGCGCGGGGCCGCAGCAACTGTCCATCGGCACCTTCTGCCACGAGAGCGGCCACCTGCTGTGCCGCTTCCCCGACCTGTACGACTACGGCCAGCGCGACGGCGACGACTTCGCCAGCTCGGGCCTCGGCCTGTACTGCCTGATGAGCTCGGGCAACCACCTGAACAGCGGCAAGACGCCCGCGCCGGTCAGCGCCTACCTGCGTGACCTCGCCGGCTGGTGCCCCGACCGGGTCGACCTCAACCGGGGCGGCACGTTCGAGGCCCGGCACGGGGACTACCGCCGGGTGTTCCGCTACTCGACGGGCGTGCCGTCGGAGTACTTCCTGGTCGAGAACCGCACCAAGCTCGGGCTCGACCTGCACCTGCCGTCGAGCGGCCTGGCCGTCTACCACTGCGACACCCGGGGCTCCAACGAGCTGCAGGACGGGACGCCGCTGCTGCACTACCAGGTGGGGCTGCTCCAGGCGGACGGCCACCTCGACCTGGAGAACAACCTCAACGCGGGCGACAGCCGCGATCTGTACAGCCGGGTGGACGGCACGGCGCTGTCCCACTCGACGGTGCCCGCGAGCCTCCTCTGGAGCGGCGCCGAGTCGGGGCTGACCCTGTCGGCCATCAGCGATCCCGGCCCTTCCATCCGGTTCAAGGCGGGGGCCGTGGGGGTCAACGGGGCCACGTTCAGCTCGGTGTCGCGGCCCGCGCTGCGCATCCCGGACAGCGATCCGCACGGGGTGGCGGACACCATCATGTTCGAGGCCGAGGGCACCGTGCGCGCGCTGAAGCTGCTCATCGACCTCGACCACAACCATCCCGAGGACCTGCGGCTGGTGCTGCACTCGCCGACGGGGCGGCGCATCGTGCTGTCGCACCGGGCGCCGTTGAAGACCTCGGAGGTGCTGCAGTACACGACCGAGCCGCCGTCGGTGGTGACGCCGCTTGTCGGGCAGCCGGCGGGAGGCGGGTGGACGCTGCGGGTCAGCGACCTGGCCCCGTCGCACGCGACGGCGGGGGTGCTCAGCGCGTGGCGGCTGGACATCGTCACGGGCACCTGAGAACCGGACCGTACGGGTGGAGGGGCCCGTGCGGTCGGGGCCGTACAGGGTGAAGGGACCCTGTGCGGCCGGGGTGGGGGGCCGTGCGGGGTGAAGGGACCCCGTGCGGTTGTGGTTGGGGGGGCCGTGCGGGTGCGGGTCCCGCGCGGAGGGTGATCGAGGGACGGCCTTGTCCCTCGATCACCTGCCCCCGAATGCCGATTTATCGGCCCAAAATGATCTATGCTCTCGCCTGTGAGCCCACCGCACGGCATCAACCCCGACGTCCCGCACTCCGCCCGCGTCTACGACTTCTGGCTCGGCGGCAAGGACAACTTCGAGGCCGACCGCCGGGTGGCCGAGCAGACCATGGCGGCGGTGCCGGGGGTGCGCGAGAGCGCCAGGAACAACCGGGCCTTCCTCGGCCGGGCCGTCCGCCACCTCTCCCGGCTCGGGATCCGCCAGTTCCTCGACCTCGGCACGGGCATCCCCAGCCAGGGCAACACGCACGAGGTGGCGCAGGCGGAGGCGCCGGAGTCGCGCGTGGTGTACGTGGACAACGACCCCATCGTGATGTCGCACGCCAGGGCCCTGCTGACCAGCGCGCCCGAGGGCAGGACGGCCTACATCGAGGCCGACGTACGCGATCCGCGCAGCATACTCGACCACCCCGACGTGCTGGCCACGCTCGACTTCACGCAGCCGATCGCGCTCGTCATGGTCGCCGTCCTCATGCACATCCCCGACCACGACGACCCCGCCGGCCTGGTCAAGGCGTTCACCGAGGCCCTGCCGCCGGGCAGCTACCTCGTGCTGAGCCACCTGACGCTGGACTTCCTGGACGAGGAGACGGCCGCGAACTACCTGTCCGCCACCGGGGGCCAGGCGATGCACAGGACGCCGCGCACCAGGGAACAGGTCGCCGGCTACTTCGACGGGTTCGAGCTGGTCGAGCCGGGGCTCGTGGCGGTCTCCGAGTGGCGCGACACGCCGCTCTTCACGGACTCCGCGACCTGGATGTACGCCGGGGTCGGCCGCAAGCTCTGACCCCGGCTCCCCCGGCAGGGCCTCCCGGGGTTGACGCACGCAATCGGGGCACGGCGTCCGCGGGTGCGCCGTACCGTTCCAAAGCAGTTTAAGGTTCAAGCTGTGGATCATTTCGGGGACAGGGCGGCGCGGTGAGCACGACGGTCGGCGCCGAGCAGGCGGCGGGCGACCCGCCGCCGCCTTCCAAGAAGCGGCGGCGCAGGCGCTGGCTGTCCTGGACGGTCGTCACGCTGCTGGCCCTGTGGGCCGTCGTCAGGATCGGCGGCCTGGAGCAGGGATCGTTCCTGACGCAGCTCGTGACCGCGACGCCCTACGGGGCGGGGCTGGCGGCGCTCACCGCGCTGCTGTCCCTGGCCAGGCGCAACCGCCCGGCCGCGCTCGCCGCGGCGCTCGTGTGCGCGGCGATGGTCACCGTGCTCGTGCCGCGCGCGATCAGCGCGGAGCAGCCGGCCGCGAACGGCGCGCCGCTGCGGGTGCTGACGGTCAACCTGTTCGGCCGGGGCGACGCCAAGACCGTGGTCGATCTGGTGCGCAGGTACGACGTCGAGGTGTTCAGCGCGCTCGAGCTGACTTACGCCGAGGCCGAACGCCTGGACGCGGCCGGGCTGAAGCAGCTCCTGCCGTACCGGGTGCTCCAGCCGGAGTTCGGTGCGACCGGCAGCGGGATCTACGCCAAGCACCCGGTGACGGAGCTGACGGGCCTGTTCACCCCGATCGGCCACAACATGCCGGCCGCCGGCCTGACGTTGCCGGGTGGCGGCAAGGTCGAGTTCGTGGCCGTGCACCCGAACCCGCCGCTCGGGCGCATGGAGAAGGAGTGGAACGCCGCCCTGCGCGCGCTCCCCTCTGCCTCCCCCTCGACGGTCCGGGTGCTGGCCGGTGACTTCAACGCCAGCCTCGACCACCGCGCCTTCCGCGACCTGCTGGAGCGCGGTTACGTGGACGCGGCCGAGCAGGTGGGCAAGGGGCTGACGCCGACCTGGCCGAACTTCCGGCCGATCCCGCCGATCATCTCCATCGACCATGTGCTGGCGGACCGGCGGGTGAGTGTCCGGCGGGTCGAGGTGGTGGACGTGCCCAGGACCGACCACCGCGGCGTGTTCGCCGAGCTGCGCCTGCCCTGAGGAGCGCGGCCGGTCACGGTTGCGTGGGCACATGGTGAACGTGACGGACTTGCTCCTGGAGCCCGGCGAGGTGATCCGGAAGGCGATCTCCCTGGCCAGGCGATCGCCCGCGAGCCCGTCGCGCAGGACCTTCACCGCCACCGGCCGGCCGTCCGCGGCCTGCCCGAGGTAGACGATGCCCTGCCCGCCCGCGCCCAGCCGGCCGACGATCCGGTAGGCCCCTACCGCCCGGGGATCTCCGTCACGCAGTGGTTCGACGTCGGACATGAGGGAGTGAGTCCTGAGGCGGCGGTGATCAACCCATGCACCTTAGCGAGATATATCGGCTTTTGTGCGGGAGCCGGATCAGCCGTCCGCCTGCTCAGGTCTCCCTGACGTGGGTGGTGAGCCGGCGCGCGGACCCGAGCGCGACGGTCTCGCCGGTGAGACGGATCACCGCGCGCAACGGCGGGTCGGCCGCCGACGGGCCGGCCGCGAGCGTGATCGTCCCCGGCTCGACGATGCGGCGCAGGTCGATCCCGGTGTAGGAGAACGCGTCCGCGGGCACCGCGAACGTCACCGTCCGCGACTCCCCCGGCTCCAGCGCCGCCCTGGCGAACCCGATGAGCTGGACGGCCGGCCTGGCCACCTGCGCGACCGGATCCGAGGCGTACAACTGCACCACCTCCTCGGCCGGACGGCCGCCCGCGTTCCTGATCGTCACGCCGATCTCGACCTCGCCGTCGGTGGGGACGTCCTGGCGGTCGGTGGTGATGGCCGTGTACTCCACCGCCGAGTACGACAGCCCGTGCCCGAAGGCGAAGGCCGGCGTGGGGTCCAGCACCGTGATCCCGTCCGCCCGCCGGCCCAGCGGCGCCTGGAGGTAGGTGGAGGGGTTGATGGCCGGCGAGTCCGGGATCTGCACGGGCAGGCGTCCCGACGGGTTCACCCGGCCGCTGAGCACGCCCGCGACCGCCGCCCCGCCCTCGACCCCGGGGAAGAACGCCTGGATCGCGGCGGCCACCCGGTCCTTGACCGCCCCGAGCGCGTACGGCCGCCCGGACACCACGACCAGCACGGTCGGCGTGCCGGTGGCCAGGACCGCCTCGACCAGGTCGGGCTGGAGACCGGGCAGCCGCAGGTCGGCCGCGTCGCACCCCTCGCCCGACGTGCCGGCGCCGAACAGCCCCGCCCGGTCGCCGACGAACACGAGCGCGAGGTCGGCCCCGGCGGCGAGCGCGGCGGCGGCCTCGATCCCCGAGCCGTCGCCGCCCGACACGTCGGCCCCCAGCTCGTAGCGGACGTCCGCGGCGGGGAACTCGGCGACCAGCCCTTCCCTGATGGACGCGATGGGCAGGCCCATCCCGTGCTCCGGGTAGCGGTCGAGCACGTGGTTGGGGAAGGCGTAGCAGCCCAGCAGGGCGCGAGGGTCGTCGGCGCAGGGACCGACGACGGCGATCGTCAGGCGGGCGCCGGGATCGACGGGCAGGACGCCGTCGTTGCTCAGCAGGACGAGCGAGCGCTCGGCCACCGTCGCGGCCAGCTCGCGGTTGCGCGGGCCGTCCAGGTCCACGCCGTCCGCATCGTCGGGGACGAGCGGGCCGCCGTCCAGCAGCCCGAGCTCGATCTTCTGCCGCAGCACCCTGCGGACCGACTCGTCGACCACCGCCTCGTCCACCCGGCCAGCGCGCACGTGGGCGACGAGGTGCGCGCCGTAGCCGACGGTCTCGGGCAGCTCCACGTCGATGCCGGCCAGGATGGCCAGCGCCCCGGCCCCCGCGTCGTCCTCGGCCACGCCGTGCATGGAGGCCAGGAACGGGACGGCCCAGTAGTCGGCCACGACCGTCCCGCCGAACCCCCACTCCTCGCGCAGCAGCCGCCGCAGCAGGTCCGCGCTCGCGCCGACCGGGACCCCGTCGAGGTCGGTGTAGGAGTTCATGACCGACCGGGCGCCGCCCTCGTGCATCGCGGTCTCGAACGGCGGCAGGACCACGTCGGCCAGCTCCCTCGGCCCGATGCTGACCGGCGCGTGGTTGCGCGCGGCGCGCGAGGAGGCGTACCCGGCGAAGTGCTTGAGCGTGGCGATGATCCCGGCCTGCTCCAGGCCGCGCACGTACGCGGCGCCGAGCTGGCCGACGAGGTACGGGTCCTCGCCGAGCGTCTCCTCCACCCGTCCCCACCGGTAGTCGCGGACCACGTCCAGGACCGGCGACAGCCCCTGGTGGACGCCGACCGCCCGCAGGTCGCGGCCGATGGCGCCGGCCATGCGCTCCACCAGCCCGGGGTCGAACGTCGCCGCCCAGGCCAGCGGCGTCGGGTAGGCGGTCGCCCCGTACGTGGCGAACCCGGTCAGGCACTCCTCGTGGGCGATGGCCGGGATGCCGAGCCGGTTCGCGGCCATCACCTGCCGCTGGAGCGAGCGCAGGCGCTGCGCCCCTTCGGCCGGGCCGACCGGGGCGGTGCCGAAGACGCGGGTGAGGTGGCCGAGCCCGTAGCGCAGCCGCTCCTCCAGGCCGCCCGTGGCCAGGAAGAGGTCCTGCAGGGGCGCGACGCTGCCGGGCTCGTCCGTCTGCACCCAGACGGACCCGAGCTGCGCGACCTTCTCCTCCAGGGTCAGCTCGGCCAGCAGGGCCTCCACGCGCTCGCCGGTCGTCCGGGCGCTGTCCCGCCAGGGCGCGAGACCCGGCACGTTCACAGATGTCATGGCTTCCTTCGCGGTTGTCGGTCAGCCGCCGCAGGTGGTGACGATCCGGTACGGCGGGATGACGGCGATCTACGCAGGTGCGGTCACGACGGCAGCCTGCTGTGAGTTCCGGCGCATGGTTCCGGGCATTAACCCGGACTCTAGGCATCCATCGGGAAGCTCGTCAATAATGTTTCGTAAGATCACCGAAACATTCGGAACCGCGATGGGGCCGACCGTCCGCCGACCGCCGATCATCACCATGACCAGGGAGCACGACTACCGGCAGCAGCAGCCGGGCCGATGCCCGCACCGCCTGGCCCACCGCTCGCGACCCGCGCTCGCGACCGCCTTCGGGCCGCTTGACAGGCGTTGCCGCTGAAAGTTTCGGACGATTGTCCGCGGTGATCGGCAACCGGGCGAGCGCCATGCGACTGTAGCCATAAGGTCAGTTTCGAACGCGTATTCGATTGTGGAATCGTCTCGTCGTACCGGGCACACGGGGGCCCGCCGACGCGAGGAGACATGCCATGCCCGTTCGGAGATCGATGATCGCGCTCGCCCTGGCCGTGGGCGTCGCGGTCGCGGCGCCCGCCTTACCGGCGCAGGGGGCCGGTGGCGCTCAGGCCGCACCCGCGCAGGGCTCGGGGCCCAACGTGGTGCTCAGGTGGAACACGGCGCTGCTGGCCGCGATCCGCACCGGCACGCTGGGCCCGCCACAGGTGGCCAGGGCCCTGGCCATCGTGCACACCTGCGCGTACGACGCCTGGGCCGCCTACGACGGGGTCGCGGTCGGCACCCGGCTGGGCGGCTCGCTGCGGCGGCCCGCCGCCGAGCGCACCGAGGCGAACAAGGCCGAGGCCATCAGCTTCGCCGCCCATGCGGCGGCCGTCGATCTCTATCCGGCGCAGCGAGCCGGTTTCGACGCGCTGATGACCGAGCTGGGCTACGACCCGGCCAACCCGGCGAGCCGGCCGGCCCAGACCGGGGTGACCGCGTGCCAGGCCGTGCTCGACCACCGGCACGCCGACGGCTCCAACCAGCTCGGCGGCTACGCCGACACCACCGGCTACGCGCCGGTCAACGCCCCGGTGGTGGTCGCGGAGCCGCTGACCTCGCTCGCCCAGCCGGGCCGCTGGGCGCCGCTGACGTACGTCAACAGGGCCGGCGCGCTGGTCACGCCGCCGTTCCTGGTCCCGCACTGGGGCGGGGTGGCCTCGTTCGGTGGCACCGCCCGCGACCTCGCCGACCGCGTACGCGCGCCCTACGCCTACGGCTCGTCCGGGTTCCGCACGCAGTCCGCCGAGATCGTGTCGATCACGGCCGCGCTGACGGACCAGCAGAAGGCGATCGCCGAATACTGGGCCGACGGCCCCGCCAGCGAGACGCCGCCCGGCCACTGGAACCTGTTCGCCCAGCAGGTCTCCGCACGTGACCGGCACCGGCTCGACCAGGACGTGAAGATGTTCTTCGCGCTGGCCAACTCGGTCATGGACGCGGGGATCGCCTCGTGGGAGGTCAAGCGGGACCACGACTCGGGCCGGCCGATCACCACGATCCGCTTCCTGTACAAGGGGCAGCAGATCCCGACCTGGGGTGGCCGGACGGTCGACGGGGCCTCGTGGGTGCCGTTCCAGGCGGCGACGTTCCCGACGCCGCCGTTCGCCGAGTACGTCTCGGGCCACAGCACGTTCAGCGCCGCGGCGGCCGAGGTGCTCAAGCGCTTCACCGGCGGCGACGGGTTCGGCGGGCAGGCGGTGATCGCGCGGGGCTCGTCGCAGATCGAGCCGGGCGTGACGCCGGCGCAGGACGTGACGTTGCGCTGGCCGACCTTCACCGACGCCGCCGACCAGGCCGGGATGTCGCGCCGGTACGGCGGCATCCACTTCCGGCTCGGCGACCTGGAGGGCCGGGCCCTGGGGCGGTCGGTCGGCACGGCCGCGTGGGAGCGCGCCAAGAGCTACTGGACGGGCCACGGCTGACACCTCCGGAGCCCGCGCCATGGCGCCACGTTCGCGGTAGCACTACGTTCGCCGGCGGGCCACGTTCGCGGTAGCGCCACGACCGTCTTAGCGCCACGACCACCCGTCGCCGGGTGAAAAGCCAGGCGCCCGCTCCCCTGCGCGAGAGCGGGCGCCTTTGTCATGCGGGGAAGGTCAGGCCACGTGCTCCTCGGCCTCCCTGTGGAGCGACTCCAGGTCGAAGGCGCCCGACTTGACGGCCGCGGTGAACCTCTCCCAGTCGCGGCGAGGCACTTCCAGCACCGTGTCCGGGTTGTCGGCGTGGATGACTTCCACGTGGTCGTTGATCCGCTTCGCCGCGACGCGGCTGGCGTCTTCAGTCATGCTGCACTCCTTCCGGTGCACCCTGCGGAGGTTTCCGCCCCGGCCACCCTTTCGCAGGAGGACCGAGGCGGTTGCGGGCAGCCTGTCATCCCCGCGAGACATCGGCCACCCGTTCCGGAGGGACGGCTGCAGAAAACCTCTCATGCGGGAATCGATCTGTTGACCTGGGTGAAAGAGATCCATGCCCAGGCGTCACTCCCGTGCCGGCACGGCCGCCACGATGCGAAGATCGTCGCGATCTCCGAGGAGGAAACATGGTCGTGAGCGGGCCGACGGCGACGGCGTACGAGTGGCTCTACCGGGAGTGGGCCGACGACACGGGCGACCTCTGGCTCTGCGTGTGCTTCGTCCGTGACGTGACCCCCGGCGAGGCGTTACGCCGGATCGGTGTCACCCCCGGGCCCGCCACGGACGGATTCGGGTTCGGCGTCGCGGCCTATCCGGCGCGCGGCGGGACCTTCCTGGTGGAGGACGGCTGGGGACACGTCGTCTACCACCAGGCCCGGACGTTGTCGGCGGGCACGCGGGCGGCGGCGCTGTTCGTCACCAGCGACGACTCGGCCTTCGCCTACTTCGCCGACGGCCGGTCGATCACCGCCTTCAACCTGTACGACTGCCGCGCCCGCACCGGCACGGAGCCCGACCGCCTGCTCCCCGACCTGCGGGAGCTGGAGATGGAGACCTCCTACGAGGATCACGGCTGGACGGGTGCGCCGGTGACCGCCGCGCTCGCCCTCGCCGAGCGGGCCACCGGCGTCCACATGTCACGCAGCCGCTACGAGGGCACGGCGCTCTTCGGCTCGACCGGCCACCTCGACCCGTACGCGTGACGATCCCGCGGTCAGCGGGCGGCTGGGGGCCGGGGAGAGCGGGCGGCTGGGCTGAGGTCAGCGGGCGGTCAGGGCGAAGCGGTGCGCGGTCGCTGTGAGGGGGCGGCCCCGTTCCATGTCCTCGTGCAGGGCGCGCAGCCGGTCACCGTACGTCTCCGGGTCGAAGTCCGGCACCTGCCACGGGACGACCCGGAGGAAGAGCACAAGGGCCCCGATGTCGCGAAATATCGTGGAATAGCTGGCCGACTGGCTCCAGGTGACCGTGAGGCCGGCGTCGGTGAGGCCGGCCACCGCGGCGGCGAGGCCCCAGTCGTGGTCGTCGTGCGGCGGCCCGCCCAGTGCCCGGTTGAGCTCCCCGAGGTCGCGGCCCGCCACCTGCTGGGTGACGAACGTGCCGCCCGCGGCCAGGACGCGGCGGACCTCGTGCGGGTCGTACGACTCGTGCCGGTTGACGATCAGGTCGAACGACCCGTCCGGGAACGGGAGCGCGCCACGGGCCTCGGCCACCTCGACGCCCAGCGGCTCCAGGCGGGCGCGGGCGATCGGGACGTTCGGCGGGTGGCCCTCGGTGGCGGCCGTACGGGACGGCAGCAGCGCGAGAGAGGCCAGCCGTTCGCCGCCGCCCGTGCCGAGATCGAGCAGGGCGGACGCCCCGGGGAGCCGGTCGCGCACCAGCGCGTCGTAGTCCCACGGCAGGGACCCGTCGTAGGTCAGCCGGCCGGTGAAGGCGGTGAAGTCCCAGCCCTCGAAGGGGGCGGTCAGGCCCTCCTGGATCAGCTCCGCGTAGCCCATGGACGTGATCATGCCGTGCGGACGTGCCGGGGCGCCGCTCGTTTTCCGCCCCGGTCAGCGGGGCGGGGTGCTCTCCCGCAGGACGATGTCGGCCGGCATGAGGACGTCGTCCGCCCCGTCCGACAGCGCCAGGCGCATCGCGCTCAGCCCCGCCTCGCGCAGCGGCACGGCGACCGAGGTGAGGGCGGGCACGACGTCCACCGCCGAGCCGATGTCGTCGAACCCCCCGACCCCGATGTCCACCCCGGGGATGACGCCCGCGTCGCGGAAGGCCGTCATGGCGCCGATCGCCATCACGTCGTTGACCGCGAACACCGCCTCCACGTCCTCGAACCCCCGCTCCACCAGCCGCCGCGCCGCGTCGTAGCCACCGGCGCGGGTGAAGCCGGTCTCGATCGCGAGCGGCTCGGGAACGCCGGACCCGAGCAGCCCGGCCAGGAAGCCGGCGTGCCGGTCGCGCGAGGTGCGGATCTCGCCGGGCGCGTGGAAGACCGCGAACCGCCGGTAGCCGGCCCCGAGCAGCGCCGTGGCGAGCCGGGCCGCGCCGTCGTGGTTGTCGATGGTGACCGTGCTGAACGGCAGGTCCCGCTGGCTGATCAGGACGACCCGCCCCCCGGCCGTACGGTATTCGGTCAGCTCCTCGATGAGCGCGTCCCGCGTCCCCGCGCCGTCGATGCGGCTGCCCGCGACGATGATGGCGCGCGGGCGCTGACCGCGGAGCGTCCTGACGATCTCCAGCTCGCGCTCGGGTGAGCCGTCGGCCACCGCCATGGTGACGATGAGGCCCGCCGCCTGCGCCTCCTCGGTCACCCCCACGGCGATGGAGGAGAAGTAGGGGTCGGCCACGTCGCGCACCACCAGCGCGACGGTCCTGGTCGAGCCCCTGGCGATGGCCTGCGCCGACAGGTGCGGCTCGTAGCCGAGCTTGGCCGCCGCCGCCCGGACCCGGGAGGCGTTCTCCGACCTGACGTTGCGCGCGCTGCCGTTGAGCGCGCGCGACGCCGTGGCGATGGAGACCCCGGCCTCCCGGGCGACGTCGTGCAGGGTCGGCGGGGAGGCCGGGGCCGGGGACCCGTCATCCATGCCGATCATTGTGGCACCGCGGTCATCGGCTCGCCGGGCTCTCGATCGCGGCGCTCTGGGAGACCCGGAAGTCGTCGATGTGGACGCTGCCGTGGTGGGTCCTGCCGGCGCTGTACTCGACCGGCGCGACGACGGTGTTCCTGGTGACGGCGACGGTGACGATGCCCTTCAGCGCGAACGCCTGGGACCCGCTGGTACTGCCGCTGTTCGCCGTACGCGTCAACTTCCCTCCTGTCCTCCGTGGTCTCGACGACCTCGACGCCGCCGCCCGCGCCGCCCGCCACGAGCCCGTCACCTCCGGCGAGGGGCCCGGCCGGCCGGCTCTCGAAGTCGTGCACGGCGACGGCGGCCGGGGAGAGCACGGCCGTCGCGGGCGACCCGAGCGTGATGGCCGGTCAGCCGGCCGGGGTGTGGACGACCGGGTGTGCCACGTCGTGCGCGCGCAGGTGGCCGCACATGCCCCAGCGCTCCTCCGGCCGGCTCTCCATCAGCGCCGACTCCAGGAGGTGGGCGCCGTCGCCGCGCTCCAGGGCGTCGAGGATGCCCGCCGTGCGGCGGGTCTCCTGGGCGACCGTACGCTCCCAGATGCCGCGCCAGGCCGCCGCCTTGGGGCGTACCAGGGCCACGGCGTGGTCGTAGAAGCGCTGGAGCGGGGCCGGGTCACCGGCGCGCACGGCGTCGGCGAGCCGCAGGAAGCCCTCGACGGCCAGGTCCCGCCGCCGCGCCACGGCCGCCTCGATCGCCGCGGGGTCCGCGCCCGGCCCCGGCAGCGCCGCGGCCTCCCGGTAGCGCTCCTGATCGGCCACGACCTCGGCCGGGAACGTCATGACCGCGTCGCCCGCCTCGGGCAGACCGGCGTTCGACATGACGACCACGACCTCCAGCCCGCCGCCGTTGACCGCCCGGTGGATGGTGCCCGGCGTGAACCACACCGTCGATCCGGCGCCCAGCTCCGTCTCTCTCAGGCCGTGCGCGTCGAGCGTCTGCAGCGTGCCGCGCCCGCCGATGACCACGTACGCCTCGGTGGAGGCCGTGTGCAGGTGCGGCGTGCCGCCCTCCAGGCCGTCGGCGTGCGCGGCGCCCGAGTAGACCGCCAGCCGGCTGACCGACGTGCCGCCGGGGAACGTCATGCGAGCGCTTCCCTGCCGCGCGCGGCCAGCAGCGCCGTGCCGTCCTCGCCGCGGTCGCCGTCGGCGATCACGACCGCGTACCTGAAGCGGAGCGTCTGGCCGGGCGGCAGCTCCACCTCCTCGCCGAAGAACGGCGCGGGGCACAGGCATGCGAAGTCCTCGCTGCGCGCGAACCACTGCGGCGGGTGCTGCGGGTTCGCGCTGTCGTCCACCATGACGATCGTCGAGTGCTCACCGCTCTCGTCGTGCCGGCCGCGGAAGCCGAACCACTCCGCCCGCCTGCCGCGCAGCTCGTCGCCGCCCGCCCCGTCCGGCGACTGGATGACGCCGCCGGTAAACGACCTCGGGCCGCGCCAGAACAGGCCGCCGTACCCGGCGTTCTCGCGCCCCTTCGTGGTCGGTGAGCCGAACATGAGCGCGGCGCCCGACACGTTCGTCATGGCCGTGTCGAAGACCAGCGCCCAGGTCTCGTCGTCCACGACGGTCGCGGCGAGTGAGCGCCGCTCCTCGGTGATCGGCTCGCCGGCCTGCGCGGTCCAGTCGAGCTCGTGCCCGATCTCGACCCGGCCGCCGTCCGCCGACAGCGTCATCGGCTCGCGGTGCGTGGCGCTGCCGTTGTTGTCGAGCTGCACGTACGACCGCCCGTGCACGTACGTCGGGCCGCCCCAGAAGTTGTGCTCGCCGACGTGCGGCAGCGACCAGGCGATGCCCTTGTGCCAGACGTGGTCGTGCGGCCTGAACAGCGACACCAGCGCGCCACCGCGGGTGCGGATCGGGTGCAGGTACGGCTTCGGCGACTCCAGCACCGGCGTGTCGGGGCGGTAGGTGTAGGTGAACAGCTCGACGCCGCCCGCCGAGACGGAGACCGACCGGCCGAGCGCGTGGTTGGCCTGCAGGGTCACGAATTCCTCACCTTTTCCCACGGGGTGCCCGTGCCGTCCATCTTCTGGGCGAACGGGCTGTCTGCAGTGATCTGTCCACTTCGTACGCGCTCGCCGGTGAAGGCGGAGGCGTACAGGGCGGCGATGAACTCCATCGTCCGCCGGGCGTCCTCGGCGGTCACCGGGGGCGCCTGGTCCTGGTCGAGCGCGTCGAGCACGGCGGCGAGCCAGCCGCGGTGGCCGCTGGACCCGGCGGTGCGCCCGGCGGCCCAGAGCGCGGCCACGTCGTCGTGACCGGGGGCGGGGGTCACGCTCCAGTCGTCGTCGGTGTAGCCGTACAGGTGCGCCACCTCGACCGTGGCGCGTTCGTAGTCGAAGCGCAGCTCGGAGGTCTGCCTCGGAGACACGACGGAGTTGACGACCGTGGCGACGGCGCCGCTCTCGAACGTCACCAGCGCCATCGACACGTCCTCGGTGTCGACGGAGCGGGCCCGGCGGGCGGCCACGGCCGTGACCTCGCTCCAGGGGCCGAGCACCGAGAGCAGCAGGTCGAACTGGTGGATGCCGTGGCCCATCGTCGGCCCGCCGCCCTCGGACTCCCAGGTGCCGCGCCACGGCACCGCGTAGTAGTCCTCGTCCCGGTACCACTGGGTGGCGCAGGTGGCCAGCAGCGGCCGGCCCAGCTCGCCCGCGGCGGCCAGCCGGCGCAGGCGGAGCGCGCCGGCGCCGAAGCGGTGCTGCAGGACGGTCGCGACGTGCGCCGTCGAGCGGCGCTCCGCCTCGATCAGCGCGTCGAACTCGGCGAGCGAGAGCGTCGGCGGCTTCTCCACCAGGGCCGTGACCCCGGCCTCCAGGCACGCGATGGCCAGCGGGGCGTGCGACTGCGGCGGGGTGCAGAGGTGGACGACGTCCAGCTCCTCCTCGCGCAGCAGCTCCGCCGCGCTGCCGTGGCTGCGCGGCACGCCGAACTTGGCGGCGAACTCGCTCGCCCGGCCCGCGTCCGTGTCGGCCACGGCCACCAGGCTCGCCCGGCCGCCGGACCCGATCAGGGCCTCGGCGTGCGCGTGGGCGATGCCACCGGTCCCGATGATCGCGGCCCGATAGTTCCGTTGAGACAAGATCTTGCTCCTGTGTGCCGGCCTGGGGGATCAGGCGCCGTCGATCTCGGCCCGCAGCTCGCCGAGCGCGCTCACGCGGGGCCTCCTCGACGCGATCATTCGTGACCTCCAGCCACCAGGGGACGGGACGGCCGCCTTGGGAAAACGTATTCCGCAGTTTGCATGGCTGTTACGCGAGCGTCAAGAGTGCTGCCGGGGACTCAGGGCGGCGTGCGCACGAGGGTGGTCACGGGGTGTGAGCAGGGGGCGCGAGCCGGCCCGGCAGGCCCGCCGCTCGGTCCCGCGCCTACTACAGGTCACCTCGGCGAAGAGGCGCTCGCCTGGTCAGCGCCGGCCGGGGTGCCGGATCAACCGGCGCTCTCGCGGATGATCAACCGGCCTTCGAGGGTCAGCCTTCTGACCGTGTCCGACTTTTCCAGCGCGAGGCGGATCGCCTCCGCGCCCGCCTGCGCGAGCGGCAGCGCGACGGTCGTCAGCCGCGGCGTCACGTCGCTCGCGAGCGGGATGTCGTCCACGCCGGTGACGGAAACGTCCGCCGGCACCGCCAGACCGGCCGCGCGAAAACCCGACATGGCCCCGATGGCAATGGTGTCATTGCCCGCGAGAACCATTTCGCCTCCGTCCATTCCCGCCGCGGCCAGCCGCTGCGCCGCGTCGAATCCGCCCTGCCTGCTGACCTCGCAGTGAACGATCCGGATATCGCGCTCGGCCACGCCCCCGGCACGCAGCCCCTCGACGAAACCGGCCCGCCGATCGGCCAGGTTCACCAATTCTCTTTCGCCGCCGAATATCACCGCCCGCCGGTGCCCGATTTTCGCGGCGAAAGCGCCTGCTGACCGGCCAGCGGCGCGATTGTCGACGCCGATCGAATCGAAATTCAGGTCGGTCTCGCCGACGATGACGACGCGCCCGCCCTCCCGCTCGTACAGGTCGAGTTCCCTGAGCAGGCCGCCTTCGAGGGCGTTCGTCAGGAAGCGGTTGGAGG
This sequence comes from Nonomuraea zeae, assembly GCF_005889725.1. Lineage (GTDB taxonomy): Bacteria > Actinomycetota > Actinomycetes > Streptosporangiales > Streptosporangiaceae > Nonomuraea > Nonomuraea zeae. The sequence continues at coordinate 34,302 of NZ_VCKX01000051.1, forward strand.
TGAGCACGAGCGCGCGCGGGCGCAGGGCGCGCAACTGGCGAACGGTCTCGAGCTGGCGTTCCGGGGCGCCCATGGTGGAGGTGACGGTGACGAAGGCGCCGGCCGTACGGGCCTCGCGTTCCATCGCGGCGACGATCATGCCCATGGACGGCGTCGAGAGGTCGTCGGCGACCAGCGCGATCGAGTCGCTCGCCCGGCGCATCGCCCTGGCCGAGGCGTCCGCCGTGTAGCGCAGCGCCGCGGCGGCGGCCAGCACGCGGGCCTCGAACTCGGGGGCGACCTTCCTGGCACTGCCGCTCAGGACCCTGGATGCGGTGGAGATGGAGACTCCGGCCGCCGCGGCCACGTCGTGCAGCGTGACCGTGGGCCTCGCCGCATGGGGCATCCGGGGTGTCCTTTCCTCGGGGCGACCGGCCGGTAATGAAGAGTACTGGTCATTCCCCGCCCGGCCGCCATGGCAGGGGGCCGATGTCATGAATGCCGCATGACCCGTGTCATGGAAAGCCGGTGACACCATGGACTAACCTCGCCGGAATTGAGTGGATCATGCTGACAAGCATGACTTTTCGCCGATTCTCGAAGATTGCGATGAAGGCCGGAGCGGCCACCACCGGCGCGCTGCTGGCGGCGGCCCTGGCCGTGCCCGGCCCGGCCGCGGCGCTCCAGCGGGCCGCCGGCACGCCCGCCGAGCCGTCGAGCTCGGCGACGGCGGGCTCGACGCTGGACCGGCAGGCGCTGCGCCGGAGCCTGGACGCCGTGCACGAAGCCGGGATGTACGGCATCTACGCCGAGGTCCGCGACGGACGCGAGACCTGGCAGGGCGCGGCAGGCGTGGCGGACGTGGACACGCGCAGGCCGGTGCAGCCTGACATGGTGCACCGGATCGGCAGCATCACCAAGACGTTCACCTCGGTGGCCGTGCTCCAGCAGGTGGCCCGTGGCGCCATCGACCTGGACGCCCCAGTCGCCCGCTACCTGCCCGACCTGGTCCCCGGCGAGCGCGGCCAGCAGATCACCGTGCGGATGCTGCTCAACCACACCAGCCACATCGCCGACCACGTCGGCCCGGCGTTCCCCTCGCTTCTTGAGGGCACGACCACCAGCCTGGACGACAACCGCTTCCGCACGTTCGCCCCTGAGGAGCTGGTGCGGCTGGGCCTGGCCGCCACGCCGACCGGGCAGCCGGGGGCGACGCCCGGGATGTACTCCAACACGAACTACGTGCTCGCGGGCCTGTTGCTGGAGAAGGTGACGGGCGTCGACGCCGAGGAGTACATCACCCGCAACGTCATCCGCAGGGCCGGTCTGCGGCACACGTCCTTCCCGCGTACGCCGCAGATCCCCGGGCCGCACTCCAAGGCGTACGAGTCGTGGTACGGCTTCATCGACCCGCCCCGCGACTACAGCGTCTACAACATGTCGTGGGCGAGCACGGCCGGTGCCATGGTCTCCACGATGCACGATCTCAACCAGTTCTACCGGGCGCTGCTGCGCGGCGAGCTGATCGGCGCGGCGCAGCTCGCGGAGATGCAGAAGACGGTGCTCGTCTCGCTGGGCGGCGGCATCGCGATGAACTACGGGCTCGGCCTCTACTCCGCCGACCTCCCGTGCGGCCGATTCTGGGGCCACGACGGGGGCGTCTTCGGCATGGGCACCCAGTCGCTGATCAGCGCGGACGGAAACCGCCGGCTCTCGTTCGGGATGAACCTGATGAAATATCAGCGCATCGACGAGAACGGCCAGCTGGAGCCGAACGAGATCGACCCGGCGATCTCGAATCACCTGCTCCTGGCGGCATGCGGGGAAAGCGGTGCCGCGGCCGCCAAGTCGGCGCAGACACCGTTCGTCCCGCTCCCCTCGGACAGGATGCTCGTCAAGCGCTGATCCCCCTTCGCCCGGTTTCTTGAGGAACGCGCCACTCCACCCCTACCCGATCACCACTCCCGCGAGTGTGTTCCCGATCACGTCCGGCGTGTGGATTTGTCCACAGATGATCGACCAGACACTCCGTAATGTCCCTGTCGCCGGGATCGACCGGCTCACTGACAACGGGGAGGACCTCAATGCGCAAGACCCTCGCGATCGCGACTCTCGCGGGCTCCATGGCCGTCACCGGCCTCGCCCTGACCCCCGCCGCCCAGGCGGCCACGCAGACCGCTTCCCAGTCCGCCTCCTCCAAGAGCTGGGGCAAGTTCTTCTCCAGCGACCACAAGGCCTACACCTTCGGCAAGACGTGGAAGAGCGGCGGCACGGTCTTCACGAAGTGGTACGGCGTGGACAAGGTCGGCGGCAAGAAGGCCTGGGTGTGGTTCGAGTTCTACAAGAACGGCAGCTGGCACAAGTTCAACCGCGCCTGGGACGGCAAGGTCACCGGCAGCTGGAGCGGGCGGGGGATCAAGAAGGTCTACACGTTCACCTGCTGGGCCGGCAAGTTCGACAACTGCGGCCGTAAGTACCGCATCTACTAGACCTCGGGAGCTCGGCACGTCCCGTAGAGGCCCGGCGGACACCCGCCGGGCCTCTGCCCATGCGCCCGCCCGCCCGCACACCAGGGGACCACGCGGCCGGTCTGGCCAGCCCGAGCGAGTCAGGCGTCGCGGACGAGGAGGCTCCGCGCGGAGACGTCGCCGAGATCATCGGCCGCCATCTCGGTCTGCCGGCGGTCAGCATCCCGGCGGAGCAGGCGGCGGCCCACTTCGGCTGGCTCTCCTTCGCCGCCGCCACCGACAACCCGGCCTCCAGCGCGCTGACCCGCGAGCTCCTGGGATGGTGGCCGGACCACCCGGGGCTGCTCGCCGATCTCGACGAGGGCCACTACTTCACTCCGTGAATCCCACCCGCGGCCTGCGTCCGCTCAGGCCGGTCGTACCGAGGGAAAGGCCGGTCGTACCGAGGCAGCCTTGATGAGCCGGAGGCCGGGCGGTGTGCGTGCGGTCCGCGGGTCATGACGGCCTGCCGAGCTTCCGGTCAGCCGGGATTGCCGGCGAGCACGCAGGCGACGGGCGGATCGAGCTCAAGGGTCTCGACCCGCAGGTGGGTGAAGCCGGCCCGGGTGAGCAGGTCCTGAAGCTCCTGTGCGGCCCGGACCGTCGTGTCCCGGGTGGCGCCGGGGCAGCGGGGCTGGCTGACGAGGGCGATGCGTCCTGCGGGGCGGAGCAGTCGGCGCAGCTCGCGAAGCCGCTCCACCGGGTCGGGCCAGAACCCCGCGGAGTTGACGGCGAGGATGGCATCGAGCGGGTCGCCGAAGCTCGGCAACCGCTCCACGGAGGCGTGCGTGAGGTGCACGCGCCGGGCGCGGACGGCGGCGGCGTTGCGGCGGGCGGCCTGCCGGACCATGGCCCGCGAGTGGTCGACGCCGAAGACGTGGCCCCGGGTGGCGCGGGCGGCGAGCTCGGCGATGGCGATGCCGGGACCGAATCCGATCTCGAGCACCCGGTCGGTGGGCCGTACGTCCAGCAACGACACCGCCCAGATGTTGCGCCGCCGGTTGGAGGGGCGGAGGGCGAACATCCAGCCGTTCGCCCACCCGACGACGCCCCGGGGGCGATGGGCCTGGCCCACCAGGTATCTGATCACGCGTCGCTTGAGAGATGTGCCTGCTGTCTGCATGATCGCAGTCAACGACTTCAAGTACGCTTGAAGTCAAATGGATGAGCAGCTGACGATCGGTGAGCTGGCGAGCCGCACGGGTGTCGCCACCTCGGCCCTGCGCTATTGGGAGGAGCTCGGCCTGCTCCCGGCACCGCCCCGGGCCTCAGGCCGGCGGCGCTATCCGCCCTCGGCGGTCAGGCTGGTCGGCGTGGTGGTGTTGCTGCGGGACGTCGGTTTCACGTTGCGCGAGATCAAGGCGTTCGTCGCGACTCGTTCGCCGGCCGGTGACGGCTGGCGGGAGCTCTACCGACGCAAGCTCGCCGAGCTGGACCAGCAGATCGCCCGGGCTCAGGTGGCGCGTACGGCCATCGCCCATGGCCTGGCCTGCCCGCACGAGGACATCCTCCAGTGCGCCAACTTCACCGGCGGGGTCGCGGCGCTCCTGGCGGGCGCTTCACTCGGAGAGGCCCACGCCCAGATCCACTCGCACTGACCGCGCCGTCACAGGGCCGCTGGGTGACCGCCGCTCTCATACGGGGCGCTTGCCTCCGGAGTCGCCGTCGGCCAGCACCACGGCCGACTGTGGTGTCCGGACCACGGTCGCGTCCGAGCACGGGGACGACGGGTCGTCCGCCTGCGCCGGGACGGCGCCCACCGCCAGCACGACGGTCAGGCCGACGATCGGGGCGGCGACGCGGCGGGTCCAAGTAGGGGCGTTCATTCAGCTCTCCCGGTGGGCCGGTGATCACGACGGTGCTGCCAACCAGCATCGGCGTTGGAGTTCCAGCCGTCCACCCCTGGGACGGTTGATGTCCGCAAATGGCCACCGATTTGTCCGCCGCCGTGGTGCGCATTCCCGCTCGCCTACGCCCCCGGGGTATTAGCCTGAGAAATGCGTTCCCGCGTTTGTCTCGGGCTGGGAGGTCAAATGGCGGCCGACCCTGTCGTCCTGCTCATGGCGGTGCTCAGCCTCCTTCTCGGCCTGGGCGCGTTCGCCTGGCAGGTGTGGCGCTCCCAAGACGGGGGCAACGAACGGCTGCACACAATCTCCTGGTTACTGCTCGCCCTTTTCCCGGTCATCCTGCTGTTCTCCTTCTTTCCGCAGAGCGAGTTCTCCGCGGGTTTCATGGGCGCGACCATGACGGGCGCCGCCGGCCTGTTCGTCTTCATCTGGTGGTACGGCCCGCGCGCCATGCGCACCGCGGGCCGGCTGGATGAGGAGAAGAAGGCGAACGCGGCCCTGCGCAAGCAGCTCGACATGAAGGAGAAGCTCGGTCAGCCCCGGCCGATCGAGGCGGCCGGGACCTACGACTACACCGTGATCGGGCGGCCCGAGCGGAAGATCGTCCTGATCACCGGAGATCTGCGCAACGTCAAGGACGTGGACGTGTGGGTGAACTCCGAGAACACCGACATGCAGATGTCCAGGTTCCACGAGCGCTCGATCTCCGCCGTCATCCGCTACGAGGGCGCCCGCCGCGACCCGCTGACCGAGCGGGTGACCGAGGACTGCGTGGCCGACGAGCTCTCCGCGCTGGTCGGCGCCAACGTGCCGGTGGAGCCGGGCACCGCCATCGTGGCCGGGGCGCACGAGCTGGCCAGGCGGAACGGGGTCATGCGCATCGTGCACGCCGCCGTCGTCCACGGGACCGCGGGCGCCGGGTACCGGCAGGTGGACAATCTGGGGGCGTGCGTGCGCAACGTGTTCCTGCGCGCCGAGAATCTCGATGACGGCCGCGCGGCCTCGATCGTGTTCCCCATCTTCGGCACCGGCGAGGCGGGGGCGGCGATCGAGCCCACCGTGCAGAGCATGCTCGCCGCCATCGTCGCCCATCTAGCCCACAACCCCCCAAGCGGTATCGAAACAGTCCATTTGCTCGCCTATACCGACGCCGAATTCGCCGTCTGCCAAAAAGTGTTTGACGAATGCGACCGAATCCGGCTACGTACGAAAAAATCAGTTTCGTCGGGTGGACGGGATTCTTAAGCTTTTGTCCCGTGGACACCCCTCTTCTTCTCTCGCATTTCCGGACGCATGACGCCCCGCTGGTTCTCTCCCGGGGCGGCGATCTGGCGTGGGACGACGTGGAGCTCCACCGGAGTGCCCGGCTTAGCGACCCCGAGGGATACGCGCTGCTGGCGCTGGTGCCCGGTGTGCTCCCCTGGCAGCGCGCCCGCGTGCTGCTGCGTACGCTGGCCGACTCGCAGGACGGCCTCGACGACCGGACCCGGAACATCCTGGCCAAGGTCACGCGGGCGCTGCTGTTCGGCCTGCCGCCCGCGCACGCCGTCACCGTGCTGCTCGCCCTGCGGCGGCTGCGGGCCAACCACAAGCACACCACCCGGGCCATCCTCGCCTTCGTCCTGGAACACCCGGACGCGGGCGAGCTGATCGAGGCACGCAGGGCCACCCTGGCCGGCTGCTTCGAGCACGCGCTCGGCAAGGCGACCGCCCGGGCGTGCGCGCGCCTGATCGGCGCGGGCGACACCGGCTCCGGCTACCTGCGCAGGAGCCTGCTGCGCTTCGTGTCCGACCCGGCCGCCGCGATCGAGCGGGTGCGCGCGCTCTACGGGCCGGGTACGCACGGCGCGATCGCCCCGCAGGAGCCGCCCGCGCCGCTGGACCCGGTGAGGGAGCACGTGCCGATCGTCACGCCGACCAACCGGGGCGACATCGCCGCGACGCTGGTCCACCTCTACCGGGGCGGACCGGCGGCCGAGCTGCGTCCCGCCCTGGCGGGGTACGTGGCCGAGGTGACGCGCGGGCTGCCGCGCCTGCCGGGCAGCGTGGCCATGGTGCTCGACACGTCCGGCTCCATGCGCGGCTACGGCGAGCGCGAGTGGGCGGTCATGTCGCAGGCCGCCGCGCTGCGGCTGGTGCTGGCCGAGGTCTGCGAGCGGCTCACGGTCATCGAGACCGGCGGCCCCGAGCACGACCCGAGGCACGCGACCGACCTGGCGACCGGGCTGCTCGACGCCCTCGGCACCCGGCCCGACCTGGTGGTGATCGTGACCGACGGCTACGAGAACCACCTGCCGGGCGACCTGGCCAGAGTGGTCGCGACGCTGCCGTACACGGAAGACGCCACGCCCGTGGTGCTCTGCCAGGCGACATTCACCCGTGGCGACGACCTGACCCTGCGCGACCCGGCGCCGGACCTGCCCCGGCAGGCGTTCTGGCACCAGGACGACTTCGCCGGGCTGCTGCCGTGGCTGTTCGGCCACTGCGCGCCCGGCCAGGGCTGGATCCGCACCGCCATGCTCAGCCGACTGGAAGGAGGACGGACATGACACCGCTCGGCACGCTGCTGCCCGCACCGCTCGACCTGGACGGCTACCGCGCCGGCCCGCCCCAGCGGGCCGGGGCGCTGACCATGGTGCCCGTATGGGGCCCCGAGCGGCCCGGGATCGTGCCGCCCCGCTCCGGGCTGAAGCTCAAGCGGGTCGTCGGCTACGGCCAGGTGGAGCTGCACAACGGCGCCCGCGAAGGCGTGGCGATCGTGCCGCTGCACCTCGGCTACATCCAGGACGCGGCGCAGAACCACGCCCTGTGCTCCTCGGCGCTGCTCGGCGCGGGGCAGACCAGGCGTTTCGACGACGCCTGCTGCGTCCAGGCCGGGCAGGGCGGCTATCTGGAGGGCCGCGACCAGTGGTTCTTCGTGCTGCCCGCCGAGCTGCGCGCCCAGGCGATGCGGCTGCGCGGCCGCAAAGACTACGCCAAGCTGTGGCCGGACATCACGGCGCTCAACCGGGCGTACGGGCTGCCGTCCCGCGGGCACCTGGAGCAGATCCTGTCGCGCAAGCGGGCCACGCTGACGCAGTTCCAGAGCCGGCTGGAGCTGCTGCCCGGCCAGCTGGGGGCGCTGTTCTTCCTCCGCGACCGGTTCGCGGGGCTGGAGCTGGCGCCCGACCCGGTGTACTTCGCCGAGATGTGGATGCCCCTGGTCTGCTTCGCGTACGGGGTCGGCGCCTGGCGGGCCGAGCCCGCGCTGAGCGCCGCGGAGCCGTACGACGCCACGGACCTGGCCGGGCTGCGCGCGGAGCTGGCGCGCGACCGGGCCGAGCGGATGGCGGAGGTGGCCTCCTGGCTGCCGGAGCCCGGCGGTGACCTGCGGATGGTCGAGGACGAGCGCTACCTGGACCTGCGGCTGTCCACCGTCACCGGTGACGGGCTGGCCGGTCAGGTGGTCACCGAGCACGGCCGGCCGATCTACGCCTCCGTGTTCGCCGACCGCTGAGCGTCAGGCGCGGGCCGCACCGTAAATCCGGTTGCGGCCCGCATCGGGCGGAGGTTGAATGATCAGTGCGGGAACTGAGCCGGGCGCGGCGGACCAACCCCTCATTCCACATAAGGGATGGTCGTTTTGAGAGCGATCCGCATGGGTTCGCCGAGGCGCCGGCCACCTGTCCCGCACGTTTCGCTAAAGGGCTTATACGCCGATATTGCGGCCCTTACAAGATCTTGTCAGGCAATTGAAGCGGTGTTACCTCTTGCGGAGATGCGCGCAATCTGCGCATCCCTGGCACGCAGGAGGGAATCGTGTCGACCAAGCCCTGGTTACGCAGCACACTGATCGTCGTCGCGGTCATCGCGTCGGCTCTACCCCTCGCAGGGGCCGCCCAAGGCCAACCCGGCGGGCAGGCTCCGGAGATCCACGACTTCCAGGCCGAGAACCACGGCAAACCCGATCTTGACAACCGTCAGGGCCGGGTGCCGCCGCCCGCGGGGGCCAACGCGCGCGTCGCCGGCTCCGCGGCCGAGATCCGCTGGAACGCGCTGGGCACCCCGGCCACCGTCATCAGCGCGCAGCCCCTGGCCGACGGCCTCGGATCCGACCCCGAACAGGCCGCCCGCGCCTACCTCAAGAGCAACGAGGCCGTCTTCGGCCTGAGCGCCGAGGCGGTCGACGCGCTGGAGAAGGTCGCCGTCAACCCCATCGGCGCGGGTCACGCCGTGCTGCTGCGGCAGCGCTTCGGCGACCTGCCGGCCGGCGTGGACGGCCTCGTCGCGGTCGGCGTGGCCGGCGGCCAGGTCAGGCACGTCACGTCCTCGCTGTCGCGCTCCGCGCAGGCGCCCCCGGCCGCCACGCTCAGCGCGCAGCAGGCCCTGGAGATCGCGGCCAGGGACGGCGGCATCGACCTGGCGACCGCGGCCACCAAGCAGGCCACCCCGGTGGCGGTGCCGGCGCCCGACGGGGTGCACAACGCGTACCAGGTGGTCCTGATCGGGGGCGGGCAGCAGGGCGAGGCGGCGGCGTACACGACGCACGTGGACGCGGTCAGCGGCGCCATCCTCGTCCGCGAGAACCTGGTCGACCACTTCGACCCGGAGAACCCGCACTGGTCGGCCTTCCCGTCGAACCCGCGTGACGACTACTCCTCCGCCGACACCCGCAAGACCTGGTGCTTCGCGGCCGGCCCCGGCTGCGACTACGTGACAGGCGGCGACCCGGGCACGGGCAAGGCGTGGGACGTCGACCACGCCACGAACACGCCGACCGGCACCAGCATCGGCAACTCGGCCAGGACCTACGAGAACCGGGCGAACGGCGACCCGTTCACCGTCGGCACCCGCTCCAACGTGCTCACTCCCAGCAGGAACTACACCTATCCATGGCGTAACACCTGGTACGAGGCCAAGTGCGACCCGGCGACGTTCGACCAGCCCGGCGAGGCCGACCTCGAAGCCGCCATCGCCAACCTGAACGCCATGCACAACCGCATGCACGACTGGTCCTACCGGCTCGGCTTCACCGAGACCGCCTGGAACATGCAGGCCGACAACGGCGACCGCGGCGGGCTCGGCAACGACCCCGAGCAGGGCAACGCCCAGGCCGGCGCCCGGGTGCTGTCCGTACGCGACAACGCCAACCAGATCACCGGCCCCGACGGGGTCGCGCCGATCACGAACATGTACCTGTGGCAGCCAATCGCGGGCTCGTTCTACTCCCCGTGCGTGGACGGCGACTACGACATGTCGGTCATCGGCCACGAGTACACGCACGCCATCTCCGGCCGCATGATCGGCGGCCCGAACGCCGGCTGGAGCGGCGCCCAGGCCGGGGCCATGAACGAGAGCACCTCCGACCTGGTCGCGATGGAGCACCTCTTCGAGTACGGGTTCCGTCCCTCCGGCCTGACCCCGTACGTCACCGGCGGCTACGTGACCGGGGACAAGGCGCGTGGCATCAGGAACTACGACATGTCGAAGTCGCCGCTCAACTACAGCGACATGAACTACGACATCGTCGGCCAGCAGGTGCACGCCGACGGCGAGATCTGGTCGGCCACCCAGTTCGACGTGCGCGCGGCGTTCGTCAAGCGGTACGGCCAGGGCACGGCCAAGCAGCAGCGGGCCTGCGCCGACGGCCAGACGCCGGTCGACAAGTGCCCGGGCAACCGGCGCTGGGCGCAGCTCTCGTTCGACGCCCTCCTGCTGATGGCCTCGGGCGCGGTCAGCTACGTCGATCACCGCGACGCGCTGCTCGCGGCCGACGCGATCCGCTTCGGCGGCGCGAACCAGGACATCATGTGGCGCGCGTTCGCCGAGCACGGCCTGGGCCAGGGCGCGGCCAGTGCCGGCCCGAACGATCCCGACCCGACGCCGAGCTTCGTCAACCCGGCGGGCAAGAACGGCTCGCTGCAGCTCAAGCCGCTCGGCGAGGCGAAGGACGCGGCGCTGCGGCTGTACGTGGGCGACTACGAGGGGCGCGTGGTCCCGGTCGCCGACACCGACCCCGCGACGCCGCTCGGCGACACCGTGGAGATGACCCCGGGCGCCTACGACTTCGTGGTCGCGGGCAGCGGGTTCGGGCACACGCGGCTGAAGTACGTGGTGCTCCCCGGCGTGAAACTGCCCCTTCCGCTGCTCCTGACCCGCAACCTCGCATCGGGGGCCGGCGGCGCGACGGCGGCAGGCGACGGCGTCAACCAGGCCAAGCTGATCGACGAGACCGAGGCCACGAACTGGGCCTCGCTCACCGGCGCGCCGGCGGGCAAGTCGGTCGTCGTGGACCTGGCGGGCGACAGCCCCGTGAAGATCCGCAGGGTGCAGGTGAGCGCGATGCTCAGGCCCAACATCGGCGATCCCGCCGATCCCGGCGCCCAGAACCGCTTCTCCAGCCTGCGCGCCTTCGAGGTGCTGGCCTGCAGCGCGGACTGCGCGCAACCGGCGAACTTCACCAAGATCTACACCAGCCCGGCGAACGCGTTCGACTCTGGGCTGCCGCGTCCCCGCGGCGCGGACCTGATCTTCAAGTCGTTCGGGGTACGGGCCACCAGTGCCACGCATCTGATGTTCCGCGTGGTCAGCACGCAGTGCACCGGCAACCCGCGGTACGCCGGTGAGCAGGACAGCGATCCGAACTCCGCGACCGACTGCGGGACGGCCAGCCCGCTGCGTGACCAGGTCAGGGCGGCCGAGTTCCAGGCGTTCTCGCACTGATCGGCAGGTGACGGCCCGCGCTCCTCGCTCGGGGGGCGCGGGCCGTCGGCTTGTCCGGAGATAGTTTGATGTCGTACTATTCGACGCGTAATCATCTTTGGGAAGGGGTTCATTCCGTCCCGAAGTAGTTAGACGTCAAACTACATGGAGTGGTCAATGCGTACTCTGATCCGCGACGTCCGCGTCTTCGACGGTGAGCGGACCGTGACGGGCGCCGACGTCGTGATCGACGGCGAGCGCATCGGCGAGCCGGGCGAGCCGGTGGACGTCGAGGTGGACGGGACGGGGAAGACCCTGCTGCCGGGCCTGATCGACGCCCACGCGCACGCGTTCGACGGGGACCTGGAGGAGGCGCTGAAGTTCGGCGTCACCACCGAGCTCGACATGAACAACCTGCCGCCCGTCCTCGCCGCCCAGCGCCGGCAGGCGGCCGAGCGCGACGACGTGGCGGACCTGCGCAGCTCCAGCATGATCGCCACCGCGCCCGGCGGGCATCCCACCCAGATCATGACCCCGGACGTGCTCAGGGCCCTGGGCTCCGGCACCGGGCTCGACACGGTGGCCGACTCCGACCAGGCCAAGGCGTTCGTGGAGGCGCGGCTGGCGGAGGGCGTGGACTACCTGAAGATCGCGGTCGACGACGGCGGGGCGTCCGGGATGTCGCTCCCGGTGCTCAGCCCTCAGGTCGCCGCGGTCCTGGTCGAGGCCGGGCATGCCGCGGGCCTGCGGGTCATCGCGCACACGGTCACCGCGCGGGAGGCGCTCATCGCGCTCGACGCGGGCGCCGACGGGCTGGCGCACCTCTACTCCGACGCCGGGGAGGAGCAGGCCGAGGAGCTGGCCGCCCGGATCGCGTCGTACGACGCGTTCGTGGTCAGCACGATCACCTACATCGAGGCCGTCACCGGGGACCCCGGCGGCCAGGAGCTGCTGCGGGACGAGCGGATCGCGGGGCGGCTGTCGGAGCGGTCGAAGGCCACGTTCGGCAGGGAGATCACCGACGTGCCCATGCACTCGCGAGGCGTGCTCAACGCCTCCCGGTCGGCGGCGGCGCTGGTGCGTGCCGGGGTGCCGCTCCTGGCGGGGACCGACTGCACGCCGTTCGGGCCCGTGCACGGGGCGGGGCTGCACCACGAGCTGCTGCTGCTGACCGAGGCAGGCCTGACGGCCGAGGAGGCGCTGGCGGCGGCCACCAGCCTGACCGCCCGCTGCTTCGACCTCGCCGACCGGGGCAGGATCGCCCGGGGGCTGCGGGCCGACCTGCTGCTGGTGGAGGGGGACCCGACGGTGGACATCACCGCGACCCGCGCCATCGCCGGCGTGTGGCGGGGAGGCGTACGCCAGGCACGCCGAACCGCGTAGCCCGCCTTCGGCGTCCGGTCTACCCCGTCAGCCGATCACCCGCTGTCGTCGCCCAGTTGGCGTGTCCTGAACTCCGGCACTTCCCTGACCGGCGCCTCCGTCTTGGGGCCGTCATTGGCGGCGCCGGCCGGAGCTGAAGTTGGCGGCGGCGAACTGCTCTGCCGTCGGCGCGCGTTCCGGGTCGGTGAGCCACTGGGAGGCAAGCCCGACGAGCAGGGCGAGGTAGTGCGATCCGGTCGCGTGGACCTCGCCCGGATCGCTGTCCGGGCCGAGGCCGGCGAACGCCCGCGCCAGCGAGGCCCTGGCCAGCTCCTGGCCGCCGGCGATCATCCCCCGGATCTCGTCGTCCTGCCGTACGGACGCGACAGACTCGAAGTTGACGAGCCACAGCGATCGGTTGGCCTGGATCGAGACGATGATCCGGCCCCACAGGTCTTCCTGAGCATCCAGCCCGGGCCGCGTCCCGCCGGGTTCCTCGAGCACCGCGAACAGCAGCTCACCCCACTCCGTGTTGAGATCGCGCAAGGCCCGGGTGAGCAGCTGCTCCTTGGACCCGAAGTGGTAGTTGATCGACGCCTGGTTCGCCCCCGACGCCGCGACCAGGTCCCGCACGGTCGTGTGCGCATACCCCTTGGCCAGCAGACAGTCACGCGCCGCCAGCAACAGCTTGTCCTTGGCACTCATATGCTCTACCGTATCAAATAAACATTCGTATGAAACGTTTGTTTAAAACGATCATTTAGAGAGCTGCCATGACTCCGTATGCCACTGCCGCGCCCGCCCCACCCGTGCTGCGCATCCGCGCTCTCCGGTGCGAATATCCAGGAGAGGCCGGACCCGTCCACGCCCTGCGCGGCGTCGATCTCGATGTCGCCCGGTCCTCTTTCTTGGCGATCATGGGGCCGTCCGGTTCCGGCAAGACCACCCTCCTGCACTGCGCCGCCGGGCTGCAGAGCCCGACATCGGGCTCCGTCGAGCTCGACGGGCAGGACCTTCGCGGGCTTGACCAGACGCAGCTGGCGCGGTTGCGGCGGCGCCGCGTCGGATTCGTCTTCCAGTCGTTCAACCTCCTGCCCGCGCTCTCGGCCGTCGACAACGTCGAGCTCCCTCTGCGCCTGGACGCGCGCAAGACCGAACCGGCGCGCACGAGCGAGCTGCTCACCCGCGTGGGGCTCGGCAACCGGGGCAGCCACCGCCCTCATCAGCTGTCAGGCGGCCAGAAGCAACGCGTCGCCGTCGCGCGGGCACTGATCACCGACCCCGACATCGTCTTCGCCGATGAGCCCACGGGCGCTCTCGACATTCGCAGCGCCAGGGAGGTCCTGCGCTTGATGCGTGAACTCGCGGACCACGGTCAAACGATCATCATGGTCACCCACGATCCGGTCGCCGCCTCCTATTCCGATGCCGTCCTCTTCCTCGCCGACGGCCGGATCGTCGATCACCTCCCTCGCCCCACCGCGCAGCAGGTCGCCGGCAGAATGGCCGTCCTGGTCGAATCGGCGGAACAGGCCGCCCACGACTCGGCGGTGAACCGGTGATCAGGATCGCCATGCGCTCTTTCGCGCATCACCGCGCCGCCGCGATCGCCACCGGCCTGGTCACGCTCGTCGGCACCATCCTGGTGACGGGCATGATGAGCCTGCTCGGCACCGGGCTGGCCGAGAGTACGGTCGCCGCCGACCGCGCGTTCCTGGTGCAGTTCCCGCTCATCATGGGCGGCTGGGCGGTCGCGATCGTCTTGTTCGCCATGGTCTCGACGATCGGCGTCGCGCTCACCGGCCGCGCCGGGGAGATCGCGGGCATCCGTCTCATCGGCGCGAGCCCCCGGCAGGTGCAGCGGATGCTGGCCGCCGAGACAGCGGCCATCTCGGCCAGCACGGCGCTCCCGGGCCTGGCCGCCGGCTACGCCGTCGGCTGGGTCGTCACCCGGAGCATCCATTCCGCCGGGCTCACCGACGCCGCCTCGGTCTTCGCGCCCGGCTTGCTGCTCCCGGTCCTCGGCGTGCTCGTCGTGCTGGCCGCGAGCGTGCTCGCCGCATGGATAGGCAGCCACTCCCTCGCTCACCGCAGCCCGGTGGCCGATGCGTCGCCGCCCCCACGCCGCCGTACGGGACGGCATCCGGGACGGCGACGCCGAGTCGCCGCGACGATCATGATCGCCGCCGGCCTGGCCTCATCGGCCGCGGTGTTCGCCATGGACCCGGCCGACGTGCTCACCACCGCGATGACCGGGCCCGGCTGCGTGCTCGTCGCCGTCGGCATGTGCATCCTCGCCCCGGAGCTCGTCGCCACGGCGAACGCCGCGCTCAACGCCTTCCGCCCGGCACGCGCCACCGCCCCCTCCCACCTGGCCGCGATCAACCTCTCCGCGGCGCCGGAGCGGGTACGACCGACCGTGACCTTCCTGACCCTCTTCGTCACCGTCGCCGCGGGCACGCTCAGCATGCAAGGCATCGAGAACAGCGTCGGCACGGCGAGCAGCACAGCTCAGGTCCTCGCCTCGATCAACTACTTCGTCGTCGCCCTGATCGCGGCGTTCATGGCCATCGCCCTCACCAACAACCTCGTCGCCTCCATCACCCAACGCCGCCCTGAGTTCGCGGTCATGTCCCTCATCGGCTCGACCGGCGCCCAGACACAGCGGATGCTCGTACGCGAGATCGGCGCCGCCACCGCCATCAGCACCATCGCCGGAAGCGTGGGGGCGTTCGTCACCGTCCTGCCCTTCGCCATCGTCAAAACCGGCGATCCCCTGCAAGCGGCGGCGCCCCTGCCCTACGCGGTCACCATCGTGATCGGGATCGGCGTCACCCTCGGCGTCACATCTCTCGTCGGGAGGCGCGCCATCCGCACGGCGTGAGGCCACGGCAGGCACCGCACGAGCTACATCCGGGTCCGCGCGTACGCCTGCAGTGCGTCGCGGACGAACGTCGCCCCCGCGGCGTCGTCGTACATGCCGGCGAAGCGGGGGTCGTCGACGTACATGTCTCCCAGGCCCTGCACCATCTCGATCGAGCACTCCCGGTCGCCCTCGGCCGTGGGGGTGCCCGGGATCTGGCTCAGCCACCGGACGTGCCGGGCGGCCAGTGACTGAGCGCGTTCCGACATCGGAGAGACCCCGGCCCGCGCCGCGGCGACCCAGGCGGCGACGAGGTCCTCGGCGGCCTGCTTCCAGGCGAGCTGCTGGTCGAGGGTCTTGCCGTGCCACCAGTCGTTGCTCACCTGGAACACGCGCTCGCCCCAGCGTGAGATCACCTCGTCCTTGTAGTGGTCGTTGAACCCCGCCAGCATGACGTCCATCCGCGGTTCCGCCCCCGCCTCCAGGGCCTCGACCGTCTGGCGTACGGACCGGATCTGCCGTTCGATGCGGTCCCGTTCCGCTTCCAGCTCGGCGATGTGGGCGCGCAGCCCGGCGCACGTGTCCACCTCGTCGGCCAGGACCTCGGCGATGGCCGGCAGGCCCAGGCCGAGCCGGCGCATGAACAGGATCCGCTGGAGCCGGGCGACCGCGGTGGCGTCGTAGTAGCGGTAGCCGTTCGCGCCGACCCGGGACGGGGCCAGCAGCCCGAAGCGGTCGTAGTGACGCAGGGTGCGGCTGGTGATGCCGGCCCTCACCGCGAGCTCCTGGATCGTCCACTCCATCGTCCCAGTGTCACCTACGGCGGAGCGTGGCGGCGATGATCTCCGAGCTGTCGGCGTGCAGGGCCTGCGCCGCCGTCTGCCCGGTCTCCGCCAGGTAGGTGTCGACCAGCCGGTTGCCCGCGGCGTACCCGGCGCCCATCGGCAGTCCCACCGGGGTGAGGCCGAAGCGCTCGGCGCTGGGGTCGCCGTGCACCCAGGCGGTGAAGTTCTGCATGCCTGTCACGTCGAGCCCGGTGAGCACCTTGCTGAAGACCTCGTCGTCGTGCAGGTGCGGCACGCCGATGCGGGCGGGGCCGAGCTCGTCGCCGTAGAGCTGGCGGGCGAAGGCGTCGGCCAGGCCCTCGCCGACGATGTGCTCGCCGACGGTGACCGTCATCGGGTCCCACACGACCCCGCCCGGGCTCCACCGCAGGTTGTGGTGCAGCTCGTGCACGGCGGTGGCCTCCAGCCGCGCCACGTTCTCGGGGAAGGGCCAGAACGTGATGGCGATGTGGCCCGAGATGCCGCCGAACCCGGTCAATCCTTGGCAGGGACCCATGAAGTGCTCGTCACCCGGATCGCCGAGGAGGAACAGCACGGTGATGTCCGGGGCCGCCAGCCCCGGCGTCGCCTCCAGCAGCACGGCGAGAGCGTCGTCGAGGGCGCGCTGCATCCGCTCCCAGGCCCCGGCCGCCGCCAGGGTTTCGAGCGCGTCGAGGCAGCGCTCCTCGTCGCGGTCGATGGGGAACCCGGACGTTTCGCGGTGCACGGCAACCAGGTCGATCTCGCCGGGGTTGTAGCGGTACATGCCCTTGTTGGCCTCCAGCATCGAACGCAGCAGGTCGACGCGGTCCGGGACCGGGGCCAGCAGGATCCGCCTCATGGCGGAGTAGGTGTCAAGAACGGTGATCGACATGGCGCCGATGCTAGAAGTTGACGCAGCGTCAACGTCAAACCCGGCGGCGCCCTTCGTCAGGCACGGGCGCCCACGGCCGCGCCCGCCCGGGCCTGCCGTGGGAGCCGAAGCAAGTCCTTCCAGACCCTCGCCCGACGCCACGACAGCCGCGCTCTACGGCTTGCGGCCCACGCAGCCGTACTGGAACACCTGGCGGTCCTGGTAGCTGGTGCCGGAGTCCGGCCGCCACCGCGGGAGGGACACCAGGCCCGGCTCCACCGGCTCCAGCCCGTCGAAGAAGGCCAGGAGCTGCTCCTCCGTGCGCAAGGTGAGCGTCGTGGCGCCGCTGGCGTTCCACTGGGCGGCGGCCTCGTCCATCGAAGGGCTCCGCACGCTGTGCGCGATCGCCAGGTAGCTGCCCGACGGCAGCGCGTCCAGCAGCGTGCGTACCGAGGCGTGCGCCTGGGCGGCGTCAGGGACGAACTCCAGCACGCCCATCAGCATCAACGCGACCGGCCGGGTGAAATCCAGCGTCCTGGCGGCCTCGCGCACGATGGGCTCGGGCTCGCGCAGGTCGGCGTCGAGGTAGTCGGTGACCCCCTCGTCGCTGCCGACGAGCAGCGCCCGCGCGTGGACCAGCACGATCGGGTCGTTGTCGACGTAGACGATCCGCGCCTTGGGGTTGACCCGCTGCGCCACCTCGTGGGTGTTGTCCGCCGCCGGGATGCCCGTGCCCACGTCCAGGAACTGGTCGACGCCGCACTCACCGGCCAGGAAACGCACGGCGCGGCCGATGAACTCGCGCTCGGCGCGGGCGTTGACCGGCAGGTCCGGCATGACCTTCACGATCTCTTCGCCGACCTCGCGGTCAGGCGCGTAGTTGTCCTTGCCGCCCAGCCAGTAGTCCCACACCCGGGCCGGGTGTGGGACGGAGGTGTCGATACGAGCCGTGACCGCTGCTCTGTCACTCTCCACGGGGCCCTCACCCATCAAAGCCTCCTCATCGGCGTCCATGGCCTGCGGCCAGGGCACCAACATAGATGATCTAGGACGGCTGGATGGGCGAAATCCCACTTCATCGGGATATCTGGCGGATAGAACCGCCCGTCACTCCCGGCGGGCCACCCGGTCGGCCAGCCCGGCGATCGGCGAGGTGGTGACGCGCCCGCCGGTCGTCTCCTGCCGGTCCGCCTCGCGGTAGGCCGCGTACATCCCCTGCACCCCCAGCCAGCGCAGCGGCTCGGGCTCCCACTTCCTGACCCGCCGGCCCACCCACGGCAGCCCGGTCAGCTCGCTCTCCCGCCCCAGTACGAGGTCCCGCAGCGTGCGGCCGGCCAGGTTCGTCGTCGCCACCCCGTGGCCCACGTAACCACCCGCCCAGCCCAGC
>NZ_VCKX01000520.1 GCF_005889725.1 Nonomuraea zeae
GTCGGGGTGTCGGGGTGTCGGGGCGTCGGGTGCGGCGGTGCGGCGGTGTTGGGTAACGCTGTGTTGTGGCGTTGTGGCGTTGTGGTGCTGGGAGTGTCAGGGGCGTCGGGGTAGCGCAGTGTGCCGGTGCTGGGAACGTCAGTTTGACGCCGTGCCGGGAGTGTCGCGGTGGTCCGGTGCCGGGGGCGACGCTGGAACCCAGCGAGGTGGTCGCGGGCGCAGGCTGTCTGGAGAGCGTCCACGCCCCTTGGAGATCAGGTGCGTGTTCACAGGCTGCGGTCCTGCTCGTCGAGAGTGCCGGGGTGCTGGGTCATGGGTACCGAGGTACTCCGGTAACAGATGTGTGCGCGGTACCGGGTGCAACGGACGAAGGAGTCTCGGGAGTGCGGATGCCGAGATGGTGGGATTGGCCGGGTCTGAGGTGTAGGGAGAAGCCTGCTCCCGGTACTGGTCGGGCTCGGGTCCGGGAACAGGCCCGGGTCGGGGTGCATGAGAGAGGGAATGGCTGGGTCCGCGTGTAGAGGGAGAGATCGGCTGGGTCTGGGTGCAGGGGTGGAGGAGCCAGGCTGGGTGTGGGGTTAGGACGGAGCGGTGAGGGCTGCTGGGAGGTTCACGATCGAGTCGAACGGTTCGCCGGCGTTGAGGCGGTCGATCAGGGACAGAACGCCCGCGCTGGAGCCGTTGGTTCGCAGCCAGCGGTTTACCTGGCAGGCGGACTTGGCGTAGGTGTCTGGGTCCTTGGTGGCTGCGCTTAACCATTCTTCGAGCGTCACCGGGAGTGGGCCTGTCGGGGGGACTAGGCAGCGGTCTGGCGCCGATCGGGGCGCGAGGTAGCGGCTGTCGTCGGAGACCACTACGGCCAGGCCCTCGTCGAACCATTGAGGCACGTCACCGCTCGTGAGCCGGTTGTGCAGCTCGACGTGGGACATCTCGTGAGAGGCGATCGTTGCGTTCAGGCCTCGAGGTGAGAGCATCACCGCTCGGTTGAGGACCGCTATGCCGCGCTCCTTCCGGCCGCCGATGCGCTGGTAGCAGGCTTCGGTCAGGCAGATGAGGAGGCTGGGAGAGCTTGTCTGGTTGCCGTAGAAGCCGATGACCAGTTGGCGGGCCTGGGCGACCACTTGGTGCACTTGTGATCGCTGGGCATCGGACAGGTTGGCTTCCGTGTAGACGCCTTCTTCCGTCTCGGTCAGGCCGTAGCAGCCGGGACATGTGGTGGAGGCTACGGAGGGGTAGGCGAAGGCGACTCCGGCAGTGGCGGCTACGAGGAGCACGATGAACGCCACCAGCGCTGCGAGGATGCGTGCTCGCAGCTTGCGTGGCTTCTTCCGCGTGGCGTGCATGCCCGGGGGTCCTCCTGGGTCGAGGGGTGAGCTGGTGAGGACACTCTGCCGGAACGTTGGGCGGGCCACATCCACCTGGAGTTTGTCATTCTTGGGGTTGATGGTGGCTGACGGTCGGCTGTGTTTCTGCTTGCTGAGCGTGGTCGGCCTCGGCGGCTCGTGCGGTCCGAAGCTTTCGTGGGTTGCGGGGCGTCGGTTTGTGGAGGTTGCGCCGCTCGTGCGGGTCGAGGGGTGTCGGTTTGTGGAGGTTGCGCCGCTCGTGCGGGTCGAAGGGCGCCGACTTGAGGAGGTCGGGCGCTCGTACGTGTGAAGGGGGCGGTGGCCGTGGAGGTCGAAGCTCATGTTGGTCAAGGACCGGTAGCTTGCGGTCGAGGTTTGCGTGGGTTGAGGAATGTTGGCTCGTGTGGGTCAAGGAAAGTGCCATGGCGGCAGGGCGGGCTTCTGTGAGCGGTGGTGCTGGGTTAAGAAGTGGGCAAAATGTCATGGTTTGTGGTGTTAAGTCCACAAGCCATGAGCAGCATTCCCGCTGACGCACGCGTGCGGGGGAGGGGTCGCTAATGAGGATTGCCGCCTGTTTATTCCGGCGTCGTCGTTGCGCTCGCGTTCGGCGGCCTGGGATTGACGAGCGCTCGCGCCGCCCCGCAGGTCGGCCTGCGGAGCGCCGTCCGTCCAACGCATGCCCGTCCAACGCATGCCCGTCCAACGCATGCCCGTCCAACGCATGCCCGTCCAGAGCTTGCTCGTCCGATGCCTGGCCTTCGGATCGGCGCGCAGCCGGGGGTGGCCCGGCCCTGGGCGGCGCGGCCGGTGGCGGTACGGCCCGCACCGCGAGCGGTGCAGCTGACGCCGTGAGCGGTACGGCCGAGGCCACGAGCGGTACAGCCGGTGGCCGTCGTGTCGGCTGCGCTGAGGGCCGAGACCTTCCGCTACGTGATGACCGTGGAGGACTCGGCGCCTGTCAGGGCGGGCCCGAGGAAGAAGTATCGCGCCCGGGACGAGTGGCCACGCTCCAACGAGCCGATCAAGGCGAGCTGCGCCGCCCGGGGGCGCGGGCTCGATCACTGGGTACAGGTCCAGCGGGCCGACCACGACAGCCTTTGGGACTGGCGCAACCGGTTCCAACCTCGGAGTGGGTGAATCCCGTGTACGACTGTCTGCCGCCCCGGAGAGGCCCCTTATTACCGGTGCGGCGCCTTGTCGGGTGGTTGAGTGAACGTGTGCTGGTGCTGGCCTGTTGGCGTGCGCGTACCTGACTCGCCCGCACGCAGGTGCACAGCCCCCCCCAAAGGCGCCCCCGCGTAGACCAGTGCCTGGAGCCAGCCTGGTCACAAGGCGGCAAGGTAACGGCAGCGGTGTAGAGGGCGCCATCACTAAGGCAGACGCAGATGTAGAGGGGGGCGTCAGCGTCCCAGGAACGACAGCAGGCGCTCCAACGGCCAAGTGTTGATGACATCATCCGTCGTCAGCCACGCCCGCTGCGCGATCCCCACCCCGTATCGCTGATGCGCCAGATGCGGGATCGCGTGCGAGTCGCTGTCGATCGAGAACTTCACCCCATGATGCTTGGCCAGCCGCACCAGGTCCGACGGCAGGTCTGAGCGGTCGGGGTAGGAGTCGATCTCCATGGCCGTCCCCGTGCGGGCGGCCGCGCGGAAGACGGCCTCCCAGTCGGCGTCCACCGGAGGGCGCTTGCCGATCTTCCGGGTCGTCGGGTGGCCGATGATGTCGACGTACGGGTTTTCGCACGCGGTGATGAAGCGGCGCGTCATCTCATCCTTGGACATCCCGAAATGGGAGTGCACCGACGCCACGCACACGTCGAACTCCCGCAGGATCTCCGCCGGCCAGTCCACCGAGCCGTCGGGGGCGATGTTGAGCTCGGTGCCGTGCAGGATGCGCATGCCGGGATATTTTCGTTGCAGCTGCGCCACCTGCTCCCGCTGCTCCAGCGCCTTGTCCAGGGTCATCCGCTGCATCGTCAGGTCGGGTGCGTGGTCGGTGACCGCGTAGTAGGCGTAGCCGCGCGCGTGGCCGGCCGCCACCATGTCCTCCAGGGACGCGATCCCGTCCGTCAGGTCGGTGTGGGTGTGCAGGTCGCCCTTGAGGTCGGCCAGCTCCACCAGCTCGGGCAGCTCCCCCTTCAGCGCCGCCTTGACCTCCCCGCCGTCCTCCCGCATCGGCGGCGGCACGAACTGCATGCCGAGGGCGGCGTAGATGTCCTCCTCCGACTCGGCGGCGATCACCCGCTCGCCCTCGAACAGCCCGTACTCGGACAGCTTCCAGCCGCGCTTCACCGCCATCTCCCTGATGGCGACGTTGTGCTCCTTGGAGCCGGTGAAGTATTGCATCGCCGCGCCCCACGACTCGGCGGGCACCACCCGGAGGTCCACCTGGGTGCCGGAGGTGGTGCGGATCGAGGTCTTCTTGTCACCGGCCGCGATGACCTCGGCGACGTAGGGCTGGGCGCGGAAGGCGGTCATGATGGACTCGGGCGCGACGGCGAGGATGTCGATGTCGCCGATCGTGTCCTTCATCCGCCGCAGCGAGCCCGCGTAGGCGATGCGCTCGGCCTCCAGCGAACCGATCACCTGCTCGGCCAGCGACATGGCCACGCCGATGTGCACCCGGCGGCCCGACTGCTCAAGCTGCTCGACGCCCTTGAGCAGGTTGGCCAGGGTCTTCGGGCCGAGCCCCTTGACGCCGTCGAGGCGGCCGGAGGTGATCGCCTCGCTCAGCGCCACCGGCGAGTCGATGCCGTAGTCCTCGAACAGCATGATCGCCGTCTTGGGCCCCAGCGTGGGGACCTTGGTCAGCCTGCGGACGCCGTCGGGCACCCGGCCGCGCAGGTCGTCGAGCTGCCGGAAGCTCCCGCGCTGCAGGAACTCCTCCATCTTCTTGGCGATCGCCTCGCCGACCCCGGGGACGGATCGCACGTCCACGACCGAGATGTCCTCGGGGAACCCCGCGATCGCCTTGGCCGCCTTCTGGTAGCTCCGCACCCGGAAGGCATCGCCACCGCAGAGCGCGAACAACTCCGCGTATTCTTGCAGCGCCGACGCCGCGTCATCATTTGCCCGCATGCCCTTACCTTAGGATCCCGGGCCGACAATCCTGGATCCCCGACCCGGACCCCCGACCCTGTCTATTATACACATCT
>NZ_VCKX01000521.1 GCF_005889725.1 Nonomuraea zeae
CCGCCGACCTGCCCGCCGCTCCGGCCACCTCCACCGGCCTGTCCGCCGCCCCGGCCCACTTCGAGATGCCCGCGGACGGCCGGGACGTCTTCGCGCTGTACCAGCGCCTGATCGGCCTGCGCAGGCGGCACCCCTGGCTGGCCAGGGCCCGCACGAGCGTGACGCACCTGGCCAACCGCACGGCCGCGCTGCGCACCGACGCCGGCGGCGACCGGGCCGTGCTCACGCTGCTCAACCTGGACGACGAGCCCTGGCGCTGCCCCGCCGACATCACGCACGCCACCCTCGCCGAGGCGGGCGACTCCGGCGAGGGCGACCCGGCCGTGGTCCCGGCCCACGGCTGGCGCATCCTCATCGACAAACCCGCCTGACGACCTACCCCGCCCGCCGTACCCGGGCCGCCGCATACCCCCCGGGGAGTATGCGGGACTCGCTCCGGTAGCACGACGACGCCGGCCGGCCCCGGCCGCCATGCTTCAGGCACCGCATCCCGCGACCGTCGAAAGGCCTGGTTCATGCCGTCCTTGATCCGTCACATCACCCCCGTGTCCCCTGACCGCGCCAAGGGCGTGATTGCCGAGGTGTACGCGCAGGTCAACGCCGAGTTCAGCAGCATCGGCCCGGCGGTGATGATGATGTCGCCCGCACCGGAGCTGATGGCCGCGGGCTGGTCGCTGATGCGCGAGGCCCAGCTCGCCGGTGACGTCCCCGTGCTGGACAAGGTCGTCGTCGCCCTGGGCGCGGCGCAGGCCAACGGGCTGGACTACGACGTCCAGGCGTTCCTGTCGGTGCTGCGGCTGCTGGGCGAGCCCGAGACGGCCGACGACATCGAGCGCGGCGGTGCGCCGGCCGACCCCCACCTCGCCGCCCTGCTGCGGTGGGCGGCCTCCACCGGGATCGAGGGCCGCGACCCGGCCGAGCCGCCGTTCGCCGCCGGGGCCGCCGCCGAACACTTCGGCACCGCCCTGTTCACCCACTTCATCGACCGGGTGGCCGCCGCCATGCTGCCGGCCGGGCTCACCCCGGGCAGCATGGACCCCGCCGACGAGCCGCCCTTCGACGGCGCGCCCGTCCTTCGCGAGCTTGGCCAGGACCTGCGCGGCGGCGCCACCCTGCCCCTCCTGGACGGGCTGCCGTCCGGGCCACCGCCGGCCTGGGCGGCCGGCTCGCCGATCGGCACGGCCTACGCCACGCTCGCCGCCACCGCCGCCCAGGGCGCCGGGCTGCTCAGCGAGGCGGCCGCCGCCGTCGCGACCCAGGTGATCGCCGGCCACGCCGGGCGCCGCACGACCGCCGGCGACCATCTGGAGGAGCCGCTGGCGGACCTGCCGGAGCGGGAACGGCCGGGCGCGCGGCTGGCGATCCTGGCCGGCCTGGCGCCGGAGGCCATCACCGACGAGCAGGTCGCCGCCTGGCGCGCCACCGATCGCCGGTTCAGCGACCACTGCACCGTCTACCTGCTGGCGTTCGGCGCCATGGCCGCCGTCACGCGGATCGAGGCCGACCTCCTCCCGGTGCCCGCCTGACTGTCTGCTCTCACCCGGCGGCGTCGGCCTCCAGCGCCGCCACGTCCTCGACGGTGGCCGGGACATCCCCAGATACGCCCAGCTGCTAGGGCTGGAGAGACCCAAGAAGCACAATCAGAAACTCCGGCCAGACGGCCTGCTCGGGACGTGGCACGGTCCTTCTCAGAAGGTGAGCAGGATCTTGCCGAGCACTCCGCCCGCTTCGAACCGCTCGTGGGCGCTGCGGACATCGTGGAAGGGGTGGCGGTGCGCGATGCGCAGCCGGAGCTCGCCCCTGTCCACGAGGGCGGCGAGGCGGGCGAGGTGATCCCGGTCCTCCTGGACGTAGCTCTTGGCGGCCCCGGCGATGTCGGGCAGGGGGCTGTCGGCGATGGAGACGTACCGACCACCCGGCGCGAGTGCGGGGCCCGCGGCGGCTCCCGCAGTGTCCAGCACTGCCGTGTAGGCACGGCGAGGGAGATCGTCCAGGGTGTGCCAGACGCGTCCGGCGCCCAGTTCCCGGGCCGCTTCGAGGTGCTCGGGGCGTGAGACCAGGGCGTCGACGGTGGCCCCGGTGTGGCGAGCGAGCTGGACGGCCAGACCGCCCACGGCGCCGGCCGCGCCGATGATCAGAACGTGGTCTTCGCCGGTGACCGCTGCCCGCTGGAGTGCCTGCAGCGCCGTCACTCCGGCCAGCGGGAGTGACGCGGCATCCACCAGCGGAACCGTGCTGGGGGCGGCCGCCAGCAGCCGGGCGGGCAGGGCGACCTGCTCGGCCCAGGTACCACGGCCGGTGGCGATCTGCGCGGACATCGCGATCACCCGGTCCCCGGGGCGGTAGCCGGGGTGGTTGCTCGCGGTGACGACTCCGGACAGATCCCACCCCAAGGTGGCGGGGAGTTCGGGCCCGACCTCCCAGGCACGGGTCTTCCAGTCCACCGGGTTCAGACTGCTCGCGGCGGTACGGATCAGCACCTCGTCAGCTCCTGGAACGGGCTGCGGAACCTCCCGGACGGACAGGACTTCGGGCCCGCCGTGGCGAGAGATCTGGATCGCGTGCATGGCGACCTCCCTTACGGGGTGAGCGGACAGAGGATCAGACAGCACTGGGGACTTCGGGTCCGGCGTCCCGCGCCGGCGTCCGTGCCCGTGCCCGTGCCCGTGCCCGTGCCCGTGCCCGTGTCCGTGTCCGTGTCCGGGGCAGGACGAGATAGGTGAGGGCCAATCCGACCAGGCTCAGCACCGCGCCCGCCAGGCCGGTCCAGCGCAGAGCGCCGGCGGCGACGATCGCGCCGCCGATGACCGAGCCGGCCGCGGCGCCGAGGTTGAAGGCACCCACGTTGGCGGACACGGCCAGAGTAGGAGCGGCGCCCGCGTGGTGCAGGATCAGTCCCTGCAGCGGGGCGATGGTCGCGGTGGCGAGCAGGCCGAGCACCAGCACCGCGACCACGGCGGTGGGCTGCCACACCGCGGCGAACGGGACGAGCAGGAGCGTTCCCGTCAGCCCGCCGAAGACCCCGCGTACGGTGGCGCTCATCGACCTGTCGGTCAGCTTTCCGGCAGTGAGGTTGCCGAGGAAACTACCCGCGCCGTAGGCGAGCAGCAGCCCGGACACCGCCGCCCCGGAGAAACCGGACACCCGGGTCAGCAGCGGCGCGATGTAGGTGAAGACCGTGGCCACCCCGGAGAAGCCCACCGCGGTGGTGACGATGGCAAGCAGCACCGGCCGGCGCGCCACCACGCGTATCTCGTCACGCAGTCGCGTGGCCGGCGCCTCCTGCCGGGGCAGCACCGCGGCCAGGAGCACGACGCCCGCCAGAGAAAGAGCGGTCAGCACGGCGAACGGAGCCCGCCACCCGGCGCTCTGCCCGAGCAGCGCCCCCAGAGGCACCCCGAGCAGCGTGGCCACGGTGAAGCCGGACGCGACAGTGGCGATGGCCGAGCCCGTCTTCTCAGCCGGGACCACCCGGGTCGCCGTCACCAGCGCCAGGGCCAGGAAGGCGGCATGGCTGAGCGAGGACACCACGCGGCCCACCAGGAGCAGGCCGAACGAAGGCGCCACGGCACTGATCGCGCTGCCCGCCGCGAACAGCAGCATCAGGCCGATGGCGAGCCCCTTGCGCGGCAGTCGCGCGGTCAGCAGCGCCATCACGGGCCCTCCGGCCACCACCCCGAGCGCGTACGCGGTCACCGCTTGTCCCGCGGTTCCCACGGAGACGTCCAGATCGGCTCCGACCTGGGGCAGCAGCCCGGCGATCAGGTACTCCGAGGTACCAACAACAAAGACACTCGCGCACAATGCCGCGAGCGTCGCGAAACCCTTGTTCACGTTCACGCGGCCTACGCTAAAGTCTCATATCGGTATGAGAGTCAAGGCGGGCGGGCTATGTCTTCCCGGCCATCAGGAGGTCCTCGTGCGCATCGGTGAGCTGTCCCGGCGGACCGGCGTGGCCGTGCACCTGCTGCGCTACTACGAGGAGCAAGGTCTGCTCCACCCGCAGCGGCGCCCCAGCGGCTACCGGGAATACGTCGAGGAGGACGTCGCCATCGTCCGCCGCATCCGCAGCCTGCTGGCCGCCGGCCTGAGCACCTCAACGATCACCACGGTCCTGCCGTGCCTGCGGGACACCGGCGAGCATCTCGTCCCCACCTGCTCAGACCTGCTCGCCGACCTCCATCGGGAGCGCGACCGCATCGCTCAGGCCATCACCGACCTTCAGGCCTCCATGGACGCGCTCAACGGCGTCATCGCCGCGGCCCCGGCCGACGTCACTCGCCGGGCACTGACCTCACTCGGCGCGTGAACGAAGCACCTTCCCGGGAGGAACATCGAAAGGGCTCACCGAGGCCCGCACCCTCTTCAGTCCCTCCTGATCCTGCGACCGGCAACCGGGAGGAATCGCCCACCACCCCCTGAACCCGCGACGCTCACCGGCCGGAATCGCGTACCCGCCTGGCCACGAACTCCTCCCACGTCCGCACACCCCGGACCACGTCTCCCTCCGACGCCAGGTTCTCCCCCGCCCGGTACGCCCG
>NZ_VCKX01000522.1 GCF_005889725.1 Nonomuraea zeae
CCCCGACTCCTACGCAGACCCCCACGCCGACCACCACGCCGACCCAGACGGCCACCCCCACGCCCACGGAAGAGCCCTCGACAACCCCTACGGAGAGCAGCTAAGCGTGTGACCTGCCCTGATTACGTTACGTATGGGAACTACTGGGAATCGTGTGCATAGAGTAGCCATCTGTTTCCAGGGGGACCTATGCGCGCAATTGGGGCTGGCCTGCTCGCGTGCTGGCTGACGGTCGCCCTGTGCCCGCCGGTCGAGGCCGATCCCGCGCCCTCGGCCCGCGACGTGAAGAAGGCCCGCGAGGTCGCCCGGGACCGCAAGAAGGACCTGGGCGCGGCGAACGTGGAGCTGGCCGTCGCCAAGTCGCGGCTGGGTGACCTGGCCGCCGGGGTGGAGCGGCTGGTGGAGGCGTACAACGGGGAGATGGTCCGGCTCCGCTACGCGGAGGAGCGGCACGCGCAGGCCAGGGCACGCCTGGCGGCGGCCGACGCCGAGGTCGGGCGGGCCCGCGAGGCCGTCGCGCTGCTGGCGGCGGAGAGCTACCGCGGGCTCACGCCGATGCAGCCGGTCGTCGGGATGATGATCGACCAGGGCGACGCGGACGGGTTCCTGCACCGGGCGGGCGTGCTCGGGCAGCTGTGGGACGAGCGGGCCGCGATCCTCGCCAGGATGCGCGACGCCCAGGAGGTCGCCTCCATTCTGCGGGCGCAGGCCGCCGGCGCCTACGCCATCCAGCAGGCCGCCTCCGAGCGGGCCAGGCAGGCCAAGATCGCCGCCGAGGCCGCCGTGGCCAGGCAGCGGCGCGAGACGAGAGGGCTGCGGGCGCGTACCGAGGTGCTGCAGCGCCAGCTCGACGCGGCCCGCAGCCGCGCGGAGCGGCTGGCCAGGCGGCGGGCGGCGGCCGTCTCGCTGGCCGGGCTGAGCGGCGGCTCGGCCATGGGGGACCTGGCCGCCAACTGGGCGCTCACCCAGCTCGGCAAGCCGTACGTGTGGGCGGCGGCCGGCCCCGACACCTACGACTGCTCAGGGCTCACGATGCGCGCCTGGGAGCAGGTGGGCGTGCGGCTGGACCACTGGACGGGCACCCAGTGGTCCGCGGGCCCGCACGTGCCGATGGACCAGCTGCGCCGCGGCGACCTGCTGTTCTTCGGGTACGTCAGCGGCGACCCCGGGTCGATCCACCACGTCGGGATCTACGTCGGGCGCGGGCAGATGGTGCACGCGCCGCAGACCGGCGACGTGGTGCGGGTGGCCTCCATCTGGCGCGGGGACCTGGTGGGCGCCACCAGGCCCCGCTAGAGGTGGATCAGTGGTGGCCCTCGTCCTTGGCCCGGCGGAACGAGCGCTCGATCTCGGCCTCGGCCTCGATGCGCCCGACCCAGTTGGCGCCCTCGACGGACTTGCCGGGCTCAAGGTCCTTGTAGACCTCGAAGAAGTGCTGGATCTCCAGCCGGTCGAACTCCGACACATGATGGATGTCCTGGATGTGATGCATCCGGGGGTCGGTGGAAGGCACGCAGAGGACCTTGTCGTCCCCGCCCTTCTCGTCGGTCATCCGGAACATCCCCACCGCCCGGCACGTGATGTAGCAGCCGGGGAAGGTCGGCTCCTGCAGCAGCACGAGCGCGTCCAACGGGTCGCCGTCCTCACCGAGGGTGTGCTCGATGAAGCCGTAGTCGGCGGGGTACTGCGTGGAGGTGAACAGGAGCCGGTCAAGCCTGATCTTCCCGGTCTCGTGGTCCACTTCATACTTGTTCCGTTGCCCCTTGGGAATCTCAACGACAACGTCGAACTCCACCGCGGTTCCTCCGCTCAGGCCCCCGGGCACCCCCGGTCGGGCGTTAATGTCTCGTAAGCGAACACAGCAGAGAGGGCAGGCGACGTGGCGCGGCACGACCGGTGGGTGATGCTGACCACTCTCGCCGTGCTCCAAGTCCTGGCGATCGTCACCGGCGTGTACGCGATGACCACCGACTTCAGCCTCAGCGCGCTGACGAGCGGGTCTTCACCGACCGAGCCGACGGCGTCCCCGGCGGAAGGGTCTTCTCCCGCCCCCGTGGTCACCTCGGGGCCTGTGCTGGCCCGGCTCTCGGTGAAGTCCGGAGACGGACCTCTCCCGACTAAGGGTACTTTGACGCGGCTGCTCACCAGCGCCCTGGGTGACAATGCGCTGGGGAGCCGCGTGGGCGCGGTCGTGCTCGACGCGGCGACCGGCGAGCGGATCTTCGCCTCCGGCGCCGACACCCCCATGACGCCGGCGTCCACCACGAAGATCGTCATCTGCGCCGCCGCCCTCGCCTCGCTCGGCCCGGACACCCGCCTGTCCACCAGGGTCGTCCAGGGCGCCAAGCCCGGCGGCATCGTCCTGGTCGGCGGCGGCGACCCGTTCCTCGCGGGCCCGTCGGCCAGGCCGAGCTACCCGAAGCAGGCCTCGCTCGCCACGCTGGCCGACCGCACCGCGACCACCCTCAAGGCGCAGGGCGTGAAGAAGGTCACCCTCTCCTACGACACCTCGCTCTTCACCGGCTCGCCGTCCGCGCCGGGCTGGAAGCCCAACTACATCCCCGACGGCGAGGTCGCCCCGATCTACGCCCTCACCATGGACGAGGGCCGCCAGAACCCGCGCTTCCACATGCCACGCGTCTCCAACCCGCCCCAGTACGCCGCCACCGCCTTCGCCGGCCTCCTGGCCAAGCGGGGCATCGCCGTGTCGGGGACCGTCCGCCCGGCCAAGGCCCCCGCCGGGGCCGCCGAGCTCGGCAAGGTGGACTCCGCCCCCCTCTACTCCCTGGTCGAGCACACGCTCACCCGGAGCGACAACGACCTCGCGGAGGCCCTGGCCAGACACGTCGCGATCAAGGAGCGCCAGGAGGCGTCGTTCGCCGGCGGGTCCAGGGCGGTGCTCGCCGTGCTCCAGCGACTCGGCGCCGCGCAGGGCATCGCGCTATCCGACGGCAGCGGGCTGTCCATCCGCAACCGCATCAGCCCGAACGCCCTGGCCAAGATCATCGCCATGGCCGGCTCCGACAGCTATCCCGACCTGCACGCCATCGCCTCGGGCATGCCCATCGCCGGCTTCTCCGGCACCCTCGGCAACGGCCGGCGCTTCACCGCCAGCGACAGCAGGGGCCAGGTGGGCCTGGTGCGGGCCAAGACCGGCACGCTCAACAACATCAACACGCTGGCGGGGATGGCGACGACCAAGGACGGGCGGCTGGTGACGTTCGCGTTCATGGCCGATCGCGTCCCCGGCACGGCCGAGCCCGTGCTCGACCGGCTCGCCGCCATCGTCGCCCGTTCCTGACGGGGCACATTTCCCCTCGTACACCGGCATTCGACCCCCGGACCCTCGCGCTCCTTCGCAGGCTCGACCAGAACCACGTACGGTGGACGTTATGCAGGTGATCGACTGGGATCTGGCCGTCACGACCGGTACGCGCCTGGTGCGCCCCGGTCCTCAGGTGAGCCGGGAGGAGGCCAGGCAGGCCGTCACCGAGCTCCGCACCCTGTCACGTGAGGCCGAGGGCCACGTGCGCGAGTTCACCAAAATTCACACAGACACCGCACCCCAACCCGCGACCGTCGTCGACCGGCCCGGCTGGATCAAGGCGAACGTCGAGGGCTTCCGCGTGGTGCTGGAGCCGCTGACGCAGCGCATCAGCAGCGGCGCCAACCCGCCGCCCGCCATCGTCAGCGCGGTGGGCTCCCGCATCACGGGCGTGGAGGTCGGGGCCGTCCTGGCCTTCCTCGCCTCGCGGGTGCTCGGACAATATGAGCTGTTCCTCCCGCCCGACCCCACCGGCCAGGAGCCGGCGGGCCGCCTGACGCTCGTCGCCCCGAACATCGTGCACGCCGAGCGCGAAATGGGCGTCGACCCGCACGACTTCCGCCTCTGGGTGTGCCTCCACGAGGAGACCCACCGCGTCCAGTTCACCGGCGTGACCTGGCTGCGCGAATACGTCCGCTCGCAGATGACCGAGTTCCTGCTCGCCTCCGACCTCGACCTGCCCACGATCCTGGAGCGCCTGCGCAACGCCGCCGACACGGTGGCCGACGTGGTGCGCGGCGGCGAGGGCAACCTGATCGACGCCATCCAGTCGCCGGCCCAGAAGGAGATCCTCGACCGCCTGACGGCCGTGATGACCCTGGTCGAAGGGCACGGCGACTACGTCATGGACGCGGTGGGCCCGTCCGTGGTGCCGACGGTGTCCGACATCCGCGCCAAGTTCGCCCACCGCAGGGAGGGCGGCTCTCGCCTCGACCGCACGGTGCGGCGCCTGCTGGGCATCGAGGTCAAGATGAAGCAGTACGCGGAGGGGTCGGCGTTCGTCCGCAAGGTGGTGGACCGCGTGGGGATGGATGGCTTCAACAAGGTCTGGACGTCCCCGGAGACGCTGCCGACGACCCAGGAGATCGCCGACCCGGACGCCTGGATCAGCCGCGTCATCGGCACCCCGGCCCTCCCCGCCTGACCGGCCCGGCCGGGCACCCCAACGGCCTGCCCGGCCCGGCCC
>NZ_VCKX01000523.1 GCF_005889725.1 Nonomuraea zeae
CGTGTAAGCTGTGGATAAGAGTCAGCCGCCACCCCGCCTTCGCCATCCTCCGTGCCCTCGGTGGATGCGGTGCCCTCGACGCACGCGGTGCCGTCAGCGTCCTCGACGGAGGCGGCGCCTCCGGCGAATGCGGTGCCGTCGGCGGATGCAGTGCCGTCGGCGGATGCGGCGCCGTCGGCGTCCTCTGTGCCCGACGGCCTTACGGGCCCGGATGCGGGCACGGGCGGCACGGGCGGCACGGGCGGCCCGAAGGCGGGCACGGGCAAGAGGAAGGGCACCGGCACGAGCGCGGATGCGGGCAGGGGCCTTGGCACAGATGGGGGCGCGGGTGCGGATGCGGATGCGGTGACCGGATCGGGCAATAACGCGGGCGCGGCACCTCGGCCTAGTGGCGACGCGAGCGCGACGCCCCAGCCCAGTGGCGACGTGAGAGCAGCCTCCGGTATTGGCGACGGGGCCTCCGGGTCCGTGCCTGGTGGCGGCACGAGCTCAGGTGTGGCGGTCGGAGTGGGTGTCGCCATGAGTCCCGTGGCCCGGGCGGGTGGTGGCGCTGCGGGGGCGCGGCTGGGTGTGAGCGAGCGGGCGGTGCTGACTCTCGTGCTGGTGCATTCGGTGGCGATCCCGCGGGCTGAAGGGCTGCTGCCCGAAGACTCCTGGTTGTCGCCGCACCCCACGCCGGTGGACGAGCTGCGCCGCCACACCCAGTTGCCGATCGGCGAGCTGGAGGCGGCGCTGCGGGTGTTGCGGCATGCGGGGTTGCTGGGCCAGGTGAAGGCGGGCGAAGAGGCGGGCGGCTACGTGCCCGGCCCGCAGTTCCACCGGCTGACACCGGCGGCACGGCGGCGGTTGCAGGAGGAGCTGATCCTGGCGGCCGGCCCGAACACACCGCTCGCGACGGCCGTACGGGCACGGAGATCGGCACACTGAGCGCGCACCCGCACCGGCGGGACGGACAGATCAGCGTCAGGACAATGGAAAGGCTTACGGGGGTTACAGGTGTCGCAGGTGGAGAACATCGTCGGGGACCGGGTGTTGATCGCCATACAGGCGGTCAACATCTCGCGGCTCTCGACCCATCCGGTGCCTACCGTCCCCGGAACGCTCATCGTCGTGGCCGGCGCCGGGCCGAAGGACTCCAACGGCGCGGGCAAGTCGTCGTTCATCGCCTCGATCACCGCGTTGCTGGGTGACGAGCAGTGGCGCTTCGCCTCGGGGGCGAAGGCGGTGTCGGAGCTGCTGTTCAACGCCGAGTTGGCCAGCGGCGCCGGTGCCCGCCAGTGGGCGAGTGCCGACCATGGCTACATCGTGGGCGTTTTCGGGCCGCCTGGCATGGACGGCTTCGGCACCGCGCCCTCCCCCGCCGGCCCGGGGCCGGCCGCGCTCACACCCATCCCCGCCGGAACTTCCCCCGCCTCCGGGACCTCCGGGGCCGGGGCCTCCGGGGCTGGAGCTTCTGCGAGTGGCGTCCGCTCCGCGGCGGTTGCTGGCGGCGGGGAGCTGGTTCTCGGTGGGGCCGAGGACGACGACGAGACGAGCGGGGAGCTCTTCGAGGTGCCCGACACCTCGGGCGGGGCCGTCACCGTGTGGCTCAAGGTCAATCAGGAGGCGCCGCACCTGGAGATCCGCTGGCGGGAGGGCGTGCACCTGGCCGCGTCCCAGTCCGAGGCCGAGCGGGTGGCGCGGGCCGACGAGATCTGGGCGTCCCTGCCGAAGTCGGCCGGCCGGCGCGACGTCGTGGCCCGCGACCTGACCAAGGTGCTCTACGGCGACCGGATCAGGTGCGTGTCGTTCCTTTCCACCTCGGTCCGCAGCAAGGTCGCCACCAACCTCCTCTCCCAGCCGCTCAACGAGATCTCCCCCGAACGCGTCTTCGAGGCCATCGCCGCGCTCACCGGTCTGGACGCCGAGCTGGAGCAGGAGCGGGAGGCACGGCGCGACGAGCACGCCAAGCGGGTGCGTGCGGCGCAGGCGGGCGATCGGCTGGCGGAGTTCGAGGCGGAGTCGAAGGCGCTGCTGACCACGTTCGACCGGCGTGACCAGGCACGGGTGCGGCTGGCGGACGCGTTGCGGTGCTGGCGCGGACGGCAGGCGCGCAAGCTCGCCGACGCCGCGGGCAAGGACGAGGCCCTGGCCGCCGACCTCGACCGGCACCGTGCGGCGGGCGAGGCGGCGGCCGAGGCGATCGCCATGGTCAAGGCCGAGATCGCGACGCTCCGGGAGGACACTCTCGACCGGCAGGTCTCTCAGGCGCGCAAGGAGCTTGCGGCGCTGCAGGCTCGGGCGGCCAAGCTCGACGCCGACCGGGCGGTGGCAGAGAACTCCGCCGACGAGCTGCGCGGGCTGATCCCGGCGCTGGAGGAGACGCGCAGGTTCGCGGACGGGCGTGACGTGCCCACGGCCGAGCGGGAGCTGGGCGAGGTCAGGCTGCGGCTCAACGAGGCGCTCAAGGCGCTCGGCGTGGCCGACCGGGAGGTGTCCTCCGCGCAGGCCGCGCTCGACGACGCCGAGGGCGGCCCGGCGGCGGCCCAGCTCAACGCCCTGGCGGGGGCGGGCATCGACGCTACCGGCCTGCTCGACGCGCTGGACGTCGCCGAGCAGGCCAGGGACGCCGCCCACACGAGCTCCCCGGAGGCAAGCACCGGCCGTTCTCTGCGCGGCCGGGCGGACGAGGTGGAAGGGCAGAGCGCCGAGTCGCTGAGCGCCGCGCTCAAGGCCCGCTTCGGCAGGCCCAGCTCTGACGGCGGGCCCAGTTCTGACGGCGGGTCCGGTGCTGACGGCGGGTCCGGTGCTGATGGTGGGCCGAGCGGTGGGGGTGGTGTTCGGCTGGCCTTGGGTGAGTTGCGGGGGTGGCCGAACGAGCATGCGGTGATCGTGGATGCCGCGCACCTGGACGCCGCCGCGGCCGCCCTGGCGGACCTGCCGGGTTCCGTGCTGGTGAGCGCGGCCGGGGTCAGCGTCGTGGGGGCGTTCGACGGGGTGGCGACCGGGCGGGAGGCTCGGATCAAGGCCGCCGAGCAGCGGCTGCACCGGGCCAAGGACGTCCAGGAGACGGCGGCGCAGGCCGTACACGATGGTGAGGACGCCGTCGCCGAGGCTCAGCGCCGGCTGGAGGGTGCCAGGGCCGGGGTGCGGCTGGCCGAGCTGGAGGCGAAGCTGGGCGAGCGGCGGGCCAGGCTGGGCGAGCTGAACGCGGCGATCGAGGAGCTGACCCCCAAGGTCGCCGAGGCCGAGCGGCAGGCCGGGACGCTGGACTTCCGCGCCAGGACCCGGGACATGGAGATCGAGCGGCTGGAAGGCCGGCGGCACCGGCATGAGGGCGAGCGGTCGCAGGCACGCGATCAGGAGGCCAAGGTCGGCGCCGAACGCGAGTCGCTCAAGCTGGCGGCGCTGGCCGCCGACTGGGGCGGCACGGTCGAGACGGCCCGCGAATGGCTCGCGGCGCTGCCCGAGGAGGAGCGGCCGCGCGCCGCCGAGGAGTGGTGGCGCATCGCCGAGCGGCACTTCGACCAGGCGCTGCGCGACACGTTCCCGGAGGAGGACGCGGAGATCCCGGAGGAGCTGCGGTTCCTGCTGAGCGAGCGGGGCGGGAGCACGGCCCGGGAGCAGGCGACGTTCGCGGCGGTGTGCGGTGCGCTGGCCTCCTATCTGCGGGGGCAGGAGGAGTACGAACGCCACCAGCGCCGCCAGATCGAGGCCCAGATCGCGACCAGGCAGCGCGACCTGGCGGCGGCGGCCAGGGGCGCGGAGGAGGCGGCGCAGTCCACGGCGGTGCACCGCGCGGCGCTGACGGCGGCGATCAAGGCGCGGCTGACCCGGGTGGCCGAGGAGTTCGAGAAGCTCGACACCTCCTACGGCGGTTACGGAGCGACGCTGGAGTTCCCGGTGCCGCCCGCGCCGGCCGATCCCGAGCAGCGCTGGCAGTGGCGGGTGACGCCGAAGTGGCGGCGGGGCGAGGGGCAGGGGTTCGTGCCGTACAACCGGCGGGCCAACACCGCGCTCATGGACGAGAAGGCGGTCAAGCTGGTGTGCGCGGCGGCCATCGCCTCGTCGGGGGGCGGGCATCTGTGCCTGGTGCTCGACGAGCTGGGGCGCAACCTGGGCAAGGAGCATCGCCGGGAGGCGGTGGCGCTGTTCAGGAGGATCGGGGAGACGTACGGGATCACGGTGATCGGGGCGTTGCAGGACGACATGGAGCCGTACGCGATCGACGCCTGCGGCCAGTACATCAAGCTGCGGCGCTCCTCGGACGCGATGCCGTACAACGAGCCGCCGGTGATCGTCGGGCATGACCAGCACGCCGAGCGGGTGCGGGCGCTGGCGGCCTACGTCGACAGGACCGCTGGTTGAGCCCGCTACGGCACAACGGCTGCCGAGCCAGCTGCGGCGACGCCGACCAGGCGGGGCGGTTACTTGAGTGGCGGGGGGTACTCTGTCTCTTATACA
>NZ_VCKX01000524.1 GCF_005889725.1 Nonomuraea zeae
GGTGTTCTCGTTCGACCTGGCCGGCGGGCGGGCGGCGGGGGAGAAGTTCATGAGCTCGGTACGCCTGGCGCTGCTCGCCCCCTCGCTCGGCGGCGTCGAGACGCTCGTGCTGCATCCCGCCACGACGTCGCATCGTTCGCTCAGCGCGGAGGAGCTGGAGCGCAGCGGGATCGGCGAGGGCACCGTACGCATCTCCGTGGGCATCGAGCATCCCGAGGACCTCTGGGCCGACCTCGCCCAGGCGTTGGCGTAGCCTCGGGTTCGTGCTTGCTGTCGCGACGAAACGGGGGAAGCCGTGACCACTGTCGGCCATGAGGACGTGCGGGCGGCGGCCAGGAGGATCGACGGGCTCGTCCTCCGCACGCCGGTGCTGGAGATCTCGCCAGGGCTGTGGTTCAAGCTGGAGCTGCTGCAGCACACGGGGTCGTTCAAGGTGCGCGGGGCCTTCAACCGCATCCTGTCGGCCGGCGAGCTGCCGCCCGGCGGGGTGATCGCCGCCAGCGGCGGCAACCACGGGCTGGCGGTGGCCTATGCCGCCAGGGAGCTCGGGGTGCGGGCCGAGATCTTCGTGCCGGAGGTGACGAGCCCCGTCAAGGTGGCGGGGCTCGGGGCTCTCGGGGCGCACATCACGCAGACGGGCGCCGTCTACTCCGACGCCGCGGAGGCCGCCGCCAAGCGGGCCGCCGAGACGGGGGCGCTGATGGTGCACGCCTATGACCAGCCGGAGGTGGTGGCCGGGCAGGGGACCACCGGGCTGGAGCTCATGGAGCAGACCGGGGGCGTGGACACCGTCCTGGTGGCCGTCGGCGGCGGAGGCTTCGCCGCCGGCATCACCCTGGGCGTCGCGGGGCCTGGGGTCGTGGCGTCCGGGGCCGTGGGGTCCGGCACCGTGACGCCCGGGGCCTCCCGGCCGCGGATCGTCGCGGTGGAGCCCGAGCGGATCCCCACGCTGAACGCGGCGTTGCGGGCGGGCCGGCCGGTGCCGGTCGAGGTGGGCGGGGTGGCGGCCGACTCGCTGGGCGCCACGCAGATCGGGGCGACGGCGTTCGAGATCCTCTCGGGGCCGGGCGTGGAGAGCGTGCTGGTCGCCGACGAGGCCATCGTGACGGCCCGGCGTACCTTGTGGGCCCGGCACCGCCTGGCCGCCGAGCCTGGGGGCGCGGCGGCGTACGCGGCGCTGCTGTCGGGCGCGTACACGCCGGCGCCGGGGGAGCGGGTGGCCGTGGTGGTCTGCGGCTCCAACACCGACCCCGCCACCCTGGCCACCGGCTGAATTCCGGTCAGAAGTCGTAGTGGTGGAAGCGGGCGGCCTCGGCCTCCTTCTCCGTGCAGAAGAAGATCCCGTCGAACGGTGTCACCGCGTAGTTCTCGTCCCCGGGGACGTTGTAGCTCATGGCGGCCGCGAAGTCGCTGGCGACGACCGGCAGGCCGCCGCACCTGACCACGTGGTACGGGTAGGAGGCCATCGGGCCGACCAGCGGCGTGACCGACGCGACGGCGTACACGGTCACGGCCGCCACCAGCGCGCGCAGCCAGTCCGGCCGGAAGCGCAGCAGGGCGAGCAGGATCAGGCCGGCGAGATAGGCCAGCACGAACAGCACCAGGTACGGCACCGAGAACAGCGCCCACGAGCGCCCTCGCAGCGCTATGAGCACCGCGACCACGCCCAGCGCGGGCAGCCCGATGACGAACACGGCCAGCCACGCGCTTGCTCGTCTAAATGACCTCATGCGTAGTGTGATGATCGGGGTTGTGGACCGGTTCCCGGACCGGGCCGGGGGTTTCGCGGATCGGTTGTCGCGGGCGTGCTTTCCGGGATGCGGGCACCGCCCTCGGAAGAGCGCCCAGCGGTTCCCCTGAACGCAGTGGCTGCCCTCGGAGGGTGCCCAGCGGCTCCGCCGGCCGAAGCGCCGGGCCGCGGAAGGGCCGCCAGCGGTTTCCCGCGACGGCAGCCGCCGCCTTCAGAAGCGCGCCCGGCGGCGACCGCCCCGCCCGGACCTTCGCCCGTACCCTGTGGGCCTGCGTGCCCCGTGGACCTGCGTGGCCCGTGGACCGCGTGACCCCGCAGACCCTAACCCCCGTGAACCCCGTGAACCCCGTGAACCCCGTGAACCCCAGAGACCGCGTGTGCCGACGGACCCCGTAACATCCGTCACCCTGGACCCTGGTTACGTGTCGCTCCCGCCCCCGAGGCGATCCGCCTGACCCGAAGCGTGCCCGGATCAGGCGGATCGACGGACGGGATGTCGTTCAGATGTATGTCGTTCAGCTGTAGGTGTGCTCCGGCGCCGGGAAGGCTCCGGAGGTCACCTCGTCGGCGAAGGCGCGAACGGCCCGGTCCATCTCGCCGGCCAGGTCCGAGTACCGCTTGACGAACTTGGCCGGTCGCGGCGTCAGCCCCATCAGGTCCTGCCAGACCAGCACCTGCGCGTCCGTGCCCGCCCCCGCGCCGATGCCGATCGTCGGGATGGACAGCGACGTGGTCACCCGCTGCGCCAGGTCGGCGGGCACGCACTCCAGCACCACCGAGAACGCTCCGGCCCGTTCCAGATCCTTGGCGTCCGACATGAGCTCGTCCCCCGACTGCCCGCGCCCCTGAACGCGGTAGCCGCCCATGACGTTGACCGACTGCGGGGTCAGCCCGAGATGCGCCATGACCGGGACGCCTGCCGAGACCAGCGCCTCGACCTGCGGCAGAACCCGGCGCCCACCCTCCAGCTTGACCGCATGCGCGCCCGATTCCTTCATGAAGCGCGCCGCCGACTCAAGAGCCTGCTGAGGGGAGGACTGGTACGACCCGAACGGCAGGTCCGCGACCACGAGCGCCCGCGACGACCCGCGTACGACCGCGGCCGTGAGCGGGAGCAGGTCGTCGACCGTGACGGGAAGCGTGGAGTCGTAACCGTAGACCACCATCGCCGCCGAGTCGCCCACCAGCAGGACCGGGATCCCCGCCTGGTCGAACACCCTGGCCGTCATCGCGTCGTAGGCGGTGACCATGGGCCACCGCTCTCCGCGCTCCTTGGCTCCGGTGAGGTCGCGGACGGTGACCCGGCGCCCGCTGACGCCGCCGTACAGCGTGGTTGAAGAGGACATGACAAACCCTCCAGATGAACTGTCTCGAGGCGCCCCAGTGGCGTCCCCGGACCTTCTTCGATGATGTCACGCACGGAAAACCAGTGGCGAAACTGTCGGTGCCTCTTGCCAGAATCTCCGTGGAGGTAACGAACACAATGGCTCTCGACCCTTACCGACGACTGCTCCGGATTCCAGGCGTCCCCACGCTGCTGGTGGTGGGGCTGTTGGCCCGGGTGCCCGCCACGGCGACGGGCATGGCGCTGACCCTGCACGTGGCCGAGGTGATGAAACTCGGCTACACCAAGGCCGGGCTGGTCACGGCGGCCAGCACGATCGGCATGGCGATCGGCTCCCCGTTGTCGGGAAGGTTCGTCGACAAGCACGGCTTACGGCCGGTGCTCACGCTCACCACGGTGGCGCAGGTGGCGTTCTGGGCATGCGCGTGGGCGCTGCCGTTCCCCGCGCTCGTCGCGGCGGCGGCGCTGGCGGGGCTGCTGGCGCTGCCGGTGTTCAGTGTGACCAGGCAGTGCCTTGCTGCCCTGGTGCCGGTGGCCCAGCGGCGCGTCGGGTTCACGCTCGACTCCATGCTGGTCGAGCTGTCCTACATGACCGGGCCGGCGCTGGCGGTGGCGGGCGTCACGACGCTCGGCAGCGGCGTGACGATGACGGTCATCGGGGCCGGCATGACGGTGGCGGGCGTGGGGCTGATCGTGCTCAACCCGCCCACCCGCTCCGCCGTCGAGCTGGAGGAGCCTGCCGTCAGGGTGCCCAGGCGTCAGTGGATCACACCGGCGTTCGTGGCCCTCCTCGGCACGGCGGCGGCCGCCACGTTCGTGCTCACCGCGACCGAGCTGTCCCTGGTCGCCACCATGAACCGGGCGGGCCAGACCGAGTGGGTCGGCCTCGCCGTGGGCATCTGGTGCGTCTACTCCCTGGTCGGCGGCTTCGTGTACGGCGGGCTGTCGCGCGGCCTGTCGCCCCTGACGCTGATCACCGGCATGGGCCTGCTGACCGTCCCCATCGGCCTGGTCGGGGGCGACTGGCGCTGGCTGATCCTGGCCCTGCTGCCCGCGGGCCTGCTCTGCGCGCCCGCGCTGTCGTCCACCGTCGACGTCCTGAGCCGCTGGGTGCCCTCGGGGGCGCGGGGCGAGGCGATGGGCTTCCACGGCACTGCGCTGCTGATCGGCGGCGCCGCCTCGGCCCCGATCGCCGGGGCGATCATCGACGGCGTCGGGCCGGGGTGGGCGCTGTCTCTTATACACACCT
>NZ_VCKX01000525.1 GCF_005889725.1 Nonomuraea zeae
GAGGAGTGGGGCAATTCGGGCGGTAAGGGTGCATATGGGGCTGGATGTGGAGATGCGAGCCTGTAAGACACGCTTGATGACGCGTTTGCTTGCTCGTGACTTGTTCCACGCATAACCTCGACGGCAGTGAGGAGTTACTCCGCGCAGTGCGGATTGCCATACCAGTGAACGACGGACGAACGAGCTCGGTTGATCAAGGCGGGCGAGGTGTCGGCTATCGGAGTCGACGCCCGGTCAGTCTTGGCTTGATATCGATCCTGGTGACGACGCCAACTGGGCCTTCTGCGGCGCGCTTGTGACCCCTCCTGTTTTTGGTCCGCGTTATGGGGTTTTGACGACGCGAGGAGGGCGGGGCGCACATGGGGCCGCTTGTCGTGGTGCTGATGGTGGCGGTGCTCGTGCTCGCGTTCGGGATGATCGCCGCGCTGCTCGTCGTCATACGCCGCACCTCAGGCAGCCTGCCCCGTACGGCCAAGGCGAGCCCCGAGCAGGTGCAGGCCGTGCACGAAGAGCTGGAGCAGGCGCGGCAGGAGGCGCGGGAGATCCGTGCGAAGGCGGAGAGCGACGCCGAAGAGATCCTGCGCAGGTCGGAGAGTGCCGTCGAGAGCGCCACGCAGATGCGGCGCGAGGTCGAAGAGGAGAGCCGGATACTCAAGTCCGAGCTCAAAGAGCTGCGCACCGACCTCGAGCGGAGAGAGGCCCGGCTGGCCGAGCGGGAGCAGCGGCTGGACGAGGAGGCCAGGCGGCAGTCCGAACGGGACAGGAAGCTGGGCGAGACCGAGGTCGAGCTGGCCGACCGCCGCGAGGAGCTGCTGCAGGTCGAGCAGGAGCGCACGATCATCCTGGAACGGGTCGCGGGGCTGACCGGCGACCAGGCCAAGAACGAGCTGGTCAAGGAGATCGAGAACCAGGCCAAGCGCGAGGCCGCGCTGATCGTCAGGGAGATCGAGGGCGACGCCCGCAAGGAGGGCGAGAAGCGAGCCACCAAGATCGTTACGCTGGCCGTCCAGCGGATCGCGGCGGAGCAGACGGCCGAGTCGGTCGTCAGCGTGCTGCACCTGCCGGGCGATGAGATGAAGGGCCGGATCATCGGCCGCGAAGGCCGTAACATCCGGGCCTTCGAGTCCACCACCGGCGTGAACCTGATCATCGACGACACCCCGGAAGCGGTGCTCCTGTCCTGTTTCGATCCGGTACGACGGGAGACGGCCAGGCTGACGCTGGAGAAGCTCGTGCTCGACGGCCGCATCCACCCGCAGCGCATCGAGGAGGCGCACGACCGCAGCCGCCAAGAGGTACAGGACCTCTGCGCGCGGGCCGGCGAGGACGCCCTCGTCGAGCTGGGGATCACCGACATGCACCCCGAGCTGACGCTCCTGCTGGGCCAGCTGCGTTACCGCACCTCCTACGGCCAGAACGTGCTCAAGCACCTCATCGAGTCGGCCCACATCGCCGGGATCATGGCCGCCGAGCTGAAGATGGACCAGCCGTTGCTCAAGCGCTGCGCCCTCTTGCACGACATCGGCAAGGCGCTCACGCACGAGGTCGAGGGCAGCCACGCGCTGATCGGGGCGGAGATCGCCCGCCGGTACGGTGAGCAGGAGGACGTGGTCCACGCCATCGAGGCGCACCACAACGAGGTCGAGGTCCGCACCGTCGAAGCGGTTCTCACGCAGGCCGCCGACGCGATCAGCGGCAGCCGTCCCGGTGCCCGACGCGAGTCGCTGGAGGCGTACGTCAAGCGCCTGGAGCGCCTGGAGGAGATCGCGCAGTCGTACGAGGGCGTGGAGAAGGTCTTCGCCATGCAGGCGGGACGGGAGATCCGCGTCATGGTCAAGCCGGACGCGATCGACGACATCCAGGCGCAGGTGATCGCTCGCGATGTGGCCAAGCAGGTGGAGGAGGAGCTGACCTACCCGGGCCAGATCCGCATCACCGTGGTGAGAGAGTCGCGGGCGACCGAGTTCGCCCGGTAGCCACGCCCGTCCTGTCCAGCAGAAGGCGCCTGTGGTCGTGCTGTCCAGCTGAACGAGCGGCTACAGCGCCGAGGCCGCCCAGGACGGCCGAAAGCGCGGCCGGCCGCGTCGAGGCGAAGCCGGAAAGAGGTGCGGGGCCAGCCGGAGATGCGAGGTCAGTGGGAAGAGGTGGAGGCCAGTCGAAAGGGTTGCTGGTTGGCCGGGGCCGGGTTGGCGGGTGCCGGGTTGGGGCTGGTCGAGGGGTTGCTGGTAGCGGGTCAGGGCTGGTTGAAGGGCTGTTTCCCGGCTGGGGCTAGCTGAAGAGCTGCTGGTAGAAGGCGAGCTCGGCGGCCAGTGCCGCCGCTCGCGTCTCCGTGCGGCGGAAGCCGTGCGACTCGCCCTCGAACGACAGGTACGTGCACGGCACCCCCCGCTCCGACAACGCGTCCGCGAAGGCCGTGGACTGCTCGGGCGGCACCACGGGATCGTCGAGTCCCTGCAGGAGCAGCATCGGGCAGGTCACCCCGTCCACCAGCGCGAGCGGCTCCCTGGTGGCGTACACCTGCGGATCCTCCGGCCCCACCAGCCACTCCACGTAACGCGACTCGAAGTCGTGCGTGTGCGCGACGAGCGGTGCGAGCGCGCTGACGCCGTAATAGGACACCCCGCCCGCGAACACCTCGGACCGGCAGCAGGCCGCCATCACGGTCCAGCCTCCGGCGCTGCCCCCGCGCACCGCGATCCTGGCGGGATCGGCCAGGCCCTCGGCGGCCAGCCACTCGGCGGCGGCGATCGTGTCGGCCACGTCCACCAGGCCCCACTGCCCCTTCAGCCGCTCACGGTAGGCCCTGCCGTATCCCGTCGAGCCGCCGTAGTTGACGTCGAGCACGCCGATGCCGCGCGAGGTGAGGAACGCCTTCTCCAGGTCGAGCGCGGTGCCGGCGTGCGCCGTGGGCCCGCCGTGAACGAAGATCACGTAGGGGGGCGTGCCCTCGGTGGCCGGGCCGTAGGGCGGGTAGAGGAAGGCGTGGACCTCCTCGCGCCCCGGAATGTGCCCCGGTATGCGCACTTCCTGTGGAAGGGGTAGGTAGGCGGGGTCGGGAAGGTGTTCGATGTCGCGTCTGAGCGACTGGTGCCCGCCGGTCGCGGCGTCCACGGTGACGACCGATCGGGGGATGGCGGCGGCGTACGCGATGCCGGACACGGACATGCCCTCGACGGTCAGCGCCCCGTCCCACCCGACGTAGGGGAGGTCGAGGTCGGTGAGCGTGCCCGACGCGGGGTCGAGGACGCCCAGGCGCAGGTCGCCGCGTCCGTGCAGGACGGCGAGGCGCCCGTCCCCGAGCACCGCGTACGGGTGCCCGCCCAGCCGCCACGGCGGCGACGCGAACTCCTCCTCCACCGGATGCAGCGCCCGCGCACCCTCGCCGCGCAGGCCGATCTCATAGAGGTTCCACCAGCCCGAACGGTCGGAGACCAGGTAGAGGTGCGCGTCGTCCTTCCACGAGGGAGCCAGCACGGACTCCGTGGAGCCGCCGCCCACGGTCCACGAGCCGCCGCCATCCGACAAGGGGGTCACGCGGAGCTCGGTACCGTCCCAGGGCATGCGCGGGTGGTTCCAGCAGACATAGGCCAGATGCCGCCCGTCGGGGGAGATCGTGGGGGAGGCGTAGAAGTCGCAGCCGGTGGCCCATTCGCGGGTCTCGCCGCCTTCGAGCGGGATCGAGACGATCGCCCGGGTGACCTTGCCGTCCTCGGCATGGCGCTCGCGTACGCACCACACCTGGCCGTCGCGGACGAGGAGGTCCGCGTAGCGGCAGCCCTCTGGGGTGAGGGGTTTCGGTTCGCCGTTTTCGCCCAGTACGTACAGGCGCTGGTCTTTCAGGTTGGCGAAGACCACCTCGCCTTCCGGCGTCACGGCGTAGGGCCTGCCGCCGTACTCGTGCACCCGGGTGCGTGCGTTCCACGGGGCCGGCAGCAGCTCACGGCGGGTGCCGTCGGCGGCCTGGCGCACGATCGTGGTGCGCCCGCCCTCGTCGGGACGATCCTCGGCCCACCACACCCAGCCGCTCTGGGCGGTGGGCCAGCCGGGACGCACGCCGGAACCGGCCACGTCTCTGGTCGAAATGGGGGAGGGCCAGAAAGGCATACCCGCATCCTGCCGGAAGATCACCGGCAGTGCGGGCCGGTCCCCCGAGATCACGCGGAGTTTCCGGCCGGCCGGCTCCACCCGTGATCACGCGAGATCACGGGTGATCACGGGAGAGCGCCAGAGATCACGCGATAGGCACCGGCTCATGACGCCCAAAGGTTCATGGTGCCCACAGGCTCGTGGCGTGCACAGACAGGCTTAAGGCGCGCGGCATGGCTCATGGCCAG
This sequence comes from Nonomuraea zeae, assembly GCF_005889725.1. Classification (GTDB taxonomy): domain Bacteria; phylum Actinomycetota; class Actinomycetes; order Streptosporangiales; family Streptosporangiaceae; genus Nonomuraea; species Nonomuraea zeae. The sequence continues at coordinate 4,335 of NZ_VCKX01000525.1, forward strand.
CCCTCGCCGCCGGGCAGGGGCGGTCAGGGCAGCTCTCGGCTCGGGGCAGGGACGGGG
>NZ_VCKX01000526.1 GCF_005889725.1 Nonomuraea zeae
GCCCCGTCGCCGCCCACAACCCGGCGAACAGCTCCACCAGCCCCGCCACGCCGCAGCACTGGCACGCGCTGTCCCACCAGCCCGAGCGGCTCCGGCCCGGCCCCCGCTCATCCGGTACGCCGCTCGTGACGATCCCGCCGGCCAGCCGCTCGGCCCAGTCCAGATCACCCGGGTCACCCCCCACCCGGTACAGCTCGTAGAACATCCTCGCCACCCCGGCCGAACCCGCACAGAACCCCAGATACTGCAGATCCCGCCCCTGCGGCAGATGATGCGGCACCCGCGCGCACCGCCCGCTCAGCACGCTCACCGCCCGCACGAACCCCGCGCCCCTGCGCGCCGCCTCCAGGAACCGGAGCTCGCCCGTCACCCCGTACAGGCGAGCCAGCAGGAACGCCGTGCCCGACGTGCCGGCCAGGAACCCCGGCGTGACCGCATCGGCCGGCAGCCCCGCGCAGTCACCGAAACGATGACCCGGCACCGCCAGCCGCGCCACCCGCAGCCCCGCCTCCACCGCCAGCTCCTCGAACGCCGGCACGCCCAGCATCGAGCCACCGTGCAACAGCGCCAGCACCACGCCGCCGTCCGCCCGCTGCGCCGGATCCCCCGACCACCCGGGACCGCCCGCCATCGGCCGCGCCGCCCGTGCCACCCGGCCGAGCGCCGCCGCCGCGACCTCCTCAGGACCGCCGTCGCCGAGCACCCAGCCCGCCTCGCACAACGCCACCGCGATGCCGCTCAGCCCGTGGTAGAACGACACGTCCGTCACCTCGCGCCAGGCCGAGGCCAGATAGCCCACACCCGCCCGCACGTCGCCGAGATAGTCGTCATCGCCGGTCGCCGCGGCCAGCTCCAGGAAGAACAGCACGATCCCGGACGCGCCCGCGTACAGGGAGGCCGGCTCAGGCGGCAGGGCGGAACGACCGCGCGGGTCCGGGTTGGCCGCCCAGTGCCACCGGCGCGACCCCCGCCCGCCGCCGGTCGCCGCGCTCCTGATCCAGCGCGCGGCCCCGATCGCGGCGCTCAGCGGCGTGTCGGCCCGCTCGCCGGGCGGGCCAGTCCCATCCAGGCTCATGGTGCACCCGGGGCCTTTCCTGGTCGCCGGTGAAGGCCCTTGCATTCTCCTCCACCCACGCCGGACCGCCAACCAGCACCTGTTACTTCACCCGCCTCTTCACCCCGCCTCTTCACCGGCGGCGGAACCTCAGCGCGAACGGGGTCAGCATCGACTCGAACTGCACCGCCAGACTGATCTTGCTGGAGCCGGCGTTGCGTTCCTCGAAATGGATCGGCATCTCGACGATCGAACGGCCCAGCTGCTTGCACCGATGGTTCATCTCGACCTGGAAGCTGTAGCCGTCGCTCCTGATCGCGGTCAGGTCGATGCCTTCGAGCGCGTCGCGATGCCAGATCTTGAACCCGCCGGTGGGGTCGCGGATGCCGAGGTTCAGGATCGTGTTGACGTAGAGGCCCGCGAACCGGCTCAGCAGCCGCCGATGCCGGCCCCACTGCGTGGACAGGGAGCCGCCCACCACGTACCTGCTGCCGATCACCACGCCGGCCTGGGTGGCCAGGATCGTGCCGAGCAGGTGCGGGATGTACTCCGGGCGGTGGCTCAGGTCGCCGTCCATCTGCACCACGTAGTCGTCCCCGCGCTCCAGCGCCGCCCGCATCCCGGCGATGTGGGCCCGCCCGATGCCCTCCTTCACCGTGCGGTGCAGCACCACCATCCGCTCGTCGCGCTCCTCGTTCGCGTGCTTGGCCAGGTCGTCGGCGAGCGCGCCGGTGCCGTCCGGAGAGTCGTCGTCGGCGATGATCAGCCGCAGGTTGGGCAGGTCGAGTGCGAAGATCCGCTCCGCCAGCTCGCCGAGGTTGCCCGCTTCGTTGTACGTCGGCACGACGACCGCGACCCGCGTCTCCCGCCACGGCGACGGCAGAAACCAGGCTCCCGGCGTGCGGGTGCTTCCGGGTTCGTCGTTCAATGAGCTCTCCTCATCCCCCATGCAAGCGATCGTCGATCACCGCGAGGGGAGCACGCAACTCGGGCGGCGCGCCGGCCGGATCGCGAAGCCCCGCTCGCTCCGGTGGACAGCATGCCGGACCAGCGGCAATCCGCGATTGAATCAGGGCACAGCGCCCTCGGATCAAAGGACAGCGCGACCCGAACGGCAGCCCCCTCGCCCCGCCCTCGCCCCCGCTTCGGGCGATGGCGGGACCACGGCAGCCGGCTCTCGGATCAGGAGACAGCCAGGCGATAGACCTGCCGGGAGCCGCCCTCCGGGCCCGGATCGGCGGCCTCGGCGGGAACGAAGCCGAGCCGCTCGTAGAAGACACGCGCGCCGCTGGCGACGGCGCCGGGATGGTCGGCCCCGAAAGTGATCACTTCAACCGTGCCCGGCCCCCGTACGAACCTGCGCATCGCCTCGGCCATCAACGCCTGCCCGGCCCCCTGCCCCCGCACCCGCTCGGAGACCACCAGCCAGTGGACGTGGTGGACCGGCCCGTTCTCCGACCCCGGCCCGAACAACAGCCCACCGGCCAGGCCCGCATCCGGCGAGACGGCGACGAGCGCGGCCGAGCGGCGAATGTGCCGGCGCACGGCCTCGTGAAAGCCCGGATCCTCGACCATCGGACCGAACCACCCCTCGACCTGGGCCGCCAAGGCGAGAAAGCCGGGGAAGTCCTGCTCGGCCGCAAGTCTGACGATCATCCGAATATTATCGCCACCACAAGGACACCCACCGGACCCGCCCACCGAACACGGTCGCCGAACACGGTCGCCGACGCGAAGACGATCACGCGAGCCTGACGACCAGCGCCAGGCAACGGGCGTCGACTCAGCGCCGGGTACCGCCCGGGCAGCGGGTGACGGCCAATGCCAGGCAGCGGTCCGCCGCAGCGCCAAGCCGGCCCGCAACGAGGAGCTTCCGGCGGAGACCGGCGCGGACGGAGCTGCCGTGCCGGAGCTGAGCCGGCTGGCGGACGACGCCGATCGCTCGAACAGGCTATCCGCGACCGAGCCCCTTACCGCGCTATCTGCCGCAGACCAACCGCCGAGCCCCTTCCACGCGGCACACAACAGACCGACCAATCGCCGTACCCTTTCCACGCGGCACGCAACAGACCGCGACCGCCCGCCAAGCCCGTTCCCACGCGCAAGACCACAGGCCGCCACTGCGCCCCTCCCGCACGTCACTCCGCAGACAGGCCAAAGGAACGCCGCAGGCAGGCCGCCCGGCCGCCGTGCCGGGCCCGCTCGCACCCCCCGTGACCACGGATGCTAGCTTGCCGCTCATGTCTGAGTATCTGCGTGATCTGTTCTCCCTTCACGGCCGGCGCGCCCTGGTGACCGGCGGCAGCTCCGGCATCGGGTACGCCATAGCCGAGGCGATCGGGCGCGCCGGTGCCGAAGTCGTGCTGGTCGCCCGCAGGCAGAACGCGCTCGACCAGGCCGTTGACCAGCTGCGCAAGCACGGCGTCACCGCGTCCGCGATCAGCGCCGACCTCGGCGACCGCGACGCCGTCAGCCGGGTCTGCGCCACGGCGGGTGAGATCGACATCCTGGTCAACGACGCGGGCAACAACATCCGCAAGCCCATGGCCGACCTCACGCTCGAGGACTACGAGCAGACCCTGGCCGTCAACTTCACCGCCCCCTACCTCCTCGGCCAGCACTTCGGCCCCCAGATGGTCGAGCGCGGCTGGGGACGCATCATCAACGTGGGCTCGCAGCAGTCGGTCAGCGCCTTCGGCGACAGCGGCGCGTACGGCGCCGCCAAGGCCGCCGTCGCCGGGCTGACCCGGTCGCAGGCCGAGGCGTGGTCGGTCAGCGGGGTGTGCGTCAACACGATCATCCCCGGATTCGTGCTGACCCCGCTGACCGAGCCCGCCCAGGCCATCCCCGGCCGGGTCGAAGCCCTCGCCGCCCGCCACATGGTGAAACGCAACGGCCTCCCGCAGGACTTCGCAGGCGCGGCGGTGTTTCTGGCCGGTGACGCCTCCGCATTTGTCACCGGCCAGATGCTCTTCGTCGACGGCGGCTTCTCCGTCCACTGACCTGCCCATCGACCCGGCGCCGGCCACAGAACGAGACAGGACCCGGTCGTCGTTCATCGCCAGCTTGGGTGTGGGGTGCGATGTCGGGCGCAGAGGGCAAAGTGACCCCCGCGCCTTTACTTTGTAGACTTCTAGGCCCCTTCGGGGCGTGGCACGTGTGGGAAAATCCGACCGGGCCGCTCGCCGACGTCGGTGAATCATGGCGCAGCTGAGGCCGAATTGTAGCTTGATGCTGGGAGCCGTCTTGC
>NZ_VCKX01000527.1 GCF_005889725.1 Nonomuraea zeae
AAGAGACAGCCCACCCAGACGCAGGACCAGGCCCCGCAACAGACCATCCCCGTCCTCGGCAAGCAGGACGGCAAGTCGCTCAAGGGCCACACGAAGGGCGTGCAGACGCTCTCCGCCCTCCCCATGGGCGACAAGACCTGGCTGGTGACCGGCGGACAGGACGGCCGCCTGCGCCTCTGGGACCTGGCCAAGCACAAGTCCCTGGCCACCCTGAAGGGCCACAGCGAGGAGGTCTACGCCGTCGCCTGCATGATGGTCGGCAAGACCCCGATGGCCGTCTCCGGCGGCTACGACGGCAGCGTGCGCCTGTGGAACCTCAAGACCCGCAAGGGCAAGGTGCTCGGCTGGCACGGCGACGCCGTCTACTCGGTCGCGCTCACCAGGGTGAAAGGCAAGTACGTCGCGGTCACCGGCGACGCCAAGGGCTGGCTGCGATTCTGGGACCTGAAGAAGCGCAAGGCCACGGGCAGGAACATCAGGGCCCACCGCAAGCCGGTGAACTGGCTGAACGCCACCCACCTCGGCGACCGCGCCGTGGCGATCTCGGCCGGCGAGGACGGCACCCTGCGGATGTGGGACCTGGCCAAGCGAAAGGCGTACGGCAAGCCGTACAAGGGGCATTCGAAGGGCGTCTACTCGGTGGCGGTGGCAAAGGTGGACGGCAAGCAGGTCGTGGCCTCGGGTGGTAAAGACGGAAAAATCCGGATCTGGGATCCGAAGAGCGGCAAGACCCTCGGCACCATGTCCGGCCACAAGAAGATCATTTACTCGCTGTCCTTCGGCTCCCTGAACGACCGTCAGGTGCTCCTGTCCGGCAGCACCGACGGCACGATCAGGCTCTGGGACCCCGTCACCCGTAAGGCGCTCGGCAAACCGGTCAAGGCCCACAAACGCGGCGTGTACGCGGTCGGCATCATCCCCGCGGGCGCGGGCGCGGCCATCGTCTCGGCAGGTAAGGACAAGCTGGTCAGGCTCTGGAAGACGAAGGACGCGGCTATTGGCTCCTGAGCGGTTCGAAGATCGCGTGGTGGGCGGCCACCAGCGCGCGCCGCACCGCGCGGTCGAGCTCGCGCAGGGCGACCGCCCGCGTTGCGAGCTGCCCAGAGGTGAGCCCGCGCTCCTCGGCCAGCCGGAGCACCCCGGCCAGCCGGGTGGCGAGGGTGGAGACGCGGTGCGCCCGTGCCGGATAGCCGGGCGCCAGCTCGCCGCCGGCCAGGCCGAGCCGCCCAGGACGCTCCTGCAGCGGCCCGTCGACGGAGGCCAGGGCCTCGGTGGCCGATCGGATGGCGTCCGACAATTCCCGCTCTGCCTCCGACAGCGACGGCAGGTCATGGCGTACGGGACCGGAGTCGTGCACGTCCAGGCGTACCCCGACGTAGGACGAGCCGCGCAGGTCGGGCGCCGGCACCAGCCCGAGGTTGCGGTCCTGGAGCACGGCGACGGTGGCCTGGCCGACGTCGACCGCGGCCGCGTTGAACGACGCCGGCCCCGACAGCCCCAGCGGATCGCCGGGCGCGGGCAAAGCGAGACGCAGCTCACACAGTCCGTCGGAGCGCAGGTTTGCCAGGTATTTACGCAGCGGAAGGTCGCCCGCGACGGCGGGTCCCGCGGCGGCTTCCACGTGGTCAGCCGCCTCGTCGAGGCCGACGTGACCGGCGAGCCAGGCATTGCCCCAGGCGACCAGTAGGGGACAGACAGCTGATTCAGGGCGCACCGATCCACGATAAGCGCTCGCCCTGCAATAGGTTTGTCCAGAGGGTGACTCCTAAAGGAGGGATCGGGGATGGGTGGTCAGGTGCTGCGGCTCCAGGACGTCGCCGTCAGGCGCGACGGAGCGGCCCTGCTGCGCGGCATCGACTGGACGGTCAACGAGGACGAACGGTGGGTCGTCATCGGTCCCAACGGTGCGGGCAAGACCACGTTGCTGCAGGTCGCGGCCACGTTGCTCTATCCGAGTGAGGGCCTGGTCGAGGTGCTCGGGGAGCGGCTGGGACAGGCGGACGTGTTCGACCTGCGGCCACGGATCGGGCTGGCGAGCGCCGCGCTGGCCGAGCGCATCCCGCCCGAGGAGAAGGTCATCGACCTCGTGCTCACCGCCTCCTACGCGATCATGGGCCGCTGGACGGAGGAGTACGACTCCAACGACGTGACCAGGGCGGTCGAGCTGATCGACATGATGGGCGCGGCCCATCTGATCAGGCGGCGCTTCGGCACGCTGTCCGAAGGCGAGCGCAAGCGGGTGCAGATCGCCCGCGCGCTCATGCCCGACCCCGAGATGCTGCTGCTCGACGAGCCGGCGGCGGGTCTCGACCTGGGCGGCCGCGAAGACCTGGTGCGCCGGCTGTCGGTGCTGGCCGGCGACTACCGCTCGCCGACGCTGGTGCTGGTGACGCATCACGTGGAGGAGGTGCCGCCCGGCTTCACGCACGGGCTGCTGCTGCGGCACGGCTCGGTGGTGGCCCAGGGGCCGCTGGAGCACGTGATGACGTCCGACAACCTCTCCCACACGTTCGGGGTGCCGCTCTCGCTGGAGAGGAGCGCCGAGAGCCGCTGGTACGCCCGCCCTCACTAGATCACCATTTATGCGGATAAAAGCCGCTCAGCCCTGAAAAGGCACCGAAACCAAATAGCATCGACGAAGTCGGTCCCCTCGGCTTCGGAGCGTCGCCATGACCACGCAACAGCTCATCGTCGCCCTTGTCGTGGTCGCGGCGGTGGGCTTCGGTCTGGCGCGGACGATCCGCATCATCCCGCAGGCCACGGCGGCCATCATCGAGCGGCTCGGCCGCTATCACCGGACGCTCACCCCCGGGCTGAACCTCGTGGTGCCCTTCATCGACCGCGTCAAGGACATGATCGACCTGCGGGAGCAGGTGGTGTCGTTCCCCCCGCAGCCGGTGATCACCTCCGACAACCTGGTCGTGTCGATCGACACCGTCATCTACTTCCAGGTCACCAACCCGAAGGCCGCCACGTACGAGATCGCGAACTTCCTGATCGGCGTCGAGCAGCTCACGGTCACCACGCTGCGCAACGTGGTCGGCGGGATGGATCTCGAACGCACGCTGACCTCGCGCGAGGACATCAACACCGCGCTGCGCGGCGTGCTCGACGAGGCGACGGGCAAGTGGGGGATCCGCGTCAACCGGGTCGAGCTCAAGGCCATCGACCCGCCCGCCTCCATCCAGGACTCGATGGAGAAGCAGATGCGCGCCGACCGCGACAAGCGCGCCGCGGTGCTGACCGCCGAGGGCCAGCGGCAGGCGGCCATCCTGGCCGCGGAGGGCGAGAAGCAGGCGTCGGTGCTGCGGGCGCGCGGCGAGGCGGAGGCGGCCGTGCTGCGCGCCCAGGCGGAGGCCGAGGCCCAGGCCATGCGCGCCAAGGGGCAGGCGGACGCGATCGGCATGGTGTTCAAGGCCATCCACGAAGGCCGGCCCGACCAGCACCTTCTCGCCTACCAGTACCTGCAGACCCTGCCCGAGATCGCCAAGGGCGATGCCAATAAGATCTGGATCGTCCCGTCGGAGATGGGCAAGGTCCTGGAAAACCTGGGCGGCCTCTTCACACCCCCCAAGAGCCCGGACACGTAAGGAGGGCTCGTGACGGGGTGGGAGCTGGCCGCGGTCTCCGCGGCCGGGGTGGTGGCGGGCGGCATCAACGCGGTCGTCGGGTCGGGCTCGCTGATCACGTTCCCCACGCTGGTGGCGCTCGGCGTCGATCCCGTCACGGCGAACGTCTCCAACACCGTCGGGCTCGTCCCCGGCTCCTTCACGGCCGCGTACGGCTACCGCCCGGAGCTCCAGGGACAGCGCGAGCGCCTGCTGCGACTGGGCCTGGCCTCCGGCATCGGAGCGGTGATCGGCGGGATCCTGCTGCTGTTCCTGGATCCCGGCGTCTTCGAGGTCGTCGTCATCGCGCTGATCCTGGTGGCCTGCGTGCTGGTCCTGGTGCAGCCCAGGCTCAACGCCTGGCTGGCCGCGCGGCGCGCGGACGCGCACCCGCACGGAGGCGCGGCGCTGTGGCTGGGCGTGCTGGCCGCGGGCGTCTACGGCGGCTACTTCGGCGCCGCCCAGGGCGTGCTGCTGATCGGCCTGCTCGGCAGCTTCCTCGACGATCACCTCCAGCGGGTGAACGCCGCCAAGAACGTCCTCGCGCTGATCGTCAACGCCGTGGCCGCCGGGCTGTTCATCGTGGTCGCGGACGTGGACTGGCAGGCGGTGCTCGGGGTGGCCATGGGGG
>NZ_VCKX01000528.1 GCF_005889725.1 Nonomuraea zeae
CCCGGTCGCTGATGGCGAGCCTTACCAGCGGGTTCTTGCGCCGGATGAGCTGATCTGGCGGATGGAGCGGGTGTCGTCGGCTGATCTGGAGGTCGCCGAGGCGACAGGCTATGGCTTCGATCTGGCGGCGGAGGTGCCGATCAGGGCGTGGTTGTTCGATGAGCGGGTGCTGGTGGTGGTGATCCACCACATCGCCAGTGACGGCTGGTCACGGGCACCGCTGGCGCGGGATGTGTCGGTGGCTTATGCGGCACGGCGCGACGGGCGGGCTCCGGAGTGGGAGCCGCTGCCCGTCCAGTACGCCGACTACGCGCTCTGGCAGCGCGAACTGCTGGGGGATGAGCGGGACCCCGAGAGCATGATCTCGCGGCAGGTCGCCTATTGGCGGGAGACCCTGGCCGGGGCGCCGGAGGAGCTGGCGCTGCCGGCCGACCGGGCCCGCCCTGCCGTGACCTCCTATCGCGGGCACACGGTGCCGATCGAGGTGCCGGCCGAGGTGCACGCGCGGGTGGTCGAACTGGCGCGCGCCGAAGGCGTGACCACGTTCATGGTGGTCCAGGCCGCGCTGGCGGTGCTGCTGTCCCGGCTGGGCGCCGGACCTGACATCCCCATCGGCGCGGCCAACGCCGGCCGCACCGATGAGGCCCTGGACGATCTCGTCGGGTTCTTCATCAACACGCTGGTGCTGCGCACCGACCTGTCGGGAAACCCGACGTTCCGCGAGGTGCTCGGCCGCGTACGCGAGTCCAGCCTGGCGGCGTTCGACCACCAGGACGTGCCGTTCGAGCGGCTGGTCGAGGAGCTGGCGCCGTCGCGGTCCATGGCACGGCACCCGCTGTTCCAGGTGATGCTGACCCTGGAGAACACCGGCGAGGCCGTGCTGGAGCTGCCCGGGGTGGGGGCCCGGCGGATGTCGGCCGGTGCGGCGGTGGCGAAGTTCGACCTCGAAGTGCTGCTCGGTGAGGTGTTCGACACCCACGGCGGGCCCGCTGGGGTGCGCGGCTCGCTGGTGGCGTCCGCGGACCTCTTCGACGGGGAGACGGCCGAGCGGCTGACCGGGCGGCTGACGCGGGTGCTGGCGTCGCTGACCGCCGAGCCGCAGACCCGGCTGAGCGCCGTGGAGGTGCTCGACGCCGTCGAACGGCGACGCGTGCTGACCGGGTGGAACGACACGGCCGGTGAGGTGGCCGGCTCGTCGCTGGTGGACCTCTTCCAGGCACAGGTACGGCGGGCGCCCCAGGCCCTCGCGGTGGTCGGTGAGGGTGTCCGGGTGTCGTACGCCGAGCTGGACGAACGGGCCGACCGGCTGGCCCGCGCGCTGGCGGCCAGGGGTGTGGTGCCCGAGTCGGTGGTGGGGGTGTGCGTCGGCCGCGGCCTCGAATGGGTCGTGGCGGTGCTGGGCGTGCTGAAGGCCGGCGGTGCTTTCCTGCCGGTGGATCCGGTGTACCCGGCTGAGCGGATCGCGTACTCGATGGCGGACGCGGGCGCGGTGGCGGTGGTGACCTCGCCGGCCCTGGCCCACCTGGTGCCGGACGGCCTGACGCCGCTGATGGTGGACGACCCGGCGGAGCACCCGGGCGGACCCTTGGACGTGCGGCTGGTGTCCGAGTCCGCGGCATACGTCATCTACACCTCCGGCTCGACCGGCCGGCCCAAGGGCGTGGTGGTCACCCACGGAGGCGCGGTGAACCTGCTGGCGGCCGGCGGCTGGGAGGCCGGCGAGGGCGACCGCGTGCTGCAGTTCGCCTCGCCCGGCTTCGACGCGGCCTGCTGGGAACTGCTGACGGCGCTGTGGTCGGGCGGCTGCCTCGTGGTGGCCGACAGCGCCGAACTGCTGCCGGGGGCCGGGCTGGCCGGGGTGATCCAGCGGTACGGGGTGTCGCACCTGCTGGTGCCGCCCTCGCTCCTGGGCGTGATGGGCACGGCGGAACTGGCCGGGGTACGGACCGTGGTGGCCGGCGGGGAGGCCCTCGGCCCCGAGCTCGTGGCGCGCTGGGGCGCCGGGCGCCGGCTCGTCAACGCGTACGGGCCGACCGAGGTGACCGTGTGCGCGGCGATGACCGATGACCTGTCCGCGGACCGCGAGGTGACCATCGGCGGGCCGCACGTGAACGTGCGCGCCTACGTGCTCGACGAATGGCTGTGCCCGGTGCCGCCGGGCGTGGTGGGCGAGCTGTACCTGGCCGGGGCACAGGTGGCCCGCGGCTACGCGGGGCGTCCCGGGCTGACCGGGGAGCGGTTCGTGGCCGATCGGTTCGGCCCGCGGGGCGGACGGATGTACCGGACCGGGGACCGGGTGCGCTGGGACGAGACCGGCCGCCTGGTGTTCGCCGGCCGCGGCGACGACCAGGTGAAGATCCGCGGGTTCCGGATCGAGCCGGGCGAGGTGCAGGCGGTGCTCGCCGCCCACCCCCAGGTGACGCAGGCGGCGGTCGTCGTGCGCGAGGACGTGCCCGGGGACAAGCGGCTGGTCGCCTATCTCGTACCGCAGGAGGTGGACACCGACTCGGTACGGGCGATGGCCGCCGAGAAGCTGCCCGCCCACATGGTGCCGGCCGCGCTCGTGACCCTCGCCGCCCTGCCCGTCACCACCAGCGGCAAGCTCGACCGCAAGGCCCTGCCCGCCCCCGACTACGGCGGCGCGGCGGGACGCGGCCCGGCCGACGCCCGCGAGGAGCTCCTGTGCGGGGTGTTCGCACAGGTGCTGGGGCTGCCGCAGGTGGCGGTCGACGACGACTTCTTCGCACTCGGCGGGCATTCCCTCCTGGCGGTCCGGCTCATCAGCCGCGTCCGGTCGGTGCTCGGCGTGGAGGTGCCATTGCGGGCCCTGTTCGAGGCGCCGACGGTGGCCCGGCTGGCAGCCCAGCTGGGCGACGCGGACGCGGCACGGGTCGGATTGGCGGCGAGGGAACGGCCGGAGCGGGTGCCGTTGTCGTTCGCGCAGCGGCGGTTGTGGTTCATCGGCCAGCTCGAAGGGCGCAGCGCGACCTACAACGTGCCGGTCGTGGTGCGGCTCGGTGGTGACGTGGACGTCGAGGCGCTCGGCCTGGCCCTGCGGGACGTGATCGAGCGGCACGAGGTGCTGCGGACGGTCTTCCCCGTCGCGGACGGCGAGCCGTACCAGCGGGTCGTCGGGATGGAGGAGTTGCACTGGGAGCTGTCCGTCGGCGAGGCCGGGGACGGGCTCGACGGTGCGGTCGCCGAGGCGGTGGGTCACGCGTTCGACCTGTCATCGGAGGTGCCGATCCGAGCCTGGTTGTTCGATGGCAGTGTGCTGGTGGTCGTCGTCCACCACATCGCCAGCGACGGTTGGTCCATGGCGCCGCTGGCGCGCGACGCCTCGGTGGCGTACGCGGCCCGCCGTGCGGGGCGGGCTCCATCGTGGGACGCGCTGCCCGTCCAGTACGCCGACTACACCCTGTGGCAGCGCGACCTGCTCGGCGACGAAGCCGACCCGGACAGCCTGATGGCGCGCCAGGTCGCGTACTGGCGGGAGGCTTTGGCGGGGGCGCCGGAGGAGCTGGCGTTGCCGTTCGACCGGCCGCGTCCCGCCGTCGCCTCCCACCGGGGTCACAGCGTGCCGTTGCTGGTGCCGGCCGATGTGCACGCGCGGCTCGTCGAGGTGGCCAGGGCCGAGGGCGTGACGGTGTTCATGGTGTTGCAGGCCGCGCTGGCGGTGCTGTTGTCGCGGCTCGGCGCGGGCACGGACGTCCCGATCGGGTCGGCGAACGCGGGCCGGACGGACGTGGCGCTGGAGGATCTGGTCGGCTGCTTCGTCAACACGCTGGTGGTGCGGGCGGATCTGTCCGGCGATCCGGAGTTCCGCGCACTGCTGGGGCGGGTCAGGGAGCGGAGTCTGGCGGCGTTCGCTCATCAGGACGTGCCGTTCGAGCGGCTGGTGGAGGAGCTGGCGCCGTCGCGGTCGATGGCTCGCCACCCGCTGTTCCAGGTGGTGCTGACCAAGCAGGACACCATCGCCGCCGAGCTGGATCTGCCGGGCGTGCGAACGGGGCCGGCTCCCGTGGCCGGGACCGGGCGGACGGCGGCCAAGTTCGACCTTGACGTGATGGTCAGCGAGGCGTTCGACGGTGAGGGGGCGCCGGCTGGGGTGCGGGGGTCGGTGACGGTTGCTACCGATCTGTTCGATCCGGAGTGGGCTGAGCGGATCGCGCGGTATTGGGTGCGGGTGTTGGAGACCGTCGGCACCGACACGCGGACACGGCTGAGCGAGGTTGACCT
>NZ_VCKX01000529.1 GCF_005889725.1 Nonomuraea zeae
CGGGGGTGATGGCGCGGACGTTGGCGAATCGTGGCCCGGTCCTGGCAGTCTCGGTGAGATGAACATCACTCTGGTACGAGGCGACATCACCGAGCAGCGGGCGGACGCCATCGTGAACGCCGCCAACCCCTCGCGGATGGGCGGCGGGGGCGGGGACGGCGGGGACGAGCGCCGTGGCGGCGGCCGGAGCCGCCGGGAGGAGCGCGGCGAGCAGGGCCGCCACGCCCGCCAGTTTCATGATCCGATGTGGGCGCATGTCAACTCCCGATCAGCCGGTAGGCGCGGATGTTGGTCTGGGTGACGGTGCTGCCGCCCGCGTCGTGCGCCTTGACGCGCAGCGACACCCAGCGGACCGCCTCCGCGTAGTCCGGGTGCGTGATCGGCGCGGCGAACGTGCCGTCCGCCTTCCGCGTGGCCGCCTGCGGCTCCGACCAGGTCTCGCCGCCGTCGTAGGACACCTCGACCGTGGCCGCCACGCCGGCGGGCGCGGCCTGGTGCTGCTGGGACGACACCCGGAAGCCCACGTCGAACGGCTGTCCGGCCGCGGCCCGCGACTCGTGGTCCAGCGCCAGGTCCCAGTGCACGAACAGCAGGGGCAGGAACGAGCACGGCAGCGACGGGTCCGCGCACTGCACGTCCTTGGGCAGGTTCGCCGCGGCGTCCTGCGGCCCCGAGCGGAACGTCCACTCCGTGGTGCCCTTCGCGTCAGGAGTCGCCTCCTGGGTCGTGGTCCACGTCAGCCGGTAGTCCGCAGGACGGGGCAGCAGGGGCAGCGACTCCGGCTCGGGGGCGTAGTCGAAGATGACTCCCGTGCCGAAGGCCGGCTTGCCGTCCCGGTAGAACGCCAGCTTGGAGGACTGCCAGCCGGGCTCGGCGAAGTGCAGCGGGTCGGAGTCGCCGGAGGGCAGGAGGTAGACCATGCCCAGGTTCCCCTGCCGGCAGGCGGCGCACACCTGCGCCATCGGGGCGTCGATCTGGGTGTTCGGGGTCCCGTTGATGCCGTGCTGCGGCCGCTGGACGTAGGTCGCCGCGGCCGAGGGCACCTCCGGCCCGCGGTTCCAGACCTCCCTGATCACCTGCCCCGGCCGGATCTGCCGGCGCGGGCCGTGGAGCCGGTCGCCGCGGTCGGGGCCCACGGCGCTCTGCCAGATCACCTGGTCGGGCCGGCTGCTGTAGAGGTAGTCGGTGCGCTCGCCGGCGGCCGGGTTGCCGCCGTAGCCGAAGTCGGTCCATCCCCAGGGCAGGAACGCGTAGCTGAGCCGGTTGAGCGGGCCTGGCGATGGCTCGTCCGACGGCTCGTCGGTCAGGGACGAGTGCACCGTGGTCAGGTCCGACGCCTTGATCGTGTGCGTCATCGAGGCCGGCACCGCGCCGCCGTACGGGAACAGCAACTCGTAGGTGGAGCCCATTTCCGGGCCGGAGACCTCCCCCTCGACCAGCGACGTCATCCCCAGGAAGTCGAACCGGCCGGTGGTGACCGGCTGCGTGGGGGTGGCGGAGATGCCGGGGTTGCCGTTCATGTGGTACGAGATCGTCCGCCACAGGAGGCCCCACGGCAGGTCGGCCGGCGCCACGCCGGTCTGGTCGCCCGCGGCGCTGGTGCGCACGAAGGTGAACGCGTCGAGCCGCTGCAGGTCCTTCTGCGGCGGAGTCTCCAGATTCACCTGGTACGGCACCGCGCCGCGGGCGTCCAGGACGACCGTCGTGGCGGCGCTGACGCGCACCTCGGGCTTGGACACCAGCGCCATCTGCGTGCTGAGGTCGCTGTCCGGGCCGGCGAAGACGCCGGCCATGATGCTGTAGGTGCCCTCGGGCACCATGAACGACTTCCTGCCCTCCCCGGGGAAGGCGAAGGCGGCGGGGAAACTGGCCAGCTTCCCGTCGGTGACGTTGCTCACCGCCCCGAACATCACTCCCGGCTTGCCGTCACGGCCGATGGCGTCGACGGTCAGCCGGTGGAAGCGCACTCCCGAGGCCGCCGCCTTGGCGCTCGCCCCCGTCGGCACGGCGGGCGGCTCGGGCGCGCCCTTGGGCACCGCGAGCTCGATCCGCTCCACCCCCGGCAGGGTGCCGGTCGCGCCCGATCCGGCGCCGCGCCACTGCCTGGCCAGCAGCCGGCCCAGGCGGCCCGCGTCCTTCTTGGTCACTTTCGCCCTGGCGACCCCGTCGGCCGTGGCCGAGACGCTGGTCGCGGGCAGCCCTTCCGCCTTCGCCCCGGTGGCCCGCACCTTCACCGGCAGGGTCTTGCTGTGCTCGTCGTCCAGCTTGGCCCGTACCAGGTAGCTGACGTTGAACAGGCGCATGTCGATCGTCCTGCCGAGGTACGGGACCGCCTCCGAGGGGACCACGTACGTGTCGGGGCCGAGGTTGAGCTGGGAGAACGTGCCGCCGGCGGTGTCGCGCGCGTCCGGGAGCAGGTTCACCCGCTGGGTGCCGTCCTCCGCCGTCTCGACCCGGAACCGGTCGCCGGTCAGCAGCGTCACCGTGGACGTGGTCGTCTTGCCGGGAAGCGCCTGTCCCGTGGCGGCGGCGCTCTGGGGCGAACCGGCCGGGACGGGGGCCGGAGTAGCGGCGGGAGCGGGAGCGGCGGCTGCCGCGGCCTCGGCGGAGCCCGCCGTGCCGCCTCCCGCGATCACCGTCAGCGCCAGCGCCAGCGCGGCGCCCGCCGCGGTCGTCCGAGCCGGGCGATCTCGAAGGAGGATGCCTAAGGGGTCGAGCCTCATGGATTCTCAGCTTTCTGTTCCATGCCCGCCCGTCAGGGGACGCCCGGGCACGCGAACGAGGGGGTGCGCGGGGTTACAGCGGTTCGTGCTCGGCTACGGGCGGCACGTCCTCCAGGGAAGGCTCCTCAGGCGCTTCAGCTGGGACTTCCTGCTCTTGCTGATCGTCTTTCACGAAGATCAGGATCGGCCCGGCGCGGTCACCGCCGCGAGTCGGCAAAACACCCAATTAATGGCGCGGCACCCCCGGCCGCGCTATGTCGGTTCCCGGCCGGGGTGATCCGCCGCGGAGGTGACGGCCATGACCAGCGCGGTGCGCGAAGCCACGCCGGCCTTGCGCATGGCCGTGCTCAGATGGCGTTCCACCGTCCGCGGGGACAGCTGCAGGCTCTCCGCGATCCGCTTGTTGGTCCAGCCGCGGGCGAGCAGGTCCACGATCTCCGCCTCGCGGGGTGACAGCTGGTCGCCGTACCCCTTGCGGCCGCCGCGCCACGGGCGGGCGACCTCCACGCCGTAGCCGCGCAGCAGGCGGGCCACGCGGTCGGCGTCCCAGCGGGCGCCGAGGTCCTGCAGCCGCCGCTGCGCGTCCGACAGCACCGCCAGCCCGCGCGCGCCCGCCCCCGTGCCGAGCAGGAACCGCCCCTGCCGTTCCAGGGTCAGGAGCTCGTCGTACGGCCGCGGCAGGGCCGCCCATGCCCGCGCGGCCTCGGTGAAGAGCGCCTCGGCGTCCCGGCCTTCCGCGCAGGCGACGATCGCTTGCGACGTGGCGAGCGACGCGGCGGGAGCCGGAGCGCCACGGCCGGCCAGGCCGCCGGCGAAGGCGGTGACGAGCTCGCCGGCCTCGCCCGTCCGCCCGGCGGCGATCAGGGCGTCCACGTGGACCGGCACGACCTCGGTGGCCCACAGCCAGACGTCCTTGCGGACGATCATGCTCATGATCGGCTCGGTGAGTTCGAGCGCGCCCAGGTGGTCTCCCTCCGACAGGGCCATCCTGGCCAGGGCGGCGTTGGGCGACGCGAACGGGTCCGCGTCGCCGCGCGGCCCGTTGGCCGCCAGCACCAGGCGGAGCCGGTGCTCGGCCCGCTGCCGCGCTCCCGACGCGAGATCGAGCTGTCCCTGCACGACCCTGGCCTCCAAGCGGGTGGTCGCGTCGGCCGACTCCGAGGTGGCCAGGTCGTCCAGGGTCTCGTCCAGGCCGCGCCAGTCGGCGGTGTGCCAGGCCAGCCGCGCCTGGCCGATCCGCACGACGTCGGCGACCCGCCAGTAACCGGTGTCCTTCACCATGGCGCCCATGGCGGCCAGTCCCCTGCCGGCCTCCCCGAAGCGTCCCCAGAGCAGGGCCGCCTGGGCCACGATCAGGCGGGCCCGGATGATCCCCCGGCGCTCCAGCCTGTCCCTTATACACATCTCCGAGCCCACGCGACCCTAA
>NZ_VCKX01000052.1 GCF_005889725.1 Nonomuraea zeae
GTGTGAGGGCGGGTGGTGGTCGGGTGTGGAGTGGGGTCGGATGGGTCAGGCTGGGGTGCGGCGCCAGACGGCGGTGTGCCAGAGGCCGGCCGCCGCGACCATGATGCCGACGACCAGGCCGAGCACCCCGTAGCCCAGCACGCCCACGATGGCGCCAGCGACGATCGTGCCCGTGGCGCCGCAGACGTTCATCAGCAGGTCCGACAGACCCTGGACGGCCGCGCGCCGCTCGATCGGGACCGACTCCGTGACCAGGGCGGAGCCGGCCACCAGGCCGCAGGACCAGCCCAGCCCGAGCAGCACCAGCGCGGCCGTCACCTGCCAGACCCGGTGCCCCGCCGTGCCGGCCAGGGCGCTGGCGCTCAGGAGCAGCCCCATGCCGAGCACCAGCACCGGCACCTTGCCCGCCTTGTCGGCCAGCCAGCCCACCACCGGCGACAGCACGTACATGCCGGCGATGTGCAGGCTGATCACGAGGCCGATGACGTCCAGGTTCGAGCCGTCGTGGTGGAGCTTGACCGGGGTCATGGACATGACGGACACCATGGCCGTGTGGCTGGTCGCGATCATGATGAGCGCCCGGCGGGCCATCGGGGTGGTGCGCAGCGTCTGCCAGGCGGTCCGGATCGTCGAGGTCCGCCCGGTCACGGTGCTCTCGCCGCCGTCCAGCTCGCGGGCCAGCTTGAGCGGGTCGGGGCGCAGGAACACCATGATGATGGCCATCGCCACGGCGAAGGCCAGGGCGGAGAACGCGAACGGCCCCGCCTTCTCCACCATCCCCAGCCGCATCCCGATCTGGTCGGCGGGCTTGGCCAGGTTGGGGCCGGCCACGGAGCCGATCGTGGAGGCCCACACGACCAGGGACAGATGCCGGGCCGCGCGTCCCTTCGGCGACAGGTCGGTGGCCGAGTAGCGGGCCGCCAGGCTGCCCGCGCTGCCGCCGCCCACCAGCACCAGCCCGGCCAGCAGCAACGGCCAGTTGTGCAGGCTGATCGCGGCCACGGAGATCGCGCAGCCGCCGAGCGCCGCCAGGTAGGCCAGCGTCAGGCCCGCGCGCCGGCCGCCCCTGCCCGACGCCCTGGCCGTGGGCAGTGCCAGCAGCGCCGCGCCGAGCACGGTGGCCGTCCCGGCGAAGCCGCTGATCACCGTGGAGCCCGACAGCTCGTCCACGACCACCGAGCTGAGCGCCAGCCCGACGGCCACTCCCACGCCGCCGACGATCTGCGCCGCGGCCAGGACGCCCAGGGTGCGGCGCTGGATGACGGCAATACGGTCGGGGGCCGAGGCAGCGGGTTTCGTGGGGGCGCTGGTCACGGGTGAAGTCTCCCATAGCCCCCGACATCACCCCAAAAGGGACAACCGCCCTTTTTAATTGGGAATGAAGTTTTTTCGCGATATTTCAGAGAATGACGACTGGATCTCCCACCGCGATCCGGCCCGGCCCGTCCGGAATCAAGTTGATCCCGAACCACACCTTGCCGTCCCACTTGCGGTGTACGGAGAGGGTCCTGATGGGCTCCTTGCCCTTTGTGTAGGTTGCGGTGTCGACGGTGGTCAGCACGCAACGATCGCAGCCTTTGGTCACGCGGAACGTCACCTCGCCGATGCGCACCTGCTTCCACTCGTCCTCGGCGAACGGCGTGCCGACGTCGTCGATCACCACGTTCGGCCGGAACCTGCGCATGGGGAGCGGCGCGGGCACCTCCTCGCCGCGCTCCACGGCGCCCTCCGCGATCCAGTCGTTGAGCTGCGCGAGCGAGGCGTTCGACGTGAGCAGCAGCGGATAGGCGTCGGCCAGGCTCACCCGGTCCGCCGGCGTGCCGTAGGCGGGATCGACCGGGCGGCGCCGCGGGTCGTCGAGCCACTTGAGCCGGACCGGCCGCCCGGCCAGCTCCGACAGCCACCGCGCGGCGTCGTCGCCGCAGTCGGTGAGCTCCACCGGCGTGCCCCACACGTCCACGGTGGACATCGCGGACGCCGCGGGCATCTCGGACGCGCGGGCGATCCGCAGCGGCTCGGCGTGCGGGCCGGTCAGCGTCAGCGTGTCCCCGTCGAGCAGAGGGAGGCAGGCCAGCAGTCTCGGCTCGTCGCGGGCCGTGAGGACGGCTCCGCGCTCGTCGGCGACGAGGTAGCGCCGGTCGCCGGCCAGCCCCCAAGGCTGCACCTCAGCCTCGTGAACGTCGTGTCCCGCGGCGGACTTGACGGGGTAATAGTGGATGCTCGCGAGCTTCATACGGCCGACCGTATCCCAATCTCCTCCGCTGCTCCGGCGACTGCGGACGCCCTGCGCTGCAGGCCCGCGGACAGCGCGATCGTGCCGAGTGAGACGACGCCGATCGCGGCCCCGACCCAGGCGACGGACGGGTAGCCGAAACCCCCGCCGATGGCCAGCCCGCCCAGCCAGGGGCCGATGGTGATGCCGACGTTGAAGGAGGACACGTTCACGGCGGCGGCCAGCGTAGGGGCGTCCTTGGCGAGGGCGAAGACGCGGGTGTTCAGCGCCGGGTTGGTGGCGAAGCCGAACGCGCCGAGCAGGAAGATCAGCGGCACGGCCACCGCCGCGGCCGACGCGCCCATCGCCAGCGCCGCCGAGGTGACGATCAGGCCCGCGACCCCGGTGTAGAGGGACAGGAACGGCCGGGCGTCGGCGCTCCTGCCGCCGATCGTGATCCCGATCAGCGAGCCGGCGCCGTACAGCGCCAGCACCGCGGGCACCCAGGCGGACTCGATGCCCGTGGTGTCGACGAGCATCGCGCTCAGGTAGCTGAAGGAGGCCAGCAGCGCGCCGGTGGTCAGCGCGGTCGTGCCGTACGAGAGCCAGAGCCTGGGGGCGGCCATGGCGCGCAGCTCGGCGGACAGGCGCGGGGTGGCCGCGTGCTCCGGCCGGCCACCGGGGATGGTGGCCCAGACCCCGGCCGCGGCGAGCACCGACAGCGCGGCCACCGCCCAGAACGCGGCCCGCCAGCCGAGGTGCTGGCCGATGACCGTGCCCAGGGACAGCCCGAGGATGGTGGCGACGGTCAGCCCGCCGGCGACCACGCTCATCGCCTTGCCGCGGGCGTTCGGAGGCACCAGGCCGATCGCGGTGGTCGCCGCCACGGCCCAGAACCCGGCGTAGACGAAGGCGCCCGCCACGCGGGTGGCGAACAGCATGCCGTAGCTCGTGGTCAGCGCGCCCACGACGTGCGACAGGGCGAAGATCCCCATGAACGTCAGCAGCGCCGTACGCCGGGGCCAGCGCAACGTGACGACGGCGAGCACCGGCGCGCCGACCAGCATCCCCATCGCGAACGCCGAGATCAGCAGGCCCGCGTCGGGCACGGACACCCCCAGGTCGGCGGCCAGCTCCGGGAGCAGTCCCGCCAGCATGAGCTCCGAGGTGCCTTGAGCGAAGATCGCGAGACCCAGTATGTAGACCGCCAACGGCATGGCGCCCCTCCAAATTTTAGATTGATCAGTTCAAAACGAGGGCATGGAAAAGTCAGAAGACGCTCAGCGCGGTTCGCGCGATCGATTCGAGCGCGGGGCGGTCCGCGCCGCCGCGGGCGGCCACCCGCAGGCCGCTGACCGTGGCGACGACGAAGTGGGCCAGGGCCTGCGGGTCCTGCTCCGCGCCGAGCTCGCCGCGCGAGCGGGCCAGCTCGAACGCCTCCCGCAGCATCCGCAGCCGCCTGCCGTGGTCGCGGCGCAGCAGCTCCGCCACCTCGGGGTCGCGGGGGGCCAGCTCGACCAGCGAGTTGACCACCAGGCACCCGGCCGGGTCGCCGGGCTCGGGATCGACCGCCCACCACAGGACCGTGCGCACCTTCTCCCCGACCGGGAGGTCGCCGTCCATCAGCTCGGCGAGCGCGGCGTTGCGCTCGTCCATGTAGCGGCGCAGGGCCTTCTCGAACAGGTCGTGCTTGCTGGCGAAGGTGTTGTAGATGCTGCTGCGGCCCAGGCCGGTGGCCGTGCACAGGTCCTGGGTCGAGGTAGCTTCGTAGCCGGCGGTCCAGAACGCGCGCATGGCCGACTCGATCGCCCGGTCCTCATCGAACTTCCTCGGTCGTGCCATGCCCTGCAACGTAGCATATTTTGGACTGATCACCACAAAACGCGGAGGATCACGCCGTGTGGCGGAAGGTGTCCAGGAAGACCTTGCGGGTGTCGGCCTGGTCGTCCCACTTGAGCTCGGGCAGGTCGAACGTGATCTTGAACGCGGACTTGTCGTCGATCGTGACGTACCGGGTCAGCGCGTGCATCGGGACGCCGTTGGGCGTCGTGTAGGTGTACTCCCAGTCGGCCGACTGCCAGTTGCGGTAGTCCACGGCCTGGAGCTGCACCTGGATGTAGCCTTCCACGCCGCCCGCGGCCTCCTGCTTGCCCAGCTCGGCCAGCCCGCCGTCGGCCTGCGGCGTGGCCGGCTCCACCAGGATCCGCATGCCGGAGTCCTTGGGGCCGTTGAACGTGGCCTTGTCGCCCGAGGCGGCCAGTTTCCAGTCGGCGGGCACCGCGGCGGCGAACCCGGCCGGAGCGTGCTCCTTGTAGCCCTCGGGCGCGGCGACCGCCTCGGTGCGCTCGGGAGTCGTGACGCTCTCGGAGGAGAGCGGCGCGCTGACCGGCGTCACCTGGGGTGAGCCGCCCGACATGATGATCACGACGGCGCCCACGACGACGGCCACCGCCACGACGGCGCTGATGATCGTGAGCGGGGTCGGCCGGCCGTCGCGCGTCCAGGGGCCCTCGTCCTCGTCCGGCCTGCGCCTGCTCCGCCCCGTGCGCGGGGCCGCGTCGGGCAGCGACAGCAGGCGGTTGTGCCCGATGTCCTGCGCCAGGTCGCGCGACTGGTCGCGCAGGTCGTCGGCGGAGGCCAGCGGCCACGGCGTCGCGGCCGAGGAGGCGCGGCTGTCGGTGGTGAGCGGCAGGATCGGCTGGGGACGCGGGCCGGTGGGGGAGTCCAGGTCGTCGTGGGAGTCGTTCGCGATGCGGTGCGGCGCGGGCGGGCCGCCGAACGGCGGCTGGGCATGAGGCCCAGACGGGCTTCCCAGGGGATGTCCACCGGACGGGCTGCTCAGCGGGTGCCCACCTGACGGGCTGCTCAACGGGTGGCCGCCTGAGGGGCTGTTCAGCGGGTGCCCGCCGGGCGGCGGCATGGGCTGCGGGCCCGACGGGCCGCCGAACGCCTCGAAGCCGCCGGGTGGCTGCGCGAGCTGGTCGGTCCGGTGGCTGCCCGACGGGCTCGTCAGGCCGTCGTACGGCATCGAGTAGCCGCCCGAAGGGCTGCTCGCCGGGTCGTACGGCACGCGTACCGGGCCCGATGGCGTCTCCACGATCCGCGAGGGCATCGGCCCCGACGGGGTGTCCAGCGGCGGCAGCAGCCCGGCCGGCGTCGGGTCGGCCTGGCTGGGCAGCGTCTCGGGAGCGCGCGGCCGGGCGGAGCCGTGCGCGCGCAGGACGGCCTCCAGCATCTCGATGACCTGCGTCGAGGTGAGCCGCTCCGCCGGGTTCTTGCGCAGCAGGCCCTCGATCACCGGCATGAGCGAGCCGGCCCGCTGCGGCGTGATCGGCTCCTGGGTGAGCACGGAGCCGAGCACCGCGACGGGATCGGGCCCCTCGTACGGCGGTCGCCCCTCGACGGCGGCGTACAGGGTCGCGCCGAACGACCACAGATCGGCCGCCTGCGTGATCGCCTGCCCGGACAGGCGCTCCGGCGGGATGTACGCCGGCGAGCCCATGAGCAGCCCGGTCTGCGTGATCGTCACGTCGCCCTCGATGGCGGCGATGCCGAAGTCGGTCAGCACCACCCGGTCCGAGGTCAGCAGCACGTTGCCGGGCTTGATGTCACGGTGCAGGATCCCGGCGGCGTGCGCGTGCCTGATCGCGTCGAGCACCCTGATGCCGATCTCGGCCGCCTGGATCACCGGCAGCGGCCCGCTCTGGCGTACGGCCTGCTCCAGCGACCACGCGCGGACCAGCTCCATCACGATCCAGGGACGGCCGTCCTCCTCGACCACGTCGTGCACGGTCACGATGCCGGGGTGCGTCAGCCGCGCGGCCGACCTGGCCTCGCGCAGCATGCGCCGGTGCGCCACCTGCTTGCCGGCGTGATCGAGCCCGTAGGGGAGGATCAGCTCCTTGACCGCCACGTCCCGGTCGAGCAGGACGTCGTGGGCGTGCCACACCATGCCCATGCCGCCCCTGCCGACCGGCGACATCAGGCGGTAGCGCCTGCCTATCAGACGGCCCTGGCTCTGCGGAGCGCCGCTCGGGGCACCACCCTCCGGGCCGGGCCCGCTGAGCAAGCGGTCGGCTGCCATGATCCCGCCCCCATTCGCCTCATCCGTCACGTGCTACTACGAGATTATGAGGTTCGATACGATATCGGCGCGAAATCGGTAATGGAAGTTGGTGCCCGCTTACAATGCTCCTGACGTGCAGATATGTCGCTATTCAAATGGATCACTTACTGCGGCGGCGAGCGCCAGCAAAGCGCTGATGAACGCCTCAGGCGGCGGTTTGACCAGGCCCGCACCCACCTGTCCCGTTCCGGCGAGGCGGCCCGCGATGCCGGTGTTGACGACGGGCAGCACGCCTGTCCGCGCCACGAGTGTGATGTCGATCCCCACCGGCGTGCCGCGGAAGCCGAGACCGGGAATCTGGTAGGCCGGATGCTCGGCGAGCGTGATCTCGTACATGGAACGGGTGGCGCGCACGGCGTCGGCCACCTCGCCGCCGACGAACCGGACGATGGCCGGTGAGGCCGCCATCGCGAACCCGCCCAGCCCCGACGTCTCGGTGATCGTCGAGTCGCCGATGTCCGGGTTCGCGTCCTGCGGGCCGTACGAGCCGAGATAGAGCCCGTCGGGCACCCCCGCAGGCCCGGTGAACCAGCGCCCGCCCAGCCCTGACACCTGCACGCCGAAGTCGGTGCCGTTCCGCGCCATGGCGACGACCATGGAGGAGCCGGGGATGTCGCGGGCGGCGTCGGTGCTGACCTTGGCCGCGGCCATGCCGGCGTTCAGGAAGAAGTGGTCGTTGCCGTTGATGAAGCGCAGCACCTGCGCGGCGGCGTCGGGAGCGGCCTCGACCACGTCGGGGGCCAGCTCGCGCAGCAGCAGCGAGGTGGCGGCGCGGTTGCGGTTGTGCAACTCGTCGCCCATCTGCAGCGCCTGCGCCATCAGCGCGCGCAGGTCGATCGGCCCCGTGCGCTCCAGCGTCGCCGCCAGGGCCGGCCCGAGCACCTCGTCCATCCAGCGCAGCCGCTCCAGGACCTCGGGCCCGTACGCGCCGTACCTGAGGACCTTGCCCAGCCCCTCGTTCAGCGAGCAGTACGCGGTGCCGCCGTGCTCCTCGTCACGCACCTCGAACAGCCACATCGACGGGCTCACCACGCCGGCCATCGGGCCCACGGCCCCGTGCTCGTGGCAGGGCCGCAACGCGATCGCGCCCGCCGCCAGCTCGCGCTCCGCGTCCCGCGCGTCGCCCGCCAGGCCCTCCAGCAGCATCGCGCCGATCAGCGCGCCGCGCATCGGGCCCGAGGCGCGCTCCCACTCGATGGGCGGGCCCGCGTGCAGGAACGTCCCGTCGGCCAGCACCTCCGACGCCCGCCGCACCCCGACCAGGTGCGGGCGCGCGGAGGTCAGCCTGCGCACGGCCAGCTCGTCGGCGGCCTGCCTGCGCGGGTCGGCGAGCACCGTGGCCAGGGCCTCGGCGGTGCCGGGCAGCGGCGGCCGCCAGGACACCGGCGTCGTCGGCACGGCCTGCGCCTTGAGCGCCTCGTCGAGCAGGCCGGCGCCGACCGTGATGACGCGGGGCCCGGCGGACAGCAGCGGAGAGGACCGGGTCACATCAGGCTCCTGGCGTGCCGTGCGGCCTGGGCGTTGGAGGTGAAGACGGCCGCGCCCGCCTCGCGGAAGGCGGCGGCCTGGCGGTGCAGGTCCTGGGGATCGCCCTCCGTGCCGACGAGGGCGACCACGACGGTGGCGGGGGTGCGGGCGACGGCGTGGGCGAGCGAGGCGGCGGGGTCGGGGTCGGCGCCGTGGCCCAGCACGACGTCCATGAGCACCACCTCGGTCTCCCTGGCGCGGGAGAGCGCCTCCACGCGCAGCGTCGGGTCGATCATCGGATGCGCCCTGCCCCTGGTGTACGCGTCGTCCCCGTAGTCGACGAAGTCGCCCTGGCCGGCGACCGCGCCGACGATCCGGGCGGCCTCCACGCTCAGCGTCCCCCCGGCGTACAGACCTTTGATCGTCTTGTGCGGCGCGCTCCTGCCCGTCCAGGCGGGCCAGGCCGGCCACTCGGGCACGGGCCTGCCCAGCGCGCGCAGCGCCTGCTCGGCCGCCTCGGTCAGGTCCGGCGCCCCTTCCTGGAGCAGCGCCCGCACCACCGGGGTACGCAGCCGCTCCTCGGCCGCGCGCACCGTCCGCGCCACCTCGGGGGAGGGCGGCTTGGAGACGAGCACGATCAGCTCGGTGGCCGGGTCCTCGTCGAGCAGGCGCAGGGCGTGCAGCGTGGACAGGCCGCCGACCTCGGCCGACAGGTCCCTGCCGCCCACCCCGAGCACGTGGCTGACGCCCGTGTCCGCCCAGTCGAGCAGGCAGGTCACCTGCTGGGCGCCGGTGCCGGAGGCGGCCACCACGCCGACGGGGCCGGGCGCGAGGACGTTCGCGAAGCCGAGGCCCACGCCGCCGATCACCGCCGTGCCGCAGTCGGGGCCCATCACCAGGACGCCCTTCTCCTCCGCCAGCTCCTTCAGCCGCCGCTCCCGCGCCACGGAGACGCCGTCGCTGAAGATCATGACCGGCAGCCCGGCCTGGATCGCGTCCAGCGCCTCGGCGAAGGCGTGCTCGCCGGGGACCGAGACCAGGACCAGGTCGGCCGGGGTCCCGGAGGCCCGGGCGGCCGAGAAGGTGGTCAGCGGCGGCTGCTCCGACGCGGTCTCCTGCGGCTGGAACCCGCTCAGCCGCCGGTCCGCCTCCGCCACGGCCGCCTCCGGGTCGCCGGCCCGCAGAGCGATCAGCAGGTCGCCCGAGCCGGCCTCGGGGACGGTGAAGCCCAGATCCCTGATGACGGAGACGTTCAGCTCGGTGGCCATCGCGACCATGGCCGCCTCCACGCCGGGCAGCTCGGTCAGCGCGCGGCTGACCCGCATGAGGGTGACCGAGTCGTAGTACGCGCCCCTGCGTACCAGGACCAGCTCCCGGCTCATCGGGGCCCGCTCAGGGACAGGACCGCGGCCAGGCCGATGCCGACGCCCTGGGCGAGGTCCGAGCCCGAGGTGTGGCCCAGGCGGTGCAGGCGGCGCAGGGCTGGTTCGAGTGCCTGCCGGCCGGTGATGCCGCGCAGCACCGCGATGACCTCGGGGCTGGCCTCGCCCCTGGCCGCGCAGTGCAGGAGCGTGGCCGACAGGGGAGTCGTCCGCGTGCGCGCGTCGAACGTGACGGTCGCCGCCAGCCAGTCGGCCAGCCAGATCGCCCGGTCCGCGCCGGCCGCCGCGCCCAGGTGCCGCAGCGTCACCAGCAGCCCGGCCAGGACGTCGTCGCCGCTCGGCGTGAGCCCGGGCCCCAGGCCCACGAGCTGCTCCGCCGCCGTCACCGCGCCGAGCAGCCAGCCTTCGGCGCAGCTGCCGGCCAGCATCTCGACCGCCCCGTTGCCGGACAGCCCCGGGTCCGGGGGGTCGCCGAGGCAGGCGGCGGCGTGTTCGAGGCGGGCCCGGTCGGTCCGGCCCAGCGGCGGGGCCGGGTCCCACCAGCGGCGCACGCTCAGGCTGAGTGAGCCCAGGTCGATGGCGCGGTCGCCCACCGAGGCGTCGTCACCCACCGTGACGTGCGGCAGCGGGCCGGCCAGCAGCACGGAGTTGGGCAGCCGGGTGGCCGCGCCCGTGATGACGGCGAGCACCGAAGGCTCCAACTCGGTCCTGACCTCCAGGTACACCCCCGCGGGGAACGCGGCGAGCACGCGCGCCGGGCGACGGGACCCCTCCAGCACGGGACGGACCGCCGCGCTGGCCGCGCCCGTGACGTGGATGCGGGCACGCCGCGCATGAGTACTGACGGTCACCGGACCTCCCATCCGACCTTGGACCTGACCGTAGAACGGGCCGGGAACCCTCCGTACGGGTAAATTTGCCAACAGTCAGCGGGAAGGTTGGCTCTTCCTGACAGACGGCTTCTGGGGTCACAATTTCCCCATGGAGCCCCCAGTCCGTCTCGCGAGCACCGGAACGATCATTCACGGAGTGTCCGTCGGAGAGGTGCTCGGCGTCTCGACGCTCGCGGACGCCAGGCTCATCGCGGGGGAGAGCGGGCTGGGCCGCATCGTGCAGCGGCTCAACGTCATGGAGGTCCCCGACATCCTGGCCTGGGTCAAGCCGCACGAGCTGTTGCTGACCACCGGCTACCCACTGCGCAACACGCCGCAGTCGCTCGGCCGGCTGGTGGCCGACCTGGACGAGCGCGGGCTGGCCGCGCTGGCGATCAAGCTGGGCCGGTACGTGGACGAGCTGCCCGGCGAGATGGTCGAGCAGGCCGACCGGCTCGGCTTCCCGCTCATCCTGCTGCCGAACGACGTCGGCTTCGACGACATACTCAACCAGGTGCTCACCGACATCCTGAACCGGCAGGCCGCCGTGCTGGCCCGCGCGGAGGAGGCGCACCGGGCGCTGGTCCAGGTGGTGCTGGCCGGCGGCGGGCTGAACGAGGTCACCGCCGAGGTGGCGCAGCTGCTCGACGTGTCGGTGGCGGCCGTGGACGGCTCCGGCCGGGTGCTGGCCACCGCTGGGGCCGACGGCCACGTCGCCGTGCTGCGCGAGTCGATCACCCGCGAGGGGCCGCCGTCGTCGCCCGCCGGGGGGCGGCTGCGGGCGTTCGCGTCGGTGCCCGTGCTGGCCGGCGGGCACCATCACGGCAGGATCGTCGCCTACAGCGCGTCGGGGGCCATCAGGGACAGCGACGTCGGCATCCTCGAGCGCGCCGCCACCGTCGCCGCGCTCGTGGTCACCCGGCAGGAGGCGGTCAACGCCGTCGAGAGCAAATACCGGGCCGACTTCCTGCGCGACGTGCTCACCGGGCGGGCGGGCACGGCCGAGCGGGTGACGACCAGGGCCAGGGCGTTCGGGTGGGACCTGTCGCGGCCGGTGACGGTGCTGGTGGCCGAGCTCGACCCGGAGGGGGACGAGCGCAGCGCGCAGGACCGGCTGGTGGCGTGCTGGACCGCGGCGATGCGGCGGCACGACCCGCGCGGGGCGGTGGCGGGGTTCTCGCACGAGGTGGTGGCCGTGGTGGACGCCTCGATCGACGCGACGAGGGTGGCCAAGGACGCCGCCTCGGCGTTCGCCGACGTGCCGCCCGCGACGTTCTCGACCGGGACGTCGCGGCCGAGCCCGCGGGCGGAGACGCTGCCCGAGGCGTACTCGCAGGCGCTGAAGGCGGCCAGGGTTGGGCGGCAGCTGCACGGCCCCGGCGCGGTGGCCCACTTCGACCAGCTCGGGGTCTACCGGCTGCTGTCCCTGGTGAACGACACCGAGGAGCTGCACGCGTTCGTACGGGAGACGCTGGGCCCGCTGGCCTCCGACGACGACGCCGAGAACGCCGACCTCAGGCGCACCCTCCAGGTGCTCCTGGAGACCAACCTGAACGTGGCGGAGACGGCCAGGCGGCTGCACTTCCACTACAACACGCTGCGCTACCGCATCGGGAAGCTGGAGCGCCTGCTCGGGAACTTCACCGACGACCCGCACCTGCGCCTCAATCTGACCCTGGCCCTGCACGTGCTGCGCATGCGGGGCATCTAGGCTTTGGAGTCGTGGACTTCGAACTGCGCTCCGAATACATCCCCCTGTGCGACCTGCTGAAATACTGCGGGATCACCGAGACCGGGGGCATGGCCAAGCACCTCGTGGCCGAGGGCATGGTCATGGTGGACGGGGAGGTCGAGCTGCGGAAGCGGGCCAAGATCCGGTCGGGCCAGGTCGTCAGCGGCGAAGGGTTCTCGATCCGGGTGGAGTGACGCGCCCCTACTCGCCGCCCACCGCACCGCGGCTGATCGCCACCCTCTATTGTGCTCTCCGACATCTGATGGGGAACATACCCGCTGGTCAGGCGGGAGATAGAGGTGGTTCGTGGCGTTCGGGTGGAAGTTGCACGGCGATGGCAAGCGCCTGACGCCCGGAGAGGTGGTCAAGCCGGACGAGCGGCTGAGCTGGCCCCGGATGGTGGGGTTCGGGGCGCAGCACGTGATCGCGATGTTCGGCGCCACGTTCGTCTTCCCGCTGGTCATGGGGCTGGACGCGAACCTCGCCGTGATGATGTCCGGCGTCGCGACGATCCTCTTCCTGCTCATCGTGCGCGGGAAGATCCCGAGTTACGTGGGGTCCAGCGCCTCCTTCGTGGGCGCGGTGACGGCCATCAGGGCGGCGGGCGGCGGCGACGCGACCGTCACCGGCGCGCTGCTCGCCGTCGGCCTCGTGCTGGCCGTGTGCGGATACGTCATCCACCGGCTGGGCGTGCAGGTCATCCACCGGATCTTCCCGCCGATCGTCACCGGCGGCGTGGTCATGCTCATCGGCTTCGGGATGGCCTACGTGGCGGCGGACGTCTACTGGCCGAAGGACCCGTGGGTGGCGCTGCTGACGATGGCGGCGACGTTCGTGTTCATCGGGCTGCTGCGCGGGTTCCTCGGGCGGATCGGTGTCCTGCTGGGCCTGGTCTTCGGGTTCGTGCTGTCGTGGGTGTGGGACCTCGTGGGCGGGAAGATCTCCGCGCCCGACGCCGCCGGCAACGTGACCGAGCACTTCCGGGTCAACCTGGACGGCGTCGCCGCGGCCGACTGGATCGGGCTGCCCAGCCTGCACGGGCCCGTCTTCGAGGTCTCCGCCATCGTGCTGGTGCTGCCCGTGGTGATCGCGCTGATCGCGGAGAACGTCGGGCACGTCAAGGCCGTCGGGGAGATGACGGGCGCGGACGTCGACGCCTACATGGGGCGGGCCGTGCTGGCCGACGGCGTCGGGACCGTGGTGGCGACGTCGGTCGGCGGGGCGGCCACGACCACGTACGCGGAGAACATCGGCGTCATGGCGGCCACCAAGGTCTACTCCACGGCCGCCTACTACATCGCCGGGATCATCGCGATCCTGTTCGGGCTGTGCCCCAAGTTCGGGGCGCTGATCGCCGCCACCCCCGACGGCGTGCTCGGCGGGGTGACGACCATCCTGTACGGCATGATCGGCCTGCTCGGCGCCAAGATCTGGATCGAGAACCGGGTCGACCTGTCCGACCCCGTCAACCTGCTGCCCACCGGAGCGGGGATCATCCTCGCCGTCGGCCCCGTCGCGTTCCCGATCACCGGCACGTTCGCGCTGAGCGGGATCGCGCTCGGCACGATCGTCCTGCTGCTGGGCTACCACCTGCTGCGGGCGGGCCGCCGCCGCGAGGAGGCACACCCGGAGACGCCCTCACCGGAGGGCTGAGCCCCATGTGCGTGAGGGTTCCTCTGGTCCGGGGCGCAGATTTGGCAGATCATGCCCGTGTAGGAGCGTGCCGGCGGTCCTAATGTGCCCGCAACGGAACGTGCCGCCGGCCCGTTGCAAGGCCCAGTACAAGAGGGGCTCTCATGGTTGTGGGATGGACCAAACACGGTGACGGCAAGCATCTGGCCCCCGGCGAGGTGGTCAGGCCCGACGAGAGGCTGACCTGGCCCCGGATGGTGGGGTTCGGGGCGCAGCACGTGATCGCGATGTTCGGCGCGACGTTCGTCTTCCCGCTGGTCATGGGGCTGGACCCGAACGTCGCCGTGATGATGTCCGGCGTCGCGACGATCATGTTCCTGCTGATCGTGAAGGGGAAGGTGCCCAGCTACCTGGGCACCAGCGCGTCCTTCGTGGGCGGGGTGTTCGCGATCAGGGCCGCGGCCGGCGGCGACGTCGCGAACGCCGACGCGCTCGTGACCGGCTCCATCCTGGTCGCCGGGTTCGTGCTGGCGCTGGCCGGGCTGGCCATCCACTTCCTCGGCGTGCAGATCATCCACCGCATCTTCCCGCCCGTGGTCACCGGCGCGGTGGTGATGCTGATCGGGTTCGGGCTGGCGTTCGTGGTGGCGGACGTCTACTGGCCGCAGGATCACTGGGTCGCGCTCGTCACGATGCTGGTCACGTTCCTGGTGATCGTGCTGTTCAAGGGGTTCATCGGGCGGATCGGCGTGCTGGTCGGGCTGGTGACCGGGTTCGTGCTGTCGTGGGTGCTGGACCGGACGGCGGGGCAGATCACCTCCGTCCTGCCCGGCGCCAACCTGCGGGACGCGGCCGGGGCGGCCTGCCCGGCGGAGGGCACGTACTGCGTGGCCACCGCGTTCCCGCACGACCGGGTGAGCTTCGACGCCGTGGCCGACGCCCCGTGGTTCGGGCTGCCCAGCTTCCACGCCCCCGACTTCAAGACCTCGGCCGTGCTGCTGGTGCTGCCCGCGGTCATCGCGCTCATCGCGGAGAACATCGGGCACGTCAAGGCCGTCGGCGAGATGACCGGGACCGACGTGGACCCGTACGTGGGCCGCGCCGTGCTGGCCGACGGCGTCGGCACCATGGTCACCAGCGCGGTCGGCGGCTCGCCCACGACCACGTACGCGGAGAACATCGGCGTGATGGCGGCCACCAAGGTCTACTCGACCGCCGCCTACTACATCGCGGGGATCATCGCGATCCTGTTCGGGCTGTGCCCCAAGTTCGGGGCGCTGATCGCGGCGACGCCCGGTGGCGTGCTGGGCGGCGTCACGGTCATCCTGTACGGCATGATCGGCCTGCTCGGCGCCAAGATCTGGATCGAGAACCGGGTGAACTTCGCCGACCCGGTCAACATGGTTCCGATCGGCGCGGGAATCATTCTCGCCATCGGACCTGTGCAGCATCTCATCGGGGGCGACTTCACCCTCGAAGGCATCGCGCTCGGCACCATCGTCGTGCTGGGCGGCTATCACCTGCTGCGCGCGATCGCCGGTCGCGCCGAAGAGCCGGCG
The DNA here is from genome assembly GCF_005889725.1 of Nonomuraea zeae. Classification (GTDB taxonomy): domain Bacteria; phylum Actinomycetota; class Actinomycetes; order Streptosporangiales; family Streptosporangiaceae; genus Nonomuraea; species Nonomuraea zeae. Next base: position 14,983 of record NZ_VCKX01000052.1, read on the forward strand.
CCTGTCCCGGAGCCGACGAGGAGCGATCCCGGGTGAAGCCGCCGCCCTTCGAGTACCACGCGCCCCGCGACGTCGGCGAGGCGCTGCGGACCCTCGCCGAGGTGGGCGGGAAGGTGCTGGCCGGGGGGCAGAGCCTGATCCCCATGCTCAACATGCGGCTGGCCGCGCCCGGGCATCTGGTCGACATCAACCGCGTCGCCGGCCTGGAGTCGATCGCCGCGACGCGCGGCGGGGTCGAGGTGGGCGCGCTGGTCAGGCACGCGCAGGCGGAGCGCTCGGGCGCGCACCCGCTGCTCGCGCGGGCGCTGCGGCTGGTCGCGCACCCGGTGATCCGCAACAGGGGGACGGTGGTGGGCAGCCTCGTGCACGCCGACCCGGCCGCCGAGCTGCCCGCGGTGCTGGCCGTGCTGGACGGGCACGTCCGCCTCGCCCGCTGGGACGGGTCCGCCGAGGTGGTGCGCGAGGTGGCCGCACGAGACTTCTTCACCGGGCCGATGGAGTCGGCGGCCGAGCCGGGCGAGCTGGCCGTGTCGGCCTTCTTCCCCGCGCTGGGCCCGCGGACCGGCGGCGCGTTCGAGGAGGTGGCCAGGCGGCACGGCGACTACGCGCTGGCCGGCGTCTGCGCCGTGGTCACGCTGGACGAGGACGGCCAGGTCGAGGCCACCAGGGTCGCCTGCGTCGGCGTCGGGCCGACGCCGGTCGTCGTGGACCTGAGCGGCGCGTGCGCGGGCACGCCCGCGCACGCCGCCGAGTGGGGTGCGATGGCCCAGATCGTGCGGTCGTGGACCGAGCCGGACGACGACGTCCACGCCTCGGCCGCCTACCGCGGGCACCTGGTGGGGGTGCTCGCCGAGCGGGCGCTGCGCAACGCGGCGAGAGAGGGGGCGGCGGCCCGTGGAGCATGAGATCACGCTCGTCGTGAACGGCACGGTCAGGCGCGTACGCGTGCCGGCGCGGCGGCTGCTGTCCGACTGCCTGCGCCACGACCTGGGCCTGACCGGCACCCACGTGGGCTGCGAGCACGGCGTCTGCGGCTGCTGCACGGTGCTGCTCGACGGCGAGCCGGTGCGCTCGTGCCTGACGTTCGCGGTGACCGTGGACGAGCGCGAGATCACCACCGTGGAGGGGCTGGCCGACGGCGAGCGGATGTCGCCCGTGCAGCGGGCCTTCGCCGAGTGCCACGGGCTGCAGTGCGGGTTCTGCACGCCCGGGTTCCTGTGCACGGTGACCGCGCTGCTGCGCGACAACCCGGCGCCGACGCACGAGGAGGTGCTCGAAGGGATCTCGGGCAACCTGTGCCGCTGCACCGGCTACCAGAACATCGTCAAGGCCGTACACCGGGCCGCCGAGCTGCTGGCGGAGGAAGCATGACGACCAGGCTCTTCGGCGAGCCCGTGGCGCGGCGCGAGGACCCCCGGCTGCTCACCGGGCAGGGGCGCTTCCTCGACGACCTGGGACAGGACGCGCTGGCCGCGGCGTTCGTCCGCTCGCCGCACGCGCACGCCCGCATCCGCGACATCGACGTGACGCCCGCGCTCGACGTGCCCGGCCTCGTCGCCATCTACACGTGGGAGGACCTGCCCGAGCGGGCCGGCCGGGCGCTGCCGCTGCTCATCCCGCATCCCGCGCTCACCCACGGGCGCACCGCCTACCCGCTGGCCAGGGACGTCGTCAGGCACGTCGGCGAGCCGGTGGTCATGGTCGTGGCCGCCGACAGGTACACCGCCGAGGACGCCTGCGGGCTCATCGAGGTCGACTACGAGCCGCTCAAACCGGTCGTCGGCCTGGCGGAGGCCGTCCAGGGCGCCCAGCTCGTGCACGAGGACGTGCCGGGCAACGTGGGCGCGCACCTCGTGCAGGAGGTCGCCGCGGCCGACGGGCGCGGCGCGCGGGAGGCCATAGAGACCGCGCCGCACACGCTCGCCTTCCGGCTCGACATCGAGCGCAGCGCCAGCATGCCGCTGGAGGGACGCGGCGTCTACGCCCGGTGGGACGGCCGCGACCTGCGGGTCTACTCCAGCACCCAGACCTCGACCAGCGTCAGGATGGCCGTGGCCGCCGCGCTGGGGCTGCCGCTGACCCAGGTCGAGGTGATCGCGCCCGACGTGGGCGGCGGGTTCGGGGTGAAGATCGTGCACCCGTGGCCCGAGGAGGTGCTCGTCCCGTGGGCGGCCATGACGCTCGGGCGCGAGGTCAAGTGGGCCGAGGACCGCCGCGAGCACTTCATCTCCTCGGCGCACGAGCGGGCGCAGATCCAGCACGTCCGGGTCGGCTTCGACGACGACGGGCGGGTCCTGGGGCTGGACGTGACGATCCTGCACGACCACGGGGCCTACACGCCGTACGGGATCATCGTGCCCATCGTGACTTCCACGCAGTTGCTCGGGCCGTACCGGATCGGGGCCTACCGCGTCGAGTTCACCGCCGTCTACACCAACACCGTGCAGGTCACGCCGTACCGGGGGGCCGGGAGGCCGCAGGGCGTGTTCTGCATGGAACGGACGATGGACAAGATCGCCCGCTATCTGGGCAGGGACCGCACCGCCGTGCGCGAGGTCAACTTCATCGGGCCGGAGGAGTTCCCGTACGACCAGGGGATGACGTTCCAGGACGGGCGGCCGCTGATCTACGACAGCGGGAACTACCCCGAGATGCTCCGCATGCTCAAGGAGCTGATCGGCTGGGACGAGCACGTCCGGCGGCCCGGCAGGGGGATCGGCATCGGCTGCTACGTCGAGGGCACCGGCGTGGGCCCGTACGAAGGCGGGCACGTGCAGATCACCTCCGACGGCCGGGTGCACGTGTCCACCGGGCTCACCTCGCAGGGGCAGGGGCACGAGACCGTGTTCGCCCAGATCGCCGCCACCGAGCTGGGCGTGCCCGTCGAGCGCGTCAGCGTGGTCACCGGCGACACCCGCAGGTTCGGGTACGCGGTGGGCACCTTCGCCTCCAGGGCCGCCGTCGTCAGCGGCAACGCCATCGCGCTGGCCTGCCGGAAAGTGCGCGACAAGGCGCTGCGCATCGCGGCCGAGGCGCTGGAGGCGGACCCGGCGGACCTGGACATCGCCGACGGGATGGTGCACGTGGCCGGCACGCCGTCCGCCGCGATCCCGCTGTCCACGGTCGCGGTGCTGGCCAACCCCCTGCGCTACGCCTTCGACGAGGAGACGGCCAAGGCCACCCAGTTCGCCGGCACCGCCGACCCCGGCCGCCCGCCGGTCGCCGAGGGCGAGGAGCCGGGGCTGGAGGGGCGCGACTACTACTCGCCGATCAGGGCCACGTTCGCCTCGGGGATGCACGCGGCGATCGTCGAGACCGACCCGGAGACCGCCGAGATCAAGGTGGTCCGGTACGCGGTCGTGCACGACTGCGGCCGGCTGATCAACCCCATGATCGTCGAGGGCCAGATCCACGGCGGGGTCGCCCAGGGCATCGGCGGCGCGCTCTACGAGCGCATGGTGTACGACCAGCACGGCCAGCTGGTCAACGCCTCCTTCATGGACTTCCTCATGCCGTACGCCACCGAGATCCCGCACATCGAGACCGCCCACCTGGAGACGCCCTCCCCGCTCAACCCCCTCGGCATCAAGGGCGCGGGGGAGGCGGGCGTGATCCCCGTCTCCGCGGTGATCGCCTCGGCCCTGGAGGACGCGGAGGGCATCGAGATCGACCGCATGCCCATCTCCCCGTCCGAGCTCTTCGCGTTGCGTGCCGGCATGCAGTGACATGGGATGATCGTCGGCATGCGTGCCCCCGCCGCGGGTCTGACCGCCTTCCCCGCCGTGCCCGACGACGTCCGGCTCATCGACCTGGCCTGGAACGAGCTGACCGAGGTGCCCGCGTGGGTGGCCGGGCTGGCCTCGCTGGAGGAGCTCAGGCTCGACGGCAACCGCCTGCGCGCGCTGCCCGATCTGCCGGGCCTGACCGCGCTGCGCGCGCTGCACCTCGACGGGAACGAGCTCACCGCCCTGCCGGCCCTCCCGCCGGGCCTGACGACCCTCTTCGCGTACGGCAACCGCCTGGCCGCGCTCCCTGACCGGTTCGGCCCCGGGCTCACGCACCTGGCGGCCGGTGGCAACGGGCTGAGCGCCGTGCCCGCCGCGCTGTGGAAGTCGACCGGCCTGGAGTCGCTCAACCTGGCCGAGAACGCGCTCACCGAGATCCCCGCGGCCATCGGCGGGCTGACCCGGCTCCGCATGCTCGACCTGGGCCACAACCGGCTCACGACGATCCCTCCGGAGCTCGGCGACCTCGGCCTGACCGACTACCTCTACCTCAGCGACAACCTGTTCACCGAGGTCCCCGACTCGATCGGGCGGCTGGACCGGCTGGCCTACCTCAATCTGACCGACAACCGGCTCATCCGCCTGCCGGAGTCGATCGGGCGCATGGCCGGGCTGGTGGAGCTGCGGCTCTACGGCAACCGGCTGGAGTCGCTGCCCGAGTCGATCGGCGGCCTGGCCCGGCTGCGGGAGCTGCACGCGCAGGGCAACCGGCTGTCCCGGCTGCCCGCCTCCATCGCGGAGCTGGCCGAGCTGCGCGTGCTCGACCTGCGTAACAACGTGCTGCGCGAGCTGCCGGAGACGCTGCCCGCCGGGCTCAGGCAGCTCGATCTGCGCAACAACCGGCTGCGGGAGCTGCCGGCGCAACTGCCGCCGCTGGAGAAGCTCGACCTGCGGTGGAACAAGCTCGACGGCGAGCCGGAGGTGCTGCGGCGGCTGCGCGAGCGCGGCTGCGTCATCCTGCGCTGAACCGGGGTGGCCGGGGCTGCGTACCTTCGCACATGACGACATTTCCACGTCTGGCCGCTTTCGCGCTGCTGGCCGGGCTGGTCGCCGCCTGCTCATCCGCGGGCTGGGGCGACTACGTCGCAGCAGGCAAGGACCAGAAGAACGTGAAACCGCTCACCGTCGAACAGCTCTCGACCATGGTCGGCTGCAAGCCGAAGATGCAGGTCGAGGCCTCTGAGCTCCGTACCGGGTACTGCAAGACCTCGGACGGCGAGTTCTTCGTCAACACCTTCGCCACGGAAGCGCTGAAGGACGAGTGGATGGATCGGGCTCCCGAGTACAACCCGCACCTGGTCGGCCCCCAGTGGACGGTCCTGGGCCCGCTGAAGGTGCTCAAGGCGCTACAGGAGCGGCTCAACGGCGACCTGCACCTGACCGATCACAGGACCTCCCAGATGCAGACGGCGAACTAACCGTTTCGCGCTGAACCGGGGAGGCCGGGGCTGCGTACCTCCGCACATGACGACACTTCCACGTCTGGCCGCTTTCGCGCTGCTGGCCGGGCTGGTCGCCGCCTGCTCCTCGGGGAGCGGGGGCGGCTATGTCGCAGCAGGCAAGGACCAGAAGGTCAACGCCGCGCCCCTGACCGTCGAGCAGCTCTCCGCCAAGGTCGGCTGCTCGCCGCGCATGCAGGTCAACGCCGCGGAGATCCGCACCGGGTACTGCAAGACGCCGGACGGCGAGTTCTTCGTGACCACGTTCAGGAACCAGGCGGGCAAGGACGCCTGGATGGACGCCGCACCCGAGTACAACCCGCACCTGGTCGGCAACCTCTGGACGGTCCTGTCCAGCCGGAAGGTGCTCGACCTGCTCAAGGAGCGGCTCGGCGGCGACCTGCACCTGACCGACCACCGCACCAAGAAGATGCAGGTCGTCGGCTAGCGTGACGCGGGCGGCGGGGCCGCGGGGGCCCCGGCCACCGGCCCTCGCGAGGTGCGGCGGGCCCGTCAGCCGGCGGGGACGGCCCGGACCCGCTTCCTGAACACCCAGTACGTCCATCCCTGGTACACCAGCACGAACGGGAGCGCGATCAGCCCGATCCAGCTCAGCATCGTCAGCGTGTACGACCCCGAGGCGGCCTCGGCCAGCGTCAGCCCCGGCAGCGGCCGGGCCCGCAGCTCGATGAACACGGCAAGCGTGGTCAGCACGATCGCGCCGGCCGTGGCCGCGAACGCCCAGCCCTCCCTGCGCCGCCAGATCAGCGCCGTGGCCGCGGCCAGCCCCGCCATGGCGGCCAGCGCGGGCAGCGTGCCCAGGTTCGACAGGGCCAGTACGGCCACCGGGATGACCACGGCCCCCGCCGTCATGGCCACCGTGCGGGCGCGGCGGCGGACCCGCCCGGTGGTCTTCAGCGTCAGGAAGACCGCGCCGTGCAGGGCGCACACGGCGAGCGTGAACGCGCCGCCGGCCAGGGCCGCGAGCGCGCTGCCGAACAGCAGGTCGGCGAAGACCGCGCCCCACAGGAACGCCGGCAGCGCGCTGCCGATCACGATGCCCAGGTCGCACCAGCGCGGGTCGCGGACCTTGCCGCGCCACTCCAGGCCCACGCCGCGCACGATCAGCCCGACCAGGATGAGCGTCACGGGCAGGTAGAACGCGCTGAACACGCCCGCGTACCAGGCGGGGAAGGCGGCGAACATGGCGCCGACGGCGGTGATCAGCCACACCTCGTTGCCGTCCCACACCGGGCCGATGGTCTCCAGGCTCTGCCGCTGCTCCGCTGAGCTCCTGCTCACGACCGGCGCCAGCATCCCGACGCCGAAGTCGAAGCCTTCCAGCACGAAGTAGCCGGTCCAGAGGAAGGCGATGAGGACGAACCACAGATCGATCATGTCCACTCCTTCAGTACATCAGCGACGGTTCGCGCTGCTCGGCCGCGGGGACGGGGTCGCGTTCCTCGGCGCCCTGGCGTACGTGCCTGGCCAGCAGCACGACCTCGGCGACGGCGAGCCCGCCGTACAGGAGCGTGAAGATCGTCAGCGAGGTGGCCACCTCGGCCAGGCTCACGCCGGGCGAGACGCTGGAGGCGGTCAGCAGCTCGCCGGCGACCGTCCACGGCTGGCGGCCGATCTCGCTCAGCAGCCAGCCCGCGATCACCGCGAGCAGCGGCAGCGGCAGGGCGAGCAGCATCGCCCGCGACAGCCAGGACGGGAACGGCCGCTTCCGGCGGGTGAGCCAGAGGCCGAGCACCGACAGGCCCACCGTGGCCAACCCGAAGACGATCATGATGCGGAACGACCAGAACACCACCGCCTGGTCCGGCCGGTAGTCGCCGGGGCCGAACTGCTGCTCGAAGCGCCGCTGCAGGTCCTCGGTGCCCTGGACGGTGGCGTTGGGGTCGTTGGTGGACAGGAAGCTGAGGAGGCTCGGGATCTCCAGGCCGGGGACCACGCTGAACGGCGCGCCGGCCGTGTCGCGCTCCAGGCTCTCGGCGGAGGCCAGCTTCATGGGCTGCTGCTCGTACATGAGCTTGGCCGACATGTCGCCGGTGCCGGCGACGACCGCCCCCGCGATCGCCGTCATGACCAGCGCGGCCCGCGCGGCGCCGCGCCACATGCCGGCGTGCGTCTTCAGCAGCTGGTAGCCGCACACGGCCAGCACGAACCCGCCCGCCACGACGAACGCCGCCGCGATCACGTGGGGGACCTGGGCGATCGCGGTGGAGTTGGTCAGCACGGCCCACAGGTCGGTCATCCTGGCCTTGCCGTCCACGACCTCGTAGCCGACGGGGTGCTTCATCCAGGCGTTCGCCGCAAGGATGAAATATGCCGACAAATTGGAGCCAATGGCGGCCGCCCAGATGCACGCCAGGTGCACCTTCTTCGGCAGTCGCTCCCAGCCGAAGATCCACAGCCCCAGGAACGTGGACTCCATGAAGAAGGCCAGCAACGCCTCCATGGCCAGTGGCGCTCCGAAGACGTCGCCGACGAACGTGGAGTATTCGCTCCAGTTCATCCCGAACTGGAACTCCTGCACGATGCCGGTGACCACGCCCATCGCAAAGTTGATCAGGAACAGCTTGCCGAAGAACTTGGTCAGCCTGAGGTAGTGCTCCTTGCCCGTGCGGTGCCAGGCCGTCTGGAGGCCGGCCACGAAGATGCCCAGACCGATGGTCAAGGGCACGAACAGAAAGTGGTAGACGGTGGTCACCCCGAATTGCCACCGCGCCAGATCAAGTGCGTCCATGTTCCCCGCCGACTCCTGAGCTCTACAAGCTGTAGTTTATCTACTTGAAGTAGTACTACACGTTGTAGAGCAACGGGATGCGACCTTGGTCACATCCCTTCCCCTTGGCTCCTGCGTACCGAGGATCCCGTGCGCGGAGGGCCCGCCGCGTCACCCGCCGGGCTGATTCCCCCGTACGCCGGGGGACGGACTTCTAGCGGGGTGTGGCGGCGTCCAGGTAGGCCTGGAGGTTGCCCAGCTCGTAACCCCTGCGCTTGATCTTGGCGACCAGGATGCGGAAGTCCCTGGCCAGGTTGGGGCGGAAGTGCAGGAGCAGGATGTCGCCCGGGCGCAGCTTCTTGTCCGGCACCTGATAGGCGATCTTGCCGCCGGGCTGGACGGTGGCGGTCCAGAGCAGGATCGAGGACACGCCGCAGCTCTTCGCGGCCTTCAGCGTGTCGGTGTTGTAGTTGCCGAACGGCGGCCGGAACAGCGTCGGCCTGGTGCCCAGCTCCTTCTTGACGAGCTGGGCCGAGCCGCAGATCTCGCGGCGCTGGGCGTCGTAGCCGAGCAGGCGGAGGTTGGGGTGGGTGAGGGTGTGGTTCTCGACGGGCACGCCGGCGTCCCGGAGTTGCCGGAAATATCCCCATTTTCCGGCCCCGACGTATCGGGCGGGGCCGCCTGACTCGTCCGGGGTGCCCTTGGCCTCCACGGCGTCGCGCATGGCGAAGGCGGTGATGGGGATGCGCTGGTCGCGTACCTGGCGGACGAAGCCGGGGTCCTGCTCCCAGCCGTCGTCGATGGTCAGGAAGACGACCTTGCGCTTGGTGGGGATGGAGCTGATCACGGGCGGGAGCGGGCCGGTGCGGCCGATCGGGCGTACCTCGCCCTTGCGCGGGCGCGCGCCGGGCGGGCCCTGGGGAGCCGGCGTCCCGAGGGTGCTCGTCGGGGTCGCGGTGGTCGAGGGGGAGCCGGACGTCTCGGCGGCCCCGGTCGTACCGGCCGGCGAGCAGGCCGACACCAGCGCCACCGCGAGCGCGCCCGCCGCGCCCGCCAGCCGCCTCCCCACCCGCCGGGCCGCGCCCGGCTGTTGTTCCGCGCGTGACGGGAGGGCCGCGCGGCTCGCCGACGTCACCTGCTGATCTTCGCTTGGCCCCCTGCGCATGGAGCACCATCTTGCCAGCCTTGATCCGCAAGCCAGGCCCGCGCTCTGGCAGGTGTTGCCCTTATCCCCCTGGTCGGACCTGCTTAGAGTGGCCACATGAAAGTGGCGGGCAGCGCCGTGATCGGCGTTCAGAGGGACCGGGTGTGGGCGGCGTTCCAGGATCCGGCGGTGCTGGTGCGCACCATCCCGGGGTGCGAGCGGCTGGAGGAGACGGGGCCGGACACGTACCGGATGACGGTCAACGCGGGCGTGGCCTCGATCAAGGGCGTCTACCAGGGCGAGGTCGCGCTGACCGATCCGCTGGCGCCGGACTCCTTCACGCTCAAGGCGCGCGGCCAGGGCGCGCCGGGGACGGTGGACGCCACCGTCCTCGTACGGCTGAGCGAGACCGACGGCGGCACCCAGGTGGACTACGAGGCCGACGCGGTGATCGGCGGCATGATCGGCGGGGTCGGGCAGCGGATGCTGGGCTCGGTGGCCAAGCGGACGGCGGGGGAGTTCTTCGCGGCGGTCGAAGAGCACCTGCGCGCCCCGGCGGCTCCCGCCGCTGAGGGCGACCTGGCCGTGGCGTTCCCCGGCTCTCCCGGCGCCTCCGCCGAGAGCGGCCCGGCCGGTGCGGTCCAGGGGCGTCCCGAGGCCGGTGCGGCGGCTGCGGTGTACGAGCGGCCGCCCAAGCAGCGCACCGAGACGCGTCCGTGGGTGATGCTGGCGTCGTTCGGCATGGGCGCGGGGGTCGCGCTCGCCGGAGCGGCGGTGGGCTGGCTGTTCGGACGCGGATCCCGGCACCGCCACTCCTAGGACGCGCGCCGGGCCCCGGCTTCCGAGGGCGTGGGGCCCCGGTTTCCGAGGGCGTGGGGCCCCGGTTTCCGAGGGCGTGGGGCCCCGGTTTCCGAGGGCGCGAGCCACCTGGGGATGAGTCGCGAAGTCCGGCCCGGACGGCATATGCCGTGCCGCTCGAAAATTCGGGTGATCAGGGCATTTTGGCGTGGCGTTCAGGACTCTCGCGGAAAAGGATCTCCAGGCGTAGCGTGGCTGTATGCGGCAGGCACACGCTGAAGACGCGCGGACGGAAGCCAGGCGAGTCGTACGCAACCTGCTGGGCGAGGAGCGTCCGACAGCCGACACACTGATCGGCGCGGTGCGGCCGGTGCTCGGGGTCGAGCGGACCGGCCGCACGCTGGAGCTCGCGCTCGGCGCCTCGCTCACCAGGCGCTCGGCCGAGCTGGCCGCCATCGCCGCCCTGCTGGTCGGCACCCGCGAGCTGGGCGAGGAGTGGTGGACGCGGCCCAGGGGCGGCAAGCTGCCGCCGCCTGACGAGGTCGTGCGCACGGCCGTGGCGATCGAGCCGTGGACCGACCTGACCGCGCTGGAGATGCTGGCCGCGTGGATCTCCGACGACGCCGCCGACCATCTCTGGGGTCAGCCCGTCGCGCAGGTCGATCTCAACTCCTGGCAGGCCGAGGACCGCTTCGAGCTGCCGCCGGGCGTGAAACCCGGGCAGCGGCTCGTCGTCCACTTCGACGCGGGAGGACGGCTCGACGCGGTCGTCACCCGGCGGGCCGACGAGGACCTCGGGTCCAACCTCGACTTCCACTCCCTGCGCTACTCGCGGCCGGCCGAGGCCCAGTGGAGCTGGGGCGTGGCGGCAGGGCTCGGGCCGCACCGGCTGCCCGGCGAGGACCCCGACCCCTACGCCCGCGAGGTGCCATCGGCGGCCGTGGGCATCCTGCGGGCCTGGGCGATGCGCCACGGGGCCTCCCGCGAGCAGCTCGGCGAGCGGTGGACGACGGTCGGAGACGTGGTGGCCGCCATCGAGCGGGTCGACTGGATGTGGCGCAGCGGCGAGTGGTTCGGCTGGTGGCGCGGCGCGTCGGCCCTGGTGGACGACTCGGCCTACCTGCCGTACCGGCTGGAGGAGCTGGCCGCCGGCTGAGCGCCCGCCCCGGCGGCCGGCCCCCGCTCCGGCCGCCGGCTGAGCCCCCGCGTCGGCGGTCGTCAGGGTTTTCCGCCGGCGTCCACCCGGCACTTGGCCATCCCGATCGGCGGGTCGTCCTTCGTGTGCACGTTGTTGGCGCCCAGCCAGCCCCACTTGCCGTACGTGTCACCCTGCGCGTAGTACCAGATGTCGTTCTCGCCGGCGTGCGGGGTGCCGCGGGCCCAGCACTTGAAGACGCTCGGGTTGCTGAGCAGGTTGTCCCGGAACCCCACCGGTGACGGCTTACCCTTCCAGCCCGCCCAGAGCTTGACCGGGGCGTCGTTGCCGCAGATCAGTTGCCTGTCGCTCCGGACGCCACAGGTCGCCCGGGCGCCGGCAGCGCCGGCCGCGGGGACGGCCGGGGCCGCCGCCGCGAGGATGGTGATGGTCACGAGCACCGCATGGCGCAGCTTCACAGCACAGACCTCTCTTCGTTCGAACGGTTCCCGGGTCACTCAGCAGAACTTGACGGTGTACTCGCGGAGCTTCTCGCCCTTCATCTCCCAGTACACGTACTCGCCCGCGCCGACGACCTTCCTCCGGTCGCGCAGCACGGTGGTCGTGAACCAGAACGTGACCGCCGGGCAGACCCACACATAGGTCGTGCTGCCGCAGTTCTTGTAGTAGAGGACGAAATTCCGGGCGCCGGGCTTCAGCGACGGGTCCCCGCTGGTGTAGCAGGGCGGCCGCTTGAGCAGGGCGCCGGCGCTGGTGCCGGTGCCGGTGGCGGCGGCGGCGGCCGGTGCCGGCAGCAGGGACGCGGCCGCGAGCAGGATCCCGGCCGCCGCGGCCGGTCCCCGTCCCCCTGCGAAGAATGTGCGCTTGCCCATCGTCGACCTCCATCGATCAGGCCCCGCCGGCCCCCCGGCGGGCGTCCCCGTGCAGTCTGCGGGGCCCGTCCCCGTGCGCTGAAGCCCTTGCGCCCACGCGCAAAGCCTTGCGGCGGCCACTCCGCCCTGCTATCCGCTGTCGCCTCTGAAGAGGGCCTCGCCCAGCCGCGTGCGGCTGTGCAGCACCCGCTGGCCCCGCCGGACGGTCCTGATCAGCCCGGCCTTGCGCAGCGCGGTCGCGTGCCGGCTGGCCGCCGACGGGCTGACCCCGAGCGCGCCCGCCAGCGCGGTGGTGGTGAGCCCCTCGTCCACCACGTTCAGCGCGGCGGCCCTGGTCGGGCCGAGCAGGTCCGACAGTACGTCCAGCCGGCCCTGCGCGCCGTCCGGCAGCTCCCAGAGCGCTTCCCGGCGGACGGGGTAGACCAGCACCGGGGCCTGGTCGCGATCGGCCAGCGTGATCAGGTTGTGCACCCCGAAGAGGGTCGGGATCAGCAGCAGCCCCCTGCCGTTCAGGTGCAGGTCGGCGTCCACCGCGTAGTCCACGCTCAGGACCGGCGACCGCCAGCGCGCCGACGGGTGCAGGCCGGCCAGCAGCCGTTCCACGCCGCCCGCGGCGAGCTCCCGCGTTCGCCCCGCCAGGTCGGCGCCGACGGCCGCGGCGAGCTCCCGCTCGTACGGCGCGAGCACGGCGTCGTGGTAGCGGCGCACCGCACGGCCGAGCCGGTCGAGCGCCCCCGGCCGCCCGTCCGCCAGGTCGCCGAACCAGGACGGCGGCCGGCGGTGGAGAGCCGCCAGCTTCCCGACCTCCGCGCGGATCCGCGCGACCGGGGTGGACAGCACGGCCTCCAGTCCTTCACCGACGCAGGAGCGCTGCCCGGCCGGGGTGAGGAAGTCGGGGAAGTACGCGGCGGCCGGCCCGAGCCGGGCCAGCCCGCGCACCACGGGCTCCAGCCCCTCCGCGCTCACCGTGCCGCCGGCCCGGCGCCGCCACCCGGCGAAGAAGGGGGTCCGCTGGGCCGGGAACGCGATCTGGTGCACGCTCAGCACCAGCTCCCACATCGCGTCGTACCCGGCGGCCAGGCGTACCCGGGTCAGATCCTCGCGCCCGAAATGGATGCGCAGGGTCTCCATCCGCTCACCTCCACGGCGAGGCTAGATCGAGCGGGTTTCGATTCGCTTCATACCGGGGCCGGCGCCCGAAAGCGCGGCAGGTGGAGGCGGGGAATCGGCGCCGGGGGCGGCGGGTTGACCCCAGGTATGAAGGTGGAGATTTTCTCTGATGTCGTGTGCCCCTGGTGTTACATCGGGCATGTCAGGTTCGCGCGGGCGGCCGAGCGGTTCCGCGCCAAGGGCGGCACGATCGAGGTGACGATGCGGCCGTTCCAGCTCAACCCCGACGCCCCGGTGGAGGGCGAGCCCCTCATCCCGGCGCTGGAGCGCAAGTTCGGGCCGAACGCCCGCCAGATGACCGATCGGGTCGTCTCCGCCGCCGCGGGCGAGGGCCTGGAGATGGACTACGAGCACGCCGTGAGCGCCAACACGCTCCAGGCGCACCGGCTGATCGAGGTCGCCTCCCGCCAGGGGCGCGGCGAGGAGATGGCCGAGCGGCTGTTCCGCGCGTACTTCGCCGAGGCCCAGAACGTGGGCGACGCGGGGGTGCTCGCCAAGCTGGCCGCGGAGGCCGGGGTCGAGGACGACGGCGCGGGGGACGAGGAGGTGCGCGAGCAGCTCGGCAGGGCGCGGGCGCTCGGGATCACCGGGGTGCCGCTGTTCCTGTTCGAGGGCAAGTTCGCGGTCTCCGGCGCGCAGCCCGAAGACGCCTTCGCGGCCGCGATCGACGAGGTGGCGGAGCGCACGGGGCAGACGCCGATCACCCAGCTCGCGGCCCCGGCGGACGGGTGCGACGACGACGGCTTCTGCGCCGTCTGAGCGGGTCGGCAGAGGCACGCTCGCGGGAGCGGCGGCGCCGGGGTGGGAGAATCGTGAGGTGTCGAGACCTCGCCTTGGTTACCTGCTCAAGCATGCCGGCCTGCGCCTGGCGGAGCTGACCGGCCCGGCGCTGGAGCCTTACGGCATCGACGGGCGCGAGCTCGCGGTCCTGTCGGTGCTGGGCACGCCCGAGCCGCTGTCGCAGCAGGAGGCGGCGCAGCGGCTGGGGATCGACCGGACCACGATGGTCGCCCTGGTGGACGCGCTGGAGCGCAAGGAGCTGGTGGGGCGCCGGCCGCATCCCGGCGACCGGCGCAAGAACATGGTCGAGCCGACCGAGCGCGGGCGCGACACCCTGGAGCGGGCCGCCCGCGCCGTGGACGCGGCCGAGGAGGCGTTCCTCGCCGGGCTCCCAGGGGACGACGCGCGCCTGCTGCGGGACCTGCTCGGCCGCCTGGTGTGACGCATCTCCCAGGCTGCCACGAGGCGGGGGCCCGCTACGCGGTGCCTTCGCCGAGCTGTCCCGACCGGTGGTGGCGGCGGCAGAGGACCTGATAGCGCACGGGCGAGGCGTCCGTGTCGCCGATGACCACCTGCTCGCCCGTACGCGCCAGCGCCCCGCCCACGACCCGCGCGTTGAGCTGCCCGGGCCGCCCGCACCAGCACAGCACCTCCACCTGCAGCCGGCACACCTCGTCGGCCAGCTCGAACAGCCGTTGCGCCGCGGGGAACATCACCGACCTGAAGTCGGAGGCCAGCCCGAACGCGTAGACGTCGATGCCGTGCTCGTCCACCAGGTCCGCGAGCTGCTCGATCTGCTCGACCGAGTAGAAGCACGCCTCGTCGCAGATCAGGTAGTCGACCCGGGCGTGCCCGGTCACCAGGCGGACGAGATCGAGGGAGTCCTCCACCTCGATGGCCTCCAGCCCGAGCCCGATCCGGCTGGTGATCTTCGGGCCGCCGGAGCGGTCGTGCTTGGTCAGCACGAGGCCGCGCCGGCCCTGGCGGCCGTGGTTGTAGTTCATCTGGAGTGCCAAAGTGGACTTCCCGCAGTCCATGGGGCCGAAGTAGAACTTCAGTACGGCGTCCCTGGCGCCAGACGGCACGGCAGACAAGGCAGACGATTGGGTCACGGGCCGCCAGCTTAGTGGCTTGGCTTGTTCCATGACCTCGTGGGACATTTCTCCCCTGGAGTTATCAGGAGGAACCGTGGTCACCGACACCCCATCGCCGCCAAGCAGGTCAGGTCGCATGAGATGGTGGTGCCTCGGCCAGATGCCGTCACAGAGAACGCGCCCCGAGTCATCGACGCTCGGCCGTCGCCGAAGCTGAGGAGCCATGCGTAGCGTCCGTATCGGAGTGGACACCGGAGGCACCTTCACCGACGTCGTGGCGGTGGACGAGCAGTCCGGTGAGATCTTCACCACCAAGACACCCTCGACCCCCGCCAACCCGGCGGACGGGTTCGTCGCCGGCATCGAGAAGCTCGGCGACCTCGACGTCAGCTCGATCGTGCACGGCACCACCGTGGCCACGAACCGGCTGCTCGAGGACCGGATCGAGAATCTGGGTTTCATCACGACAGAGGGCTTCGAGTTCGTCCTGGAGATCGCCAGGCAGAGCGTGCCCGACGGCTACGGCAACTCCTACTTCTGGGTCAAGCCGCCCAGGATCGTCCCCGTGCACCTGGTCAAGACCGTCGGCGGGCGGCTCGACCACCTGGGCGCGGAGGTGCGGCCGTTCTCCGAGGAGCAGGCCACCGAGGTGGCCCGCTGGTTCAAGAGCAAGGGCGTCACCGCGATCGGG
Organism: Nonomuraea zeae; assembly: GCF_005889725.1. Lineage (GTDB taxonomy): Bacteria > Actinomycetota > Actinomycetes > Streptosporangiales > Streptosporangiaceae > Nonomuraea > Nonomuraea zeae. The sequence goes on from NZ_VCKX01000052.1 coordinate 30,643, forward strand.
GTCTGCTTCCTGCACTCCTACGCCAACCCGGAGCACGAGCGCCGGATGCGCGAGGTGCTGTGGCGCGAGCACCCGCAGGCGGTGATCTCGCTGTCGAGCGACGTGCTGCGCGAATACCGCGAGTACGAGCGCTCGGTCACCACCCTGGTGGACGCGGCCGTCAAACCGGCCATGCGCGGCTACATCGCCAGCCTGTCCAACCGGCTCGGCATGCCGTTCTCCGTCATGAAGTCCAACGGCGGCGTCCTGTCGGCCCGCGAGGTCGTCAACCAGCCCATCAGCACCGTCCTGTCGGGTCCCGCGGCCGGGGCGCTCGGCGCCGCGCTCATCGCCTCCACGGCCGGGCACCCCTCGGTGATCACGCTGGACGGCGGGGGCACCTCGACCGACGTGGCCGTGGTCGTGGACGGCGAGCCTTCCATCACCACCGAGGGCTCGGTCGGCCGCTACCCCTGCAAGATCCCGATGATCGACATCGTCACGGTGGGCGCGGGCGGCGGCTCGATCGCGTGGATCTCGCCCGAGGGCACGCTGAAGGTCGGGCCGAAGTCCGCCGGCGCCGACCCGGGGCCGCTCTGTTACGGCAGGGGCGGCACGGAGGTGACGGTGACGGACGCGCACGTGGTGCTCGGCCGGATCCCTCCCCACCTGCTGGGCGGGGAGATCCCGCTGGACGTGGACGCCGCTCGCACCGGCATCCAGGCGCTGGCCGACAAGCTCGGCCTCACGCCCGAGCGGACCGCCACCGGCATCCTGGAGATCAGCGCGTTCAACCAGAGCAACGCGATCAGGCAGCTCACCGTCAAGCGCGGGCTGGACGTGCGGGACTTCCCGCTGGTGACGTTCGGCGGGTCCGGGCCGCTGCTGGCCTGCCGGCTGATCGACATCCTCGGCCTGCCGGCCGTCGTCGTGCCGCGCGACCCCGGCAACGTCTCCGCGTTCGGGCTGCTCACGGTGGACGTCAAGAACGACTACGTGCGCACGTACGTCACCCGCGAGCTCTCGCTCGGCAAGGCGGCCGAGATCTTCCACGACCTGGAGCATCAGGCGGGCGAGGCGCTCGACCGGGAGGGCTTCGACGACCCGGTGTACCTGCGCAGCGCCGACCTGCGGTACTACGGCCAGGCGTACGAGGTCCGCGTCAGCGCCCCCGCGGGGGAGATCGACACCGACTGGCAGGCCGAGGTGGTCGAGCGCTTCCACGAGGCCCACGAGAAGCTCTACGGGTACGCCTACCGCGACGACCCCCGCCACGGCGTCGAATGGGTCAACCTGCGCGTCTCCGGCATCGGCCCGATCAACCGCCCGGCCATCCGCCCCCTGGAGAAGGCCGGCACGGGCGCCACGTCGGTCCGCCCCGTCCACTTCGACGAGACCCGCGACACCCCGATCCACCAGCGCGCGGCCCTCGGGCCCGGCGCCAAGGTCGAGGGCCCGGCCGTGATCGAGGAGTACGGCTCGACCATCCCCATCCACCCCGGCTTCACCGCCACCGTGGACGCCTACGGAAACGTGGAGGTCAGACGTGACTGATCCCATCCTCGTCGAGATCGTCGAGGGCACCCTGGCCTCCGTGGAGAAGGAGGTCGAGACGGCCATCGCCCGCACGGCCCGCTCGCCGATGATCCGCGACGCGCACGACTTCCGCGCCGGCATCCACGACGTGCGGCTGCGCAAGCTGACCGGCCGCTCCTACAGCGCGCTCGTCCAGCCGGTCGTGCGCGACTTCCCGGTCGAGACGATGCGGCCGGGCGACGTCTATTTCCACAACGACGTCTACCTCTCCGAAGGCGGCATCGGCCACCTGCCCGACCTGTGCGTCACCGTGCCGGTGTTCCACGAAGGGGAGGTCGTGGCGTTCGTGCAGGCGTTCGGCCACCACGACGACATCGGCGGGAGCGTGCCCGGCTCGATGCCCTCGCACGCCAGGTCGGTCTTCGAAGAGGGCCTGATGGTGCCGCCGATCAAGCTGTGGGACCAGGGCGTGCCGAACGAGGCCGCGCTGCGCATCATGACCCGCAACTCCAGGATGCCCGACTCGCTGTCCGGCGACCTGGACGCCGAGTGCTCGGCCTGCATCATGGGGGCGCGGCGGCTGGGCGAGCTGTTCGAGCGCTACGGCAGGCAGGCCGTCGAGGAGTGCTTCGACGCGATCATCGGCAAGACCACCGAGACGTTCCGCAGGGAGCTGCTGACCAAGATCCCCGAGGGGACGTACGTCTGGGAGGACTACGCCGAGCACGACGGCGTGGACGAGCCCAGGCTGCACGCGCAGCGCATCACGCTCACGGTCGACCACGCCGACGACAGCCCGCTGACGATCGACTTCACCGGCACCTCGCCGCAGGCCAAGGGCCCGATCAACCACGCGGGCGACTACGCCGACGGCGTGTTCCTGAAGAAGTGGCTGGCCCCCATCCTGCGCAACCTGGCCGACACGCCGGAGCGGATGGCGGAGCTGGACGTCAACGAGGGCGTCGTGCCGCTGATCAAGATGGTCTTCCCGGAGAAGGGCACGCTGCTCACCCCGGTCTTCCCGGCCCCGACCAACGCCCGCACGTTCGTGATCCTGCGCCTGCTCGGCGTGCTCGCGGGCGTCCTGGCCAAGGCGACCGGCGGGCGCATGCCCGCCGACCAGGAGACCATCCGCTACACCGGCGTCTACGGCGCCGACGGCGATGGCTCGCCCTACCTGATGCGCGAGGTCCTGGGCGGCGGCTCCGGCGGCCGCTGGTACGCCGACGGCGAGGACACCATCCACGTGGTGCCCGACTCGCGCAACATCCCCGTGGAGTTCGCCGAGGCCCGCTGGCCGTTCAGGGTGGAGCGGCTGGCGCTGGCGTGCGACTCGGGCGGTCCCGGGATGTACCGGGGCGGCCTGGGCTACGACAAGCACATCAGGATGCTCAGGGACGCCTCGTACATGTCCATCGCCGACCGCTCCATCCTGTCGTGCTGGGGGGTCAACGGCGGGCTCGCCGGCCGGCCGTTCCGGGTGGAGATCGCGGGCAAGGAGATGGAAGGGCTCGTGGACGACCTCCCGGTGCAGGCCGGGGAGCTGATCAGGATCCGCACCACGGGTGGCGGCGGCTGGGGCTCGCCCTACGACCGCGACCCCCGGTCGGTGGCCGCCGACGTGCGCGACGGCAAGGTGTCGATCGCGGGCGCGCTCGGTGACTACGGCGTGGTCCTCGACGGCGACCGCATCGACGAGCGGGCCACGGCCGAGCTCCGCGCCAACCTGCGCCCGCCGGCCGACCGGTTCTTCGACCGGGGGCCCGGATACGCCAAGCTGTCGGGCGGCCGGACGTTCGCGGAGGTGGACGAGCTGTAAAGGGCTGCCATGATGGTCTCCTTTTCCGATGAGAAGGGGAGACGATCGTGCGTGTTGCTCTCGCCGGGCTCGCCACCAGCCACCCGTACACCGATGCCCGCACCCTGACCCGGCACGCCGAGCTGGTGGTGTGGGAGCAGGATCCCGAGCGGCTGCGGCGCTTCACAGACGAGCACCCGGGGGCCAAGGTGGCGGGCAGCCTCGATGAGGCGCTGTCCACCGGCCCCGACGGCGTGGTGCTGACCGTGCCCAACCCGCAGGTGCCCGAGGCGCTGGCGCGGGTGCTGGAGACCGGCGTGCCGTGCTTCGTGAACAAGCCGGCCGCCGCCTCCCGGGCCCAGCTCGACGCCCTCGACCGGCTGGAGATCCACGAGCGGGTGCTGTCGAGCTCGGTGCTGCGCTTCGCGCCCGCCTTCGCGGGGATCCGGATCGATCCGGCGGAGCTGCTGGCCGTGCGCGCGACCGTACGCCATGACGTGGGGATCTGGGACACCGGCTACAACGCCTGGCAGGACACGCCGGGCGAGGGCGGCGGGACCATGGTGACCATGGGCGTGCACGGCGTGGAGCTGCTGGTGGCGCTGCTCGGCCCCGACGTGCGGCTGGCCGGCGCGGCGGGGGCCAGGCGGCACTACACCAACCTGCGCTCGGAGGACACCGCCGTCATGGCGCTGCAGTGGGGGAGCGGCGTCACCGGGACGGTCGAGATCCTCGGCGTCTCCGAAGGCGAGTCCTACACCCTCACCCTGCACCGGCGCGACGGCTCGGAGACCATCGTGATCGAGAGCGGCGACGACCCGCTCAAGGGGCTCGGGTACGAAGGGACGATCGACGCGTTCCTCTCGATGCTGGCCGGCGCGCCCAGCCCGGTGCCGTGGGAGCAGACCCGGGCCATCCTGGAAGTGCTGGTCCGCGCCCGAGAAAGCGCCTGACCTCAGCCGCCCCGTTGACAGCCGAAGTCTGAGACAGTTACGGTCTGGACCGTAAATAACAGACGGAGGAGAACGCGCGTGCGGACGACAGCGGAACTCGAGGAGCGGCTGGCGCGGCCGAGCGCCGGGCTCGTCGAGGATCTGAGCAGGCTCGACGGCGACATCATGATCCTGGGCGCCGGCGGCAAGCTGGGGCCCAGCCTGGTGCGCCTGGCACTGAACGCCACCAGGGCCGCGGGGCCCGAGCGGCGGATCATCGCCGTGTCCCGGTTCTCCGAGCCGGGGCTCGCCGAGGCGCTCACCGAGGAGGGCGCCACCGTGGTGGCGGCCGACGTGGCCGACGAGCGGGCACTGAAGGAGCTGCCGGCAGCGCCGAACGTCGTCTTCCTGGTCGGCGCCAAGTTCGGCACGCAGGGGCGCGAGCACGCCACCTGGTTCACCAACGCCTACCTGCCCGGACGGGTGGCCGACCGGTTCAGGGACGCCAGGATCGCCGCCCTGTCCACCGGGAACGTCTACCCGCTCGTCCCCGTCACGAGCGGCGGCAGCACCGAGGACTCCGCGACCGGGCCGGTCGGCGACTACGCGATGAGCTGCCTGGGCAGGGAGCGGGTGCTGACGCACTTCTCCGAGACGTACGGGACGCGCCTGTCGCTCATCCGCCTCAACTACGCGGTCGAGCTGCGCTACGGCGTGCTCGTCGACCTGGCGCAGAAGGTGCTGGCCGGAGAGCCGATCGACCTGTCCACCGGGCAGGTCAACGTGGTCTGGCAGGGCTACGCCAACGAGGTCACGCTGCGGTCGCTGGCCCTGGCCGACACGCCGCCCGCGATACTCAACGTCACCGGCCCCGAGCTGATCTCCGTCCGCCAGGCCGCGCTGGAGCTCGGCGCCGCGCTCGGCAAGGAGCCGGTGTTCGCCGGGGAGGAGGCGCCGACCGCGCTGCTGTCGAACGCGGGGCGCTGCCACCGGCTGTTCGGCTATCCGGAGCTCACCCCGTCCGAGCTCATCGAGCACACCGCCCGCTGGGTCTCCGAGGGCGGGCCGCTGCTCGGCAAGCCCACCAAGTTCGAGCGCCGCGACGGCCGCTTCTGACCCGCGCGCCGTTTCCGGCCCGCATGCCACATCCGGGACCCGGGCCATTCCGGCCCGCGTGCCACATCCGAGAGAAGGGGGACCTCACGTGCTCAGCACGGCTCCAGAGGCGCAGACGTCCGTGCGCGACCTGTTCAGGCGCGGCCTGGTGATCCCGGCGCATCCGCTGGCGCTCACCGAGGACAGGAAGCTGGACGAGCGCCGCCAGCGGGCGCTGACCCGCTACTACGTCGAGGCGGGTGCGGGCGGGCTGGCGGTGGGCGTGCACACGACGCAGTTCGCCATCCACGGCACCGGCCTGCTGGCGCCCGTGCTGGAGCTGGCCGCGCGCACCGCGGCGGAGTTCGAGCGCGAGGTGGTGCTGGTGGCCGGGGCGACCGGGCCCACCGAGCAGGCGGTCGCGGAGGCGGAGCTGGCCAGGTCGCTCGGATACCACATGGTGCTGCTCAGCCCGTACAGCGAGCTGGACGAGAACGCGCTCATCGAGCGGGCCAGGGCCGTGGGCGAGGTGCTGCCGGTGATCGGCTTCTACCTGCAGCCGGCGGTGGGCGGGCGCACCTTGTCACGAAATTTCTGGACAAGGTTGGCGGGCATCGAGTCCGTCGTCGGCATCAAGGTCGCGCCCTTCGACCGGTACCGGACGCTGGACGTCCTGCACGGCGTCGTACGCGCCGGGCGGGCCGGCGAGGTCGCGCTCTACACCGGTAACGACGACCACATCCTGGCCGACCTCATCACCGGCCACCGGGTCGTGGTGGACGGGCGCGAGGTGGAGGTCGAGTTCGTCGGCGGCCTGCTCGGCCAGTGGGCCGTGTGGGTCCGGCGGGCCGTGGAGCTGCTGGAGGAGGCCAAGCTGGCGCGCGCCGGCGACGACGCGGCCGTGCGGCGGCTGCTCACCCTGGACGGGCACCTGACCGACGCCAACGCGGCCATCTTCGACTCGGTCAACGGCTTCCACGGCTGCATCCCGGGGATCCACGAGGTGCTGCGCCGCCAGGGGCTCCTGGCGGGGCGCTGGTGCCTCGACCCGGCCGAGGAGCTGTCCCCGGGGCAGCTCGGGGAGATCGACCGGATCTGGGCCGCGTACCCGTGGCTCCGGGACGACGACTTCGTCTCGGACGGGCTCGACCGCTGGCTCTCCTGACCGTGGCGGGTGGCCGGTCAGAGGGTGAGGCGGTAGAGGGTCAGCGGACGGCCGCTGGAGCCGCTGGTCAGGTTGCCCGTGCGCTCGGCCAGCCCGGCCAGCTCCAGGCGGTGGAGCATGCGGCGGGCCGTGCGCTGCTGGACGGCCAGGCGGTCGGCGATCTCCCGCGTCGTCAGCGGCTCGTCGCCCGCCGCGGCCCGCGCCTCCAGCAGCTTCTCCAGCGTGGGCACCGACAGCCCGACCCGGCGGGCGATGACCGACAGGTTCTGGCTGCCCGCCGGCGTGGCCGTCACCGACTCAAGGACGATGTCGGTGTCGGCCCGCAGCGACAGCACGGCCGCCACGTCGCCGATCCGGCGGGCTCTGGCCAGCGCGCGCCGGGCCAGGCTCTCCGCCTCCGCCGCGCTGCGCCCGAGGCCGAAGCCGACGCGTACCACGTCGTTCTGGGCGGCCAGCCGGGCCAGCATGGGCAGGCCCGTGAAGCCGCCGGTCGCGTCGTGCAGCGGCCCCCGGGTCGTCACCAGCAGGTGGGTGCCGCCGCGGAAGGCGGCCAGCGTGCCGCCCAGCGCCGTGGCCTCGCGCAGCAGGCCCTCCTCGTTGGCCACCTCGATGAGCCCGAGCGCGATCTGGGCGTCCTCCTGGGCCTGCCCTTCCGCGGTCAGCAGGAGCTGGCGCAGCGCCACCCGTACGGAGTGCACGGAGGGCACCAGGCGCAGCACGTGCAGCTCGTCGCGGAGCGCCTCGTGCACGGAGCTGAGACAGGTGATCACCGCGTGCGCCTGGCCCTTGCGGTGGAAGGAGATCGCCCGCTTGGAGGTCATCTCCGGCCGGTAGGGGAGCGTGCGCAGCTCGCCGGTCGGCAGCCCCGCCTCGGCGAACGTGGCGTTGACGTCGGCGGCGGGCAGCGTGTCGATCGACAGCCGGGTGACGTCCTCGCCCTGGTGCTGGAGGCGTACGAGGGCGTTGAGCAGCGTCGCGCCCGAATAGTCCACGAACGCGGCGGGCCTGGTGAGGGCGTCGGCGGCCCGCGAGAGCATGTAGGGCACGATGCCCGTGAACAACCAGCCCTCGACGGCGGAGGCGTGCGCCTCGACGATCGCGGGCGCCTGCGACTCATGGTCGTAGTCGAGGCGCAGCGCGTTGACGCCCGGCTGCTCCTCGCAGACGGCCGCGACGTCGTCGACCAGATCGTGCGGGCCCACGACTCCGATGACGATTCCCACGCACGCCTCCTTCTCGCTCATTTCGGTCAAGACCGCAATAATAACTTGTGAGGTACCCCGTGAAGTTCCCGTCCATGGCAGAAGCCGACGGCCGCACGCTCGGCGACGAGGAGGTGGCCGCCGCCGAGCGGGTGATCCGCTCGGGCATGCTCAACTCCGTCTGGGGCACCGAGGCGCGGGCGCTGGAGGACGAGCTCGCCCGGATGTACGGCGCCCGCCACGCCATCACCTGCAGCTCCGGCACCGCGGCCCTCCATCTGTCGGTCGTCGCCGCCGCGCCGGATCCCGGGGACGAGATCATCACGACACCGATCACGGACTTCGGGACCGTGGCCCCCATCTTGGCGCAGAACGCCATTCCTGTCTTCGCCGACGTCGATCCGGCGGACGGCAATCTCGATCCGGCGGCCGTCGCGGCGCTCATCGGCCCGCGGACCAGGGCGATCATGGCGGTCCACCTGTTCGGCGCGCCCGCCAGGGTGCACGAGCTGCGCGAGCTGGCCGACGAGCACGGGCTCGCGCTGATCGAGGACTGCGCGCAGGCGTGGCTGACCGAGCTCCCGGGAGGCGCGCTCGCGGGCACCGTCGGCCAGGTGGGCTGTCTCAGCCTCCAGCAGTGGAAGCACATCACCTGTGGCGACGGCGGTGTGACGATCACCCAGGACGACGAGCTGGCCAGGCGGATGCGGCTGTTCTCCGACAAGGGGTGGGACCGCGCGGCCGGGCGCTCGCACGCCGCGTTCGGGCTCAACTACCGCATGACCGAGCTCCAGGCGGCCGTGGCGCGCGCTCAGCTCGCCAAGCTGCCGGGCGTGCTCGCCGCCCGCCGCCACACCGCCGCGCTCCTGCTCGACGCGCTCAAGGGCCTCCCAGGGGTACGCCTGCCACACCCCGGAGGCCACGCCTGGTGGCTCTTCCCGATCGTGTGCCCCGACGGGGACGCCCCCGAGCTGGCGGCCCATCTGGCGGCGGCCGGGATCCCGGCGCGGGCCGGCTACCTCGCCGAGCCGCTGAACAGGGCGCCGGTGTGGGAGGCGGACATCTACGGCTCCTCCCGCTACCCGCTCGACGGCTACGAGCCGAACGCCTGCCCGCAGGCCGAGCGCCTGGTGGACCGTACGTTGCTGGTCATCGACTGGAACGAGAACTACACCCCGGCGCACGTCGAGTTGATCGCCCAGGAAATGATGAAATTTCGGGCTTGCCCGTAGGCGGCTAGTTACGTTCATGTATCAGGCATTGACCGGGCCAAGACGCGCTCACTAGGTTTCGGTCAGGACCGGTATTAGTCGAAAGGAAGCCGCCCATGAAGAAGGCAGCGGCAGTCGGCCTCGTGGCCGCCCTGAGTCTCGCGGCCGCCGGGTGCGGATCCGACAGCGGCTCGGACAAGAGCACCGTGACCCTCTGGATGTATCCCGTCATCGGGGACCAGGCCAAGAACCTGGCGTTCTGGGGCAAGGTCGAGAAGGACTTCGAAGCCAAGAACGCGACGATCGACCTCAAGATCGACCAGCAGCCCTGGGAGGGTCGTCAGGAGAAGGTCACCACCGCCCTGGTCTCCAAGAAGGGCTTCGATCTGGTCGTGCTCGGTCCCGACCAGATCCCGCAGTACGCCCAGCAGGGCACGGTCGAGCCGGTGGACGACATCGTCGCCCCGGCCAAGGCGTCCTTCCTGCCGAACTCCCTCACCGCTCTGACCGTCGACGGCAAGCTCTACGGCGTGCCGATCTACCAGACGATCACGGCGCCCATCTACAACAAGAAGCTGTTCGCCGAGGCGGGCGTCGAGAAGGTGCCGGAGACGCTGGCCGAGCTCAAGGAGGCCGCTCCCAAGCTGGCCGCCAAGAAGGTCGCCGTCCTCGACTACCCGGGCAAGCCCGAGGTCAGCCTCAACCAGAGCTTCTACCCGATCCTGTGGGCCAACGGCGGCTCCGTCTTCGCCCCTGACGGCAAGACCGTCGCGTTCAACGGCGCGGAGGGCGTGGCGAGCCTGCAGTACCTGCTCGACCTCAAGGCCGTCGGCGGCCTGCCGGAGAACGTCGCCAGCAAGGGCAACGACATCGAGGGCGGCGCGCTCGCGGCCGGCAAGACGGCCATGTACCACGCGGCCACCGCCGGCCAGGTCGACCAGCTGGCCACCGCCATCGGCGCGGAGAACGTCGGCGTCGGCCTGCCGCTCGAAGGCTCCAAGCGGGTCGCGTTCGGCATCCCCGGCGCCCTCGTGCTGGCCAAGCACACCGAGGACAAGGACGCGGCCAAGAAGGTCGCCACGTTCCTGTCCTCGCCTGAGGTGACGGCCGCGCTGGCCAAGGAGTCCGGCTTCTTCCCCGCGCGGACCGACGTGACGGTGCCGGACCAGTCGGAGACGTCCAAGGAGTTCGCCAAGGCACTGCAGTACGCCTTCCCCGGCGACACCCACCCGAAGGCCCGCCAGGTCATGGGCCTCATCGGCCCGCACATCCAGGCGGCGCTGCTGGGCAAGGAGGACGCCAAGACCGCGCTCGACGCGGCCGCCAAGGAGGCCAACACGCTGCTCGGCAGCGGCGGCTGAGCGAGAAAGGAATCACCTGGTGCGTCATCGCCTGCGTGACCCGGTCACCGGACTGCTGTTCGTGCTGCCGGTGCTCGTGCTCTTCCTGATCTTCCGGATCTTCCCCTCACTGGGGGCGGCGGGCATGAGCCTGACGAACTGGAACATCGGCGGCGAGTGGGAGTTCATCGGCGCGGACAACTACGCCCGGCTGCTCGACGACGTGAACTTCTGGCTGAGCCTGCGGGTGACGATCGTGTACGTGGTGATCTACGTGCCGCTCACCCTGCTCGTGGCGCTGGGCACGGCGTTGCTGCTCAACCAGGTGGTCTTCCTGCGCGGGCTGTTCCGCGGCATGCTCTTCCTGCCCTACGTGACCAGCTTCGTGCTCGCCGGCATCATCTGGCGCTGGATCTACGAGTTCGACGGGCTGATCAACGGCCTGCTGGCCAAGGCCGACCTCGGCCCGGTCGCGTTCCTGGAGCAGTCGTCGGTGGTCCTGCCCGCACTGGCCGTGGTGTCGGTGTGGAAGGGCTTCGGCTACTCGATGCTGATCCTGCTGGCCGGGCTGAAGTCGATCCCGTCCTCCTACCTGGAGGCGGCCAGGGTGGACGGGGCGAGCGCCTGGCAGCGGTTCAGGCGCATCACGCTGCCGCTGCTCAAGCCCACGATCTTCTTCGTCGTGGTGATCGAGACGATCAGCGCGTTCCAGACGTTCGACACCGTGTACGTGATGACCGGCGGTGGCCCGGCCCGGGCCACCTACACCCTCATCTACGGCATCTACGACCACGGCTTCAGGTCATTCGACTTCGGCTATGCCGCCACGTGGGGCATGGTGCTGTTCGCGATCGTGCTGATCGTGTCGCTGGTCCAGCGCCGCTTCCTGGATCGGGGGAACACATGACGATCACCGCGTCCCGTCCCGTCACCGAGGTCAAGGCGCCGCAGAGGCCCCGCCGCCCGTGGTGGCGGGGCAACTGGCCGCTGGCGGCGCTGCTCGCGGTGCTGTCGGTGCTGACCGTCAGCCCCTTCGTGGCGATGTTCATCGTGGCGCTGTCGCCGGCGGGCCGGCCCACCGTGCCCACGCGGTGGCCGGAGTCGCTCACGCTGGACAACATCACGGCGGTGCTGTCGTCGTCCGGCTTCGTCGGCTGGACGGTCAACTCGCTGATCTACGCCTTCGTCTCCGTGGTGATCATCCTGCTCACCTCGTCCATGGCCGGGTACGCCTTCGCCAAGAAGCGCTTCCCCGGCCGGGAGGCGATGTTCTGGACGTTCCTCGCCACCATGATGGTGCCGTTCCAGGCGACGCTCATCCCGACGTTCGTGCTGGTCAACAGCCTGGACGGGGTGGACACGTTCTGGGGGCTGATCGTCCCGACGCTGGCCAACTCGCAGGCCGTCTTCCTGATGCGGCAGTTCATCCTGGGCCTGCCGGACGAGCTGTTCGACGCGGCCAAGGTGGACGGGGCCTCCGAGTGGCGGGTCTACTGGACGATCGTGCTGCCGCTGACCAAGCCGATCCTGGCGACGCTCGGCGTGTTCGTCTTCCTGTGGCACTGGAACGACTTCCTGTGGCCGCTGGTCGTCGGGCAGAGCGACGCGACCCGCACGCTGACCGTGGGGCTGACCACCTTGCGGACCGAGGAGCTGCAGCTGTCCGTGCTGATGGCCTCGACGGCGGTGTCCGTGGTGCCGTGCCTGCTGGTGTTCTTCCTGCTCCAGAGGTATCTGGTCAACAGCATCGCGATGACTGGGCTGAAATAAGCTCTGTCGGGTGGATATTTCGGCACAAAACCTCCGGGACCGGCTCCGGGGCGCGCTGATCGCCGCCGCGGCCACGCCCATGACCGAGTCGGGCGAAGTCGATCTCGACGTGGTCTCGCGGTACCTCGCGGGACTGGTGGCCGACGGCGCCACCGGCCTGGCCGTCCTCGCGCACACGGGACGCGGCCCGTACCTGGCGTCCGAGACCCGCGCCGCGGTCATCGAACGCGCGGTCGCGCTGGGCGTACCGGTGCTGGTCGGCGTGGGCGGCGGCCCAGACCCGGACGGGGAGTCGCGGTCCGGGCGGGAGGCGTCGCGGTCCGGGCCTGAGATGTCGCGGTCCGGGCCTGAATCGTCCGGGACGGCGGAGCAGGCGCGGGTGGCGGCCGAGCTGGGCGCGGACGGCGTGCTCGTGTTCCCCTCCGCGGGCGACCGGGTGGCGCTGCACGACGAGGTGTGGCGCGCGGCCCGCCTGCCGATGATCGCCTTCGACCTCTACACCCTCCCGTGCCCGGCCGGGACGATGCGCGCGCTCCTGGAGCATCCGGGCGTCGCCGGGCTCAAGACGGCCCTGCTGTCCGACGCGATGGGCTGCCAGCGCGCCATCGAGCTCACCCGCCGCGCGGGCCGGCTGGCGATCACCGGCGAGGACCGCATGTTCGGCCCGTCGCTGCTCTGGGGCGCGCAGGCGGCCCTGGTCGGGATCGCAGCGGCGAGCGTGGGCGTGACGGCCGCCGTCATGGAGGCGTACCGGGGATCCGACCTGCGCGCCTTCGAGGAGGCGTCGGGGCGGCTCGACCGGCTCGCGGCGGCCACGTTCACCGAGCCCATGGAGGGGTACGTCCGGCGCATGCTCTGGCTGGCGGCCACCGAGGGCCGCATCCCCGAGTCGTTCGCGCACGACCCCTACGGCCCGCCCCTGCCGGAAGGGGAGCGGGCCGTGGTGGTCGCTAGCTCCCGCTGAAACTGGCGTGGTAGGTGGCGGCCATGTCCTCGTCGCCGTGTCCCTGCGACTCGGCGCGGCGCAGGCGCTCGCCCGCCGCCGCGACCACGTCGAGCCGGACCCCGGCCGACTCGCCCGCCTGGGTGATCAGCCGGGTGTCCTTCTCCGCGTTGCGGACGGTGAAGCTGGGCTCGAAGTCGCCCTCCAGGATGGCCCTGGACTTGGCCTGGAAGTACGGGCTGTCCATCGGCCCGCCCGTCACCACCTGGCGCACCAGGTCGGGGTCGAGCCCCAGGCCACCGGCCAGGGCGAGCGCCTCGGCCACGACGGCGGTCAGGGAGATCCCGTAGCTCACCGTGGCCATCTTGAGCCTGGTGCCCGCGCCGCTCGCGCCGTCTTCGGCGAGCCAGAGCGTGCGCTGGCCGAGCGCGGCGAAGACCGGCTCCAGCGCCTGCCTGGCCTCCTGCGGCCCGGCGGCCAGGATGACCAGCTTGCCCTGTTCGGCCGGTTGCCTGGTGCCCTGGACGGGGGCGTCCACGAACGTCAGCCCGTGCTCGGCGGCCAGCGCGGCCAGCCGCCCGGCCGCCGCGACGCCGACCGTGCTCATCTGGGCCCACACCTGCCCGGGGCGCAGGCCGGGGGCGGCGGCGCTCAGCGCGGCGTGCACGGCGTCGCCGTCGCTCAGCATCGTGATCAGCACGTCGGCGCCCTCGACCGCCTCGGCGGGAGAGCCCGCGACCCGCGCGCCCTCGGCCTCAAGGGGCCGGGCCTTGTCCTCCGTACGGTTCCAGACCCGGACGTCCAGGCCGGATCTGAGCAGATTGCGGGCCATGGGCGCACCCATGAGCCCGGTCCCCAGCACCGTGACTGTAGCCATGACCTCACCCTACGATCCGCCGATCCGGCACCCTCAGGCTGGGGCGGGTGATCGCAGGGTGAGCCGGCGGCGCCGGCCCGGGGCGATGTCGCGGTGTGATCCGGCGATGTGGCCGCGCCGGCCGGGGTGGGAGCGGGCGGTGGGGCCGTCTCGGCCGGGGCGCCGTTCGTGGCGCCCCGGACCGAGGGGCGGGTCAGCGGCCGGAGATGGCGACCTTGACGAGGTCACGGCCGCGCAGGGCGAACAGGGCCCGGTGCGAGGGGTCGAGCGCCAGCTTGGGCTCCCCGCCGAACCACTGCCCGGCCAGCCCCTCCACGATCGCCACCGCGGTGAACGCCTCCAGGTCGATCTTGTAGATCTTGTCGCCGTCGGTGCAGTACGCGACCCGGCCGGTGACGTACAGCTCGCCGCCCTTCGCCCCGACCTTGAGCGTCCTGGTGACCTTCTTGCGCCGCAGGTCGAACTCGAACACGTCGCCCGTGCTCGCCATGCCGTACAGCATCGTGGTTCTGCCGAAGGACAGCGAGGAGATCTGGCGGGCGTTCGGGATGGGCTCCACCTGCCACAGGAGCTTCCGCTTGACCAGGTCGAACGCGGCCAGACGGGCGGTCGTCGTGACCGGCGGCAGGCCGAGGCCCTCCTGGATCAGGGTGCCGAGGTAGGCGACGCCGCGCCGGGCGACGACCGAGTAGACGGTCTGGCGCTCCACGATCGGGCGGTACGTCGTGTACGTCCCGGTGCGCGGTGAATACAGGGAGAGCGCGCCGTTCATGTGGCCCGGCTCCGGCTGGGTGGGCATCACGATCAGGCCGGTCGCGGCGTCGTAGGCCAGGTCGCGCGGGCGGTCCTGCTGGTTGCCGGTGCGCGCGACCAGCTCGGCCTCGCTCTGGCCGGCGCGGTGCGCGTACAGGGCGGCCTGGGTGTAGACGCCCAGGTACGTGGTGCCGCCGACGGTGAGCAGCGTCTTCGGCTCGCCCGCGATGCCGAGCCTGGTGACCTGGCCCGTGGCGAGGTCGTGCAGGTCGGCCCCGCCCTTGCCGCCGACGTAGACCCGCTTGCCGTCGGAGTGCACGGACATCGGCTCCTCGGGGGCCGCCTTGAAGCCGCGCTGGACGAGGTTGACGTAGTCGAGCGAGCCGGTCGCGGGGTCGTAGACGAAGACCGCGCTGTCCTGGATGCCGTAGATCCGGCCCTCGTGGGCGAGCAGGCGGTGGGTGAGCGCCTCGAAATACGGGACGCCGAGCACCTCCAGCTGCTCCGTGGCCAGGTGGTAGCGGTAGAAGGTGCCCGACGGGCGGCCGGCGAAATAGACGTACCCGTCGTGGATCAGCACCGAGACGATGTACTTCTCGCCGGCGGCGGTGGCCTTGACGACCTTGTAGTTCTGCGGCGCGGCCTTCTCCAGCACGATCAGCTCGGCCAGCGAGTTCATGCCGCCGGCCAGGTGGGTGTCCGACATGCCCATGCTGGAGACCCAGTCGCGGTCGGCCACCTCCTGCGGGAGGAGCTCGCGCTTCTCGCCGGTCGCGCGGTCGATCGCGATGAGGTGCGCGTTGGCGCCGACGCCCGCGTAGACGTGGGTGGCGTCGGCCTGGATGCTGCGGACGTACGCCTCGCCGGGGGCGGGCTGGCCCAGGTCGCGGCTGGTGCCGGTGGCCGGGTCGTACTCCCATACGCGGCCGGGCTCCGACGTGCCCAGGTAGACCTTGCCGTCGGGGGAGGAGGCCATGGTCCAGATGTAGTGGTCGGGGTATTCGGCGACCTTGGTGACCTGGCCGGTGGTGGTGTTGAGCCGGTACAGGTCGGATCTGGCGTGGGTGCCGACGTAGACGTCGGTGCCCACCTTGCACATCGCCCAGATGCCGACGCCGGTGGGGATGTCGAAATGGGCCGTGACCGAATCCTTGGCCAGATCGTACGCGCCGACCACGTTGGGCGACAGGCCGCGCGAGCCCGCGTACAGCACGCCGCCGACGAACTCGCCGTTGCCGAGCGGGCTGGCCACACTCGCCGGGCCCAGGTCGGTGAGCGTGCCTTCCGGCGGCTGAGGTGCACCGCGGCCGGTGGCTGCGGCGTCGGTGGCGGGGTCGGTGGCGGCGTGGGCGGGGTTGGCCGTGAGGGCGGCGGCCGCTGTGGTGGCGGCGGCCGCCAGGAGGAAACGGCGGCGGGGGATCATGCGCGGGCTCCCTTGTGAAGTTTTGCCGCACGCTATAACGGACGGGGCCGTAATGTCTAGATCGCCCCGCACCGCACCCACGCCCACGGCGCCCGGCGGGCAGGGGCGGCTAGAGCTGGAAGAGGGCCGTCGCGTTGCGCCAGGCGACGCGTTCGGCGAGCTCGCCGGTGAGGCCCGCCGCCGCGACCGCTCCGAACGCCGACGACGGGTCGATCAGGGTCGCGTCGGTGCCGAAGAGGAGCTGGGCCGGGTCCACGGCCGACACCACCTCGGCGATGCGGCCCGCCGGGGCGTGCGACCAGCAGGGCTCCAGGTAGAGGCGATCGCAGGCGCGGGCCGCCTCGATGGCGTACCTGAACCCGTCCGCGCCCATGTGCCCGGCGATCACCCGCAGGCCCGGGATGTCCAGGCAGAGGCGGGCCAGGTCGAGGACGGAGGTGCCCCAGGTGTGCACGAGCGCCGGCCGGCCGGTCTCGGCGACCAGCGTCAGGGCGTCGCGCAGCTGCGGGGACCCGACCGGCGAGCCCGTGTAGTCAGTGTGGATCTTGACGCCCACGAACTTGCCGCCGGGCAGGTACGCGCGCAGGTCCGCCTCCGCCTCCCGCAGCCGGCGCGGGTTGACGGTGACGTAGCCGAGCAGCCGCTCCTGCGTCTCCAGGTACGCCGCCAGGGCGCGGTTGCCCGCCTGGGCGTCGTAGATGACGGCCTCGGTGGCGGACACGATCGCCCGGTCGATGCCGTAGCGGTCCATGGTGGCGAGGTTCGCCTCGGCCACGTCCATGGTGAAGAACCACGGGCCCCAGTGGGCGTGCACATCGATGATCACGACGCCGGCCTCCTCGTGGCCTCGGCAGCGGACGATTCGGGGGACGATTCGGGGGACGGTTGGGGGGACGGCTCGTGGGATTCTTCGGCGGACTTCCCGGTGGACTTTTCGGTGGACGTTTCGAGTGACAGGAGCCTTCGCGCGTTGCCGCCGGCCACGGCCTCGACCTCCGCCGGCTTCAGGCCGCCGGTCGCCAGGCGGAGGAGGGGGACGAGCGGCTCGTAGTGGGGCGTGCGGGAGCCGTACAGCAGGCGGTCCGCGCCCAGCTCGGCGGCGGCCAGCTCCAGCGCGTCGGGCGAGTTGAGCAGGCGGGTGGAGGTGTGGAAGCCGGGCTCGTCGGCGGCGGCGACGAGGAAGTCGCCCAGGTGGTAGAAGTGCGTGTCGAGGAAGACCACGCTGGCCCCGGTGCCCGCGAAGGGCTGCCAGAACCGGCGCACGTCACCGCCGGTCAGCACCGTCAGCCCGAGCCGGGCCGCCCGGCGGGCGACATGGCGGACCGAGGGGAAGCCGGCCTCGACCCCCTGCTCGTCGGGGAACAACCGGACGGCCCGCACGCCGGCCTCCGCCAGCCGGTCCATCTCGCGCGCCGCGCCGACCGGATCCCGCAGGTCCACCGCCCCGACGGGAACGACCTCTGGGGGAGCCGCACCCGGGTCGTGCCCAGCGCCGCTCTCCGCAGGGGACGCGGCGAGCGCGAGCAGCTCGTCGTTGCCCGAGCGCACGTCGAACAGCCCCGCCCGCAGGCTCGCCACCGCCGCCGCCCCGATCCGATGCTCGCCCAGCGTCCGCAGCACCGACGCGGGCGTGCCGGGCGGTCCGTCGCGGTCCGGGTACGCCCCGAACAGCGCGTCCACGTCCAGCGTCACCTCCAGCCCGCCCACCAGCCGCCATGCGTCAAAGGGGATACCGGGCCCATCCTTAATCGTCATGCCCGACATCATGCCATTGACGAATTGCGCGCATAAGATTACGGTCGGGGCCAAAATTGAGCAGTAATGAACGTGAGGTGCCCCGTGCTCCGATCCATCCTGATCGTCCTGGCGGCCGTCTTACCAGCTTTGTTCACGGGACCGGTCGCCCAGGCGGCGACCTGCGACGCGCCGGCGGTGGAGCGGTTCGGCCCGGCGTCGGTGACCGGCGCGATCGTCGGCGCGGCCGTGCACGACGGCCACGCGTACGTCGTCACCAGAGGACTCAAGCCGCCCGTCCTGGCCGAGATCGACCTGGCCACGCGCAAGGTTGTCAGGAGCGTCACGCTCCCTGACGGCCCCGCCACCGGAGAACCGGAAGGCGGATGGGCCACGGCGGTGTCCGGCGGGAAGATCTACGTCGGCACGTACCCGGTGCCCGACCTCTACAGCTTCGACCCGGCCACGGGTGAGGTGCGGCATCTGAGGACGTTCGGGAAGAACGGCGGGTTCGTCTGGAGCCTGGCCGCCGCGCCCGACGGCACGCTCTACGCGGGCACCTACCCCGACGGCCGGGTGTGGGAGTACGTGCCCGCCACCGGCGCGGTGCGCGACTTCGGCGTGCTGGCCCAGGGCGAGCGCTACGTCCGCGCGGTCGCCGCCGACGCCGACTACGTGTACGCGGGCCTGCTCGACAAGGGCAAGCTCGTCCGCATCACCCGCGCGACCGGCGAGACCAAGGAGCTGGCGGCCGGCCCGACCGGCATCGGCTCCATCACCCTGCACGGCGACCGCGTGCTGGCGGCGAGCGGGGGCACGCTGATCGACGTGCGCGCGGACGGCACCGACGAGCGTCGCGTCACGCTGGAGAGCGGCACGCTCGACGTGCTGACCACGGCCGCCGACGGCACCGTGTACACCACCTCCCGCCCTGACGGCGCGGTCCACCGCTACCGTGCGGGCGACACCGCGTTCACCAAGGTCGCCGACCCGCCGTCCGCCGGCGACGAGACCAGGCGGCTGCAGCTGATCGACGAGAACACCATGCTCGGCTTCGCCGGCAGCGGCGGCATGTGGTGGCTGGACCTGCGCACCGGCACGTCCGAGTTCGTCGACCTGATCGAGGCCGGGCTGCCCAGCGGCTCCGAGCGCCCGCAGAGCATGCTCCTCGTGCCCAACCGCGCACTCTACGTGGGCGGCCACTTCTCGATGGAGGTGCGCGACCTGCGCACGGGCGAGCGGCGCAGATTCCGGATGCCCGGCGAGCCCAAGGACCTCGTGCGGCACGGCAACAAGATCTACGCCGCCATCTACCCCAGCGGCCAGATCGTCTCCATGGACATCCGTACCGACGAGGTCCGCAGCGTCGGCTTCCTCGGGCACGGCCAGCAGCGTCCCTGGGACATCGAGTACGACGCCGTCACCGGCAAGCTGGTCGTCGCCAGCGCCCCGCTCGGCGCCAAGCTGAACGGCGCCCTGTCCGTCATCGACCCCCGCACCGGCCACATCGACGTCTACGAGGGCGTCATCCCGGACCAGAGCCTGATGAGCCTCTCGCTCGACCCGCGCGGCGGCGTCGTCTACCTGGGCGGCGACGTGCTCGGCGGCGGCGGTACCCCGCCGGTCAAGACCTCCGCGTCCGTCGCCGCGTTCGACCTCAAGACCCGCAAGGTGCTCTGGCAGGTGGACCCGATCGCCGGACACCGGACGTTCCAGGACATCAAGGTCCAGGACGGCCTGCTGTACGGCGTCTACAAGCGCGACTCGGGCACCTGGATCGCGATGGACCTGGCGACCAAGCAGGTGGTCAGGCAGGGCAAGCTCTCCGGATACGGCGAGCTGACCACGCACAGGGGCCGGGTGTTCGTCTCCACGTTCTTCGGCGGCGGCAACGCCTACGAGCTGGGCACCACGGAGAAGCTGCTGGCGACCGGGCTCGGCGACGAGTGGTACACCAACCCGCAGCTCCACTTCGAGCCCGGCTCCTGGCGGGCGTGGGCGCTGGTGGGCCGGGACCTGGCGCGGATCAGGCTCGACCCGCGCTGCCCGGCCTTGACCGTCACTCCGTAACCCCGTTAGATTTCGGTCTGTGCCGAAATCTGTTTTCGACGCCCACCGGCTCATCGGTCCCGTGCCGTTCGACGACCTGCCACAGGATCCACGGCCCGAGATGGACCGGTTGGGCATCGAGCGCGCCTGCGTGACCCACACGCTCAGCCTCTACTCCGACGCGCGAGCGGGCAACGACGCCCTGCTCGCGCTCGGAGACCCCCGGCTCGTCCCGGTGCCCGTGGTGGTGCCGGGAGACCCCGGGCCGGGGTCGCGGGAGGCGGCACGGGACCTGCGGCCGGCGGCGCAGGAGTCGGCGGCACGGGACGCGCTGGCGGTGGCGCCGGAGCCGGTGCCACGGGACGCGCTGGCGGCGGCGCAGGAGGCGGTGGCGGCCGAGGTGGCGGCTTGGGGCGTGCGGATGATTCGGCTCTGCCCGGAACGCCACCGCTTCGACCTCACGGGACCGGCTGCCCTGCGCCTGCTGGCCGCCGTCGCCCTACCGGTGGCGATCGACCTGGACGAGACCTCGCCCGCCCAGCTCCGCCACCTCGCGGAGCGCCTGCCCGACCTGCGGATCCTCGTGCTCAACACCGGCTACCGCCGGCTGCGCGCGCTGGCCGAGCTGATGGCGGTGGCACCCAACGTGTGGGCCGAGATCGGCACCGTCAACACCCAGGGCGGCGTCGAATGGCTGGCCGAGAGGTTCGGGGCGGGTCGGCTGGTGTTCGGGACGGGGGCTCCGGTGTCCGACGACTGCGGCCCGCGCTTCCTGCTCGACCACCTCGACCTGCCCCCTGAGGACGTCGGCCGGATCGCGGCCGGGTCGCTGGAGGCGCTGCTGTGATCCTCGACGCCCACGGCCACGTGGGAACCTGGCCCGACTTCCTCATCCCGCAGCCCACAGCCGAGCACCTCGTGTCCGTCATGGACCGGATCGGGGTCACCGCGATGGGCATCAGCCACCTGCTCGGCGTCGGCCCGGACGCCGTGCGCGGCAACGAGCTGGCCATGGAGATCGCCGCGCGCTTCCCCGGGCGCTTCGGCGTCTGGCAGGTCTACAACCCGCACCACCGCACGCCGCTCGTCACCGACGGCGTCTGGGGCGTCAAGCTCCATCCCGACGTCCACCAGTGCCGCCTGGACGATCCCCTGTACGAGCCGGTCTGGCGGCTCGGCCTGCCGGTGCTCGCGCACGGCCAGACGGACTCGGTGTGGAGCGATCCGGCCCAGTTTGCCGCCGTCGCGGCCCGGCATCCGCACGTGCCGCTGCTCATGGGGCACGTGGGGCTCTGGCCGTACGGATTCGGCCGCGCGGCCCGGCTCGTGGCCGATCATCCGAACGTGTTCCTTGAGACGTGCGGCTCGAAGATGACCGGCCGCTGGCTCGCCAAACTGGCCGCGCTGGCGGGGGCGGAGCGGGTGCTGTTCGGGTCCGACTCCTGCTTCCTCGACCTGCGTACGGGCTACGGCCGCGTCGTCCTGGCACCGCTCTCCGACGAGGACCGCGCCCTGATCCAGGGCGGCAACCTGGCCCGCCTGCTCGGCCTGGCGCCTCCTGACGAGCCCGCACGACCTCCCGCCCGCTGACCCGCCTGCACGATCTCCCGCCCCC
>NZ_VCKX01000530.1 GCF_005889725.1 Nonomuraea zeae
CCCACCCGACCCACACCCCACTCGACGCGCCCCGACGCCGCGCCCCACTCGCCCCGCGACCCGTCCGGTGCCGGTGGTGGGTTACTTGGCGTCGGCGTAGGAGCTGACCGCGACGGCCTCCATCGGGAAGCGCACCGGCGTCCCGCCGAACAGCAGCCGGCTCGCCTGCCCCGCCGCCTCCGACACGGCCGCGATCACCTCCTCGGCCTGCGCCAGCGGGCAGTGCACCATCACCTCGTCATGCTGGAAGAACACCAGCCTGGCCGGCTCCGGCAGCAGCCCGCGCAGGACCCCGAGCAGCGCCAGCGCCCACTCCGCCGCCGTCCCCTGCACCACGAAATTCCTCGTGAAGCGGCCCCGGTCACGAGCCGCCCGCGCGCCTTCCGGCCCCGACACCAGCTCCTTCCACCGCGCCGACGGGGGCGGGCTGGTGCGCCCCAGCCAGGACCGCACGAGCCGGCCCTCCTCCCCCGCCTTCGCCGCGTCCTCCACGAACTGGTAGGCCAGGGGGAACCGCTGCCGCATCACGGCCAGCAGCTTGGGCGCGTCGCCGCTGGTGCCGCCGTACATGGCGGACAGCATCGCGATCTTCGCGTTGTCGCGCTCGCCGCCGAACGACTTCGCCAGCGCGGAGTAGAGGTCGATCTCCCCCGCGGCCCTGGCCAGCCCCACGTCGCCGGCCATCGCCGCCAGCACCCGCGGCTCGAGCTGGGCGGCGTCGGCGACGACCAGCACCCACCCGTCGTCGGCCATCACCACCCGCCGCATCACCTTGGGAATCTGCAGCGCCCCGCCCCCGTTGGTGGCCCACCGCCCGGACACCACGCCGCCCACAACGTATTCGGGCCGGAATCGCCCATCACGCACCCATTGGTCGGCCCACACCCACCCATGGAAGCTGAACAGCCTGGCCAGCTCCTTATAGGCCAGCAGCGGCGCCACGGCCGGGTGGTCGATCCGCTTGAGCTCCCCCGACCGGGTCGTCTTGAGCGCCACCCCCGCCGCCTTGAACGCCTTCACCAGCTGCTGCACGGAGTCGGGGTTGACCGGATGCCCGAGCGCCGCCGCCACCTCGTCGGCCAGCGCCTGCAGCTTGGCCGGGCGCATGCCGTGCACGGGCCGCGGCCCGAGCAGCTCGGTCAGCAGCGCGTCGTGCACGTCCCTGCGCCAGGGCATGCCGTCGCAGGACATCTCGGCGGCGACGAGCGCGCCCGCCGACTCGGCCGCCACCAGCAGCCTGAAGCGGCCGGGCTCAGGCAACGCCTCGATCCGCCTGAGCTGGTCGGCCAGCACCTCCGCCACGGCCTGCGCGCCGAGCGGCTCCGGTGCGAACAGCGTGCCCGGCGCGCTCGGCTCCTCCTCCGGCACCGGCAGCCCGTGCAGCCTGGCGTGCGCGGCCCTGGCCGAGCGGGGCTCGCCGTAGCGGCCGTCGTAGGCGAGCAGCAGCCCCTCGGTCAGCGCGAGGTCGTGGCAGCGCGCGACCCGGACCCCCGCGCCCAGCAGCCGCGGGTAGTCCTCCCTGGTGTCGGCCCACACCCACCGGGGCCGCTCGGCGGCCTCCAGCTCCCGCACGGCCGCCGCCGGGTCGGGGACAGCGCGAACCGTGCCGCCCACGGGCAGCAGGCTCTCTCCGGCGAGCACGACGTACACGAGGTCAAGGGTGCCAAACGGCTCCGACAGAATCGCGACCGGCTACGCCAGGCTGATGCGCACCTCGTCCTCCAGCGGCGGATCGAGCTCCTGCCCCAGGCAGCCGGTGGCGGCGAAGCAGCGCAGGGTCAGCTCCTCCGGAGTGACCTCGGCGTGCAGGAACTGCTTGAAGAACGGCGGCGTGTCCCAGTCGGACAGCTCGGACAGGTAGCGGTGGAACACCTTGTCCACCGGCAGCCTGAACGGCCACGGCCAGGCGCCCAGCAGCCGCGCCGCCCACCGCATCCTGCGCGTGATCGTCACCGGCCCTTCAGGGGTCCTGACCGGCTCGTTCTTGATGTGCTGCGACATGAGGCAGACGGCCTCGGCCGGCGTGAGGTACAGCCACCTCATCCGCAGCCTGCGGGCGTAGAGCTGGCTGTAGAAGGACAGCGAGTCGCCGCGCAGCGGGTAGCACTTGAACTCGTCCTCGAGCACCCCCGCCACGTCCACCCGGTCGATCGTGTGCGTGGCGTGCATGAACGCGCCCCCGCCGCCCGACACGATGTACTGGATCACCCGGTCTCCCACCTTGACCGGGTAACGCTGGTAGTTGTGCACGTCTCCGCCGATGGCCGCCACGTACCGATGTGCCGGGTCGCGCACGATGTCGTCGATCGTGCCGCCCTCTTCGAGCGGCGAGGGCTTGTAGTCGTTGCGCGTGTAGATCGGCTTGCCGGTGACGAGGATCTTCGGCCGCGGGTCCAGCGAGACGCGCCGCAGCCAGGCGGTCTGCGCCTTGTCGATCGTTCCTCTGATGCCGGTGTCCACGCCCACGACGAGCAGGCTGTCGCTCTCGATCGCCCAGTACGGCCCCGGCTGCACGGCCTGCTGGGACGGCTTGCCCCTGAGCGCGCGGGCCTGTTCGAGCCGCGTCTCGTCGATCGTCTCCGGCTTGCGCCACAGCAGCCCGCGCAGCCCCCGGTCCGGCTGGGGCTTGAGCGGCGGGGAGTCGCAGAAGACCCGCATGAAGCCGCCTAGGCCGTCGTACCAGTCGTGGTTGCCGGGGATCGCGTAGATGGGGGCGTCATAGTCCTTGTACGGGTGGAAGAACTTGTCTCCGTACTCGTTGCCCGATCCCGTGGGATAGATCACGTCACTGGCGATGATGGCGAACGACGTTCCTTCTCCCAGTTTCAGCATGCCCGGAACAACGGCGTACTGAGAAGCGTCGCCTTCTCCGGTGTCACCGAGCAGAAGGAAACTGAAATTTCCCCCAATAGGTGCTTTGATACGAAATTCCGGATCAATCCCGCGCGCTTCCTGAGACTCCAGCCAGCGTGCCCGCACTTCCCCTGAAGGGTCCCCGAACAACCCGGCGAGGATCTCGTTACGCGAGAGCCAGAGCGTGCGCGGATTCAGCCAGCTGAAGCCCTGATCATTCGGTCTGAGCTGCGCGAACGTGCCTGTCTGCGTACAGGCCCAACCTGCGCCCTCCTCGGAGACCCGTGAGGAAAGCTGCTTTCCGCGCTCAGCCGCTACTTCCACCATGACCACATCTTTACCGTGATCTACCAATCGTGCATCTTGAACGCTCCGTACCAGGGGGGACACAGAAGGTGCGCAATGGTGTAACCTCACCCCCCAAACAAGCGGTTGGGACGCCGAGGGGAGGCTTCCGTGACCCGTAACGGCCCGGACGACGCGACCCGGAGAGGCACTTCTCAGGTGGAGGCCATTGAGGGTTTACTCGCTTATGCCCGCACCCGATCCCGCTGGGGCGGAGGAGCCGTCCGCAAGGCGAGCCAGGCCGTCTCGATGAGCCGGGCTCTGGTCGACGAGTCCTCGGGCAAGCACACGGACCTGCTGGCGCGGGCCCTGCGCACGACGGCCGGGATCCTGCTCGACCGCGGCAAGGCCACCGAGGCCCTGCCGCTGGCCCAGGAGGCGGTGGCGCTCGCCCGCGCGACGGGCGGCGGGCCTCTGGTGATCTCCCTGCACTGCCTCGCCGCCGCTTACGAGGCACTCCACCGCTACAGCGAGGCGGCCGAGCTGCTGGCCGAGGCCGATCAGATCCCGCCGCCCGACTGAGGGACGAGCACGCCGGGGTTGAGTATCCCGGCCGGGTCGAGCCTGGCCTTGACCGCCTGGAGGACGGCCGCCCCCACAGGCCCCAGCTCGGCCGCGTACGCCTCCCGATGGTCGCGCCCGACCCCGTGGTGGTGCGTGATCGTGCCGCCCGCCTCGACGATCGCCGCGTTCACCGCCGTCTTGGCCCGCTCCCACTGCGCCACCGGGTCGGCGTCCTGCGGGGTCACGACGGTGAAGTAGAGCGAGGCGCCGGTCTCGTACACGTGGGAGATGTGGCACATGACCAGCGGCGCGCCGAGCGCGCCGAGCAGGGTCAGCCGGACGGCGTCGTAGAGCCGCGGCAGGTTCGCCCAGAACCCCGCCGACTCGAGCGTCTCGACGGTGGCGCCCGCCGCGAGCAGCGAGTCCCGCAGGTACGGGGCCGAGAACCGGCCGTGCTCCCATGCCTCGCCCGGCGCCGCCCCGAGCGGCTCCCCGCCCATCCGCGCCAGCAC
>NZ_VCKX01000531.1 GCF_005889725.1 Nonomuraea zeae
CCGACTGCACGACCCCGCCGGCCCGCCGCACCCGCGCCCTGGCCTGGACGGTGTAGGTCGCGCCGATGGCCAGGCTCTCACTGGTGAACGTCGTCTGCCGCGCCGCGGGGTCGTCGATCGTGCGCGTCTCCACCACGCCGTCCGGGCCGGTCAGCGTGACGGTGAAGCCGAGCAGGGTGCCCTCGCCCGCGTTCGCCGCCTCGAACCGCCAGGACGCGCCGATCGACCTGGCGGGGGAGAGGGTGTCGGTGAGCGGGTCGAGCACCGGCCCGGGGATCGGCGGGAGCGCCGTGGTGACGGTGGCGAAGGGGGACAGCGCCATGCCGCCGATCGCGCGCACGCGGAACGTGAGCTCCTGCGCCGCGGAGGCGCGCTCCGCCTCGCTCAGGGTGATCTGCGCCGTGCCGTCCGGCCAGTCCCGGTAGGCGGGTTCGGCCGCGCCGGCGAGGGTCAGCTCGGCGTAGCAGTGCTCGGCGCCCGTGGCCGTCCAGGTGGCGTCGATCCGGCCGCTGTCCTGGTCGTAGGCCAGGGCCGTGCCGGTTGGCGCGGCGATCGGGGACGCGGCGCTCCACGCGCCCACGTTGCCGGGGGTCGTCGCCCGTACGGACACGCTGGTCGCGCCGGCCACGGCGAGCCGGTCGCTGACGTCGGCGCTCAGCCCCGTCGCGTCGGTCACCGGCCCCCGCGTGCCGTCGGTCGTGACCTGGACCTGGTAGGCGACGGTGAGCCCCGGGTTGACGGCCGGCCACCGGGCGGTGAGCACGACCCGCGCCGCGCGCGTGGACGGAGTCGTGCACTCCAGGACCGGCACCGGGGTGACGAGCTGGTCGATCGTCAGCGAGGCCGTCTCCACCGCGCCGAGGGAGCCGGGCGCGAGGGCCCGGATCGCGCAGCTCACGGCCGTGCCGCCGGGGAAGTCCGCGGCCGGGGCCGGCACGCTCGCGCCGCCCGTGACCGAGCTCTCCGCGTGGAAGACCGTCCCCGCCTTGCTCAGCCGCAGGTACGCCGCCGGCTGCGCGGCCGCCCACGACACCTCGATCGTGTGCGTCTCCACGAGGTGGCGCAGCACGGGCGTGAGCGCGACGGGCGTGACCGGCACGCTCTCCGGCCCCATGATGCCGTCGTCCACCGCGGCCACCGTGATCGTGTGCGCGTCGGCCGCGCCGAGCAGGGAGGTCACGTCGTAGCGGGGCTCGAGCGACGTCAGGCCCGTGATCTCCGTGGCGTTCCGCAGCACCCGCACCTCGTAGGTCGCGGTCGGCGTCACCCGCTCCCACATGACCGCCAGCGCGTCGGTCCCGGGCGTGTACGCCCAGCTCAGCACCGGTACGGCCACGTCGTGCGGGCTGACGGGGACGCTCGCCCACGAGCCGATCGCCCCGCCGCCGAAGGCCCGGATCCGGACGTCGTACACCGTCCCGAGCGAGAGCGGATAGGCGGCGCGGGTGACGTCGTGGCGGGTGGCGCCGCCCGCCAGCGTCTCCGCGTGCGGGGGGCCGCCGTCGCGCGGCGCGACGAGCAGCCGCAGCCCCTCGGCCCCGGCCGGCGGCGTCCACGAGCACACCAGCGTGCCGTCGGCGAGCCGGTAGCGGGCCGCCAGCGTGGCGGGCGGCGGGGCGGCGTACCGGGGCTGGGCCGGTCCCAGCGAGCCGAGCGCGAAGGCGCGCACGTCCAGCCGGGTGGTGCCGTCCAGGTCCATCCGGCCGGTCAGGTCGTGGGTCAGGGCCTGTACGCCGTCCTGCACCGAGGCGGGGGTGGCCGCGCCGCCCTCGTACCGCTCCAGCGTGAAGGACTCTCGCTGGGGCAGGTCGGCCCAGTTCGCGGCGAGCCGGCCGGTGGCGGCGTCCCAGGCCAGCCGGACGTCGGGGACCTGCGGCTCGAACGCCGTGACGCGCACCGGATCGCTCCACGGCCCCGGCCCGGCCGCCGTGTACCCGGCCACGGTCACCTCGATCTCGGCCGGGAGCGGGTGGGCCTGCGTCGTGTAGGACAGCCCGGTCGTGTCGGCCGTCTCGTGCCACGTGCCGTCCAGCGATCCCAGCCTGACGTGGTACCCCGTGGGCGATCCCGCCGGTGCGGCCCAGGTCGCGGAGAGCCGGCCGGTCCTGAACCGCAGCGGCGACGGCGTGATCGCGGCCGAGGGATTCTGCGGCGGCGGCACGTCCAGCGGCCAGTGCAGCACCAGCCCGGCCGTGCCCGGCACGGCCCGCCGGAACTGGCCCTTCTTCACCTCTTCCGCCGTCAGCGCGCTGTTCCACACCTGGACCTCGCTGACCAGCGCGGCCAGCCCGCCCCCGACGGCCAGGTCGCCGCCGGCCATGGGCCGCATGGCCGTGGGCAGCCCGGCGGGCGAGCTGAAGGCGAGGATCTCGTCCAGGTACACGCAGACCGCGTAGTGCCCGGCCGGGCCGGCCACCTTGTAGGTGACCACGAGCCGGTGCCAGGCGCCGTCGTTGACCGCGACGCCCGTGGGCCCGCCGCTCGCCGTGCCCAGCCGGATCTCCAGGTTCGCCGCGTTGCGCACGGTCAGCGGGCCGACCCCGGCCCGCTCCTGCGAGGTGTAGGAGAACAGCGTCTCCGTGCCGGTGGCGCTGGTCGTCAAGAGCCACATCGCCAGCGTGCCGGCCGCCGGCTCGAAGCCGGACAGGCAGGTGGCCTGCAGCAGGCCGGTCGCCTGCAAAGAGCAGACGGGCTGCGGGTCGCCCGCGGCGCTCTCGTAGCGCAGCACGGGCATGGGCCGCTCCAGCGGCATACTCATGAGGATCTCCCGATGGAACGGTCAGACGGCAGGAGTCGTCGTGATGGACGTGACGTTGCCGAGCGGGTCGTACTCGTAGGCGGTCCGCGTGTCCTCGTCGTCCACGCCCCGGATCCGGCCGAGCCCGTCACGGGTGATGCGCTGGTGGCGGGTGTACGGCCCGGTGGCGGCCGGGCTCCACGGCCCCTCGCTCACGCCGTTCCTGCCACGAACCCTGGCCTGGTAGGCGACGCCGGCCACCAGCGCCGTGAGGCCGGCGGGGGAGGCGGGCGCGTCCGCGACGGCGCCGGGCACGCCGTCCGCGATGACCTGCACGCCGTACCGCGCGGCGCCGGCCAGCGGCTGCCACGAGACGGTGACGTGGGTGCCGTCGGTCGCCACGAGCAGCCCGCGCGGGGCGGTCGCGATCACCGGGACGGGGGTGGTCCACGGGCCGCTCGCGATGCCGGCGACGCCGCGCAGGCGCACCTTCGCGTCCTGGGCGGCCGTGATCGCCGTCCTGAGCCCCAGCGGGCTCGCGGTGCCGGTGGCCGTGGCGGCCGGCTTGCCGTCCACGACGGCCTCGGCGCCGACCCCGGCCGTCGCTCCGGACGGCGCGGTGAAGGCGACGGTGACGGTCGTCCCGTCGTACTGGACCGCGCTCACGTCCGGGACGGCCGAGACGAGCGGCACGGGGGCCGACCACGGGCCGGAGATCTGGGAGCCGACGGCGCGCACCCTGGCCCGGTAGCGGGCGGCCGGGCTCAGCGTGACGGGGACGTCCGCGGAGATGGTCCTGGCCGGCACGATGACCACCTGGCGGTTGTCGGCGTCCAGGACCTCGACGTCGTAGGCGAGCATCGACGGGACGGCCCGCCACTCCGCGTGCAGCGTGCCCGCGTCGTAGTCGAGCCTGGTGAGCGCCGGGGCCTCGCCGATCGTCTGCCCGTACGGCGGGCCGGGGGAGACGTAGGCGACCGGCCCCGTCGGCGCCATGGTGTTGCCCGCGGCCGACAGGTCGGAGCCGTCGCGCGCGCTGAAGTCCCAGTAGCCCACGAGGCCGGTCTCGGTCCCCGTGAGCCGCGTCAGGTCGGGGGCCGGGCGGGCGGCGCGCCACAGGGCCACCGCGCCGATGGACCCGTCGAAGGCCCTGTACGGCTGCTGGACCTGGTCGGTCGTGCCGATGGTCAGCCGCATCCGGTTGTCGACGTCGAGCGGGGTGCGCCCCGAGCCGGTGGCCGTGACGGGAACGTTCCGGCCGTCGATGTGGATCTCCAGCAGGCCCGCCCGCCGGATGCCCGCGACGTGGTGCCAGTAGCCGTCGTTGATCGTGACGCCGGACTGGACCGCCGGGGCCGTGTAGGCCACCCAGAAGCTCATCCCGTCGTCGGTGTCGAACGAGACCGTGCCGTCCGGCTTCACCAGCAGCAGGAATCCGCCCTGGCCCCTGTC
>NZ_VCKX01000532.1 GCF_005889725.1 Nonomuraea zeae
GGGCGGGGGACGCCTCGTCCCTCCAGATCACCGCGGTGTCGGCGGCGGCCGCCCATCGCGTCGCCGCCCACGACTCGGCCGTGGCCGCGCACCCGTGGCTGGCGAAGGCCACGCGCTACTGTCTCGACCGGATCCAGGAGCTGGAGGAGATGCCGCACGCGTACGTGCTGTCGTTCGCGGTCCTGTTCCTGGACGCGGTGTACGACAGCCAGCCGCGCGCGGCCGACCTGCTCAAGCGGCTCGGCGGCTACATCCCCGACGACGGGCGGGTCCGCGTCGAGGGCGGCACGGAGAACGAGGCGCTGCGGCCCCTGGACTTCGCGCCCTATCCGGGGCGGCCGGTCCGCGACCTGTTCGAGCCGGACGTGATCGGCGCCGACCTCGTCCGGCTGGCGGGGGAGCAGCAGGACGACGGCGGGTGGGTCGTGGACTACGCGCGGATCTCGCCCGCCGGGGCGCTGGAGTGGCGCGGTGCCGCCACGGTCCGTGCCGTCTCGATCCTGCGCGCCAACGGCGTGGTCTGAGAGCGCGCTCCCTGGGCGGCGTGGTCTGAGGGCGCTGGGCTACGAGGCTGTCTGGCGGTGGGCCGACTCTGACTCCTGGGCCATGCGGCGCAGCGTGTCGAGCGCCCTGCCGTACAGGACCGTGCCGAGCACCAGGGCCTCCACGGCCGCGTCACGCGGGCCGTCGAACGGGATGGCGTCCATCTCCACCTCGCGCACCAGCTTCTTCGCCGCCTCCACGTAGGGGGCCAGGTCGCCGGACAGCCCGAGCTGGCGCATCTTGACGAGGGTCTGGGCCAGCTCGTCGCGGGTGGGGGCCTCGGGGTGGACGGTCCAGTCCTGGTCGGTGACGAGCCGATCGACCTCGGCGCGGGCGAGCTGCCAGTCCGCGCCCGGCTCGGGCTCGACGGTGGGGCCGAGGGCCCAGTGGGCGGTGCCGAGCATCTGGTGGGTGGGGAGCGACTCGTCCTCGACGGCGGCGATGATCTTCTTGATCGAGGCCACGGGGAGCCGGCCCACTTCGAGCAGTGCCCGGATCAGGCGGAGTCTGCGCAGGTGGGACTCGTCGTACTCGGCGCGGGTCGCGGCCGTCTGCTCGCCCTGGTGCAGCAGGCCCTCGCGCAGGTAGTACTTGATCGTGGGGAGGGCCACGCCGGACTTGGCGCTGAGCTCGGAGATGCGCATCGTTAGATAATAGCGCTATCCAGCACGGGCCAGATGGCGGGCCGCGCTCACGAGCTCGTGCACGTCGGCCTGGCGGTTCCAGAGGAAGACCACCTCCAGCGGGGGGACGTCCTCCTTGACGGGGACGAACACCACGCTGTCGGGGACGGTCGTGCCCTCGTGAACGCACAGAGCATAACCGCTGCCCGCCCCCACCATGTTGACGACCAGGTCGTGCGTGGCCGCGGAAGGGCCGAGGCGGGGGTGCAGCCGGTGGCGTACGAAGCCCTCCAGGAACCGGCGGGCGCCGGCCACCGCGTCCGACTCCGGCATGATCAGCGGTTCGGCCGCCAGGTCCGACAGGGACACCGCCTCGTGCGCCGCCAGCGGGTGGTCTTTGTGCAGCAGGGCGCGTACGGGGAAGCGGTGCACGAGCATGCGCGCCACGCCCCTCGGCAGCGAGCCCGGCGCGTAGCCGAGCCCGGCCTGCAGGGTGCCGTCCACGATGGAGACGATCTGCTCGGCCGTCCCCATGGGGGCCACCCTCAGGTGGCCGGTCTGGAGCTGGGAGAGCAGGCGGGCGACCACGTCCTCCAGCCCGTCGGCCACGCCCAGGCGGGCGGTCTGGCCCTTGCTCCTGGCGGCGATCACGGCGCGATCGAAGGCGTCCACCGCGACGGTGGCCTGCGCGAGGAACGCCTCGCCCGCCTCGGTGAGCTGCACGCCGCTGGACGAGCGGCTGAACAGCTCGACACCGATCTCCTTCTCCAGTGCCCTGAGCTGCTCCGACAGCGTCGGCTGGGCGATGTGCAGCGCGGCGGCGGCCCGTCGCAGGCTGCCTGCCCGCGCGATCGCCAGCGCGTACCGGACATAGCGTAGATCCATCGCTCACCTCGGCGTGATGATGATGGGCTATCGGTAGATCGCACCTCCGTATTACAAGAGGGGACAGCTCCCGTGAAGATGCCCAGTTACCCGAGGCGGGTGGCGGCTTACGGCGATCAGGCTAAAAGCACTGGTCGGACGGCGTTTTCCGGGGTTTCGTGCAGGCGCTCGGCGAAGTCCTTCGGACGGAAGATGCTGCCATTACGGTCGCCCGTAAACGCCTCGAACGGCACGTCTGGCACCCTCCTGCGGTCGGCCGGGTTTATGCCGGCCATGCCGAGGAGCCGGGCGGGGGTGGATCGGCGGCTTGCCGAGCAAGCGCTTGCCTGGAGCGGTGGGTGCGGGCTAGCGTGAACGGGCCCACCGGCGCGAGCGATCGCGCCCTGTCCTGAGGAGAAGGCATGCAGCCGTTCGCAGGGCGGGCGGCCGTGGCCGGGATCGGGATGACGGCCCTGAGCAGGCAGTCCGGGCGTACCGAGCTGGAGCTGGCGACCGAGGCGTGCCGGGCGGCCTGCGCCGACGCGGGCCTCGTCCCGCGCGAGGTGGACGCGGTGCTCAGCTACCACATGAACGACTCGGCGCCCGTCGTGCAGGTCGCGCGCGCCCTGGGCATCGAGCGGCTCGGCTGGCACAACGACATCGCGGGCGGCGGCACGCAGGCGGCGTCGATCCTGGGTGACGCGGCGATGCTGATACACGCCGGTTTAGCGCGAAATATCTTGATCTATCGGGCGCTGAACGGCCGCTCCGGCACCCGCATGAACACCGCCTCCACCGGCCCTCAGGAGCGGCACACCTACGGCCTGGCGGGCCCGATCCCGCTGTTCGCCCTGGCCGCCACCCGCTACCTGCACGACACCGGGCTCACGGCCGAGCACCTGCACGCCGTCGTCGCCCAGTCCAGGGAGAACGCCAAGGCCAACCCCCGCGCCCTGCGCCGCGAGCCGCTCGGGCTGGCCGACTACCTCGCCCGGCCGTACGTCTGCACCCCGCTCCGCACGGTGGACTGCTGCCAGGAGACCGACGGGGCCTGCGCCCTGCTGGTCAGCGGCGTGCTCGACGGGCCGCGCGTCCGGGCGGTGGTACGCGGCGGTGGACCGGGCTGCTCGTCGATGGACCGCGCTCCCGACGTCACGGCGATCTTCTCGGCCTACGTGGCGCCCATGCTCTGGGAGGCGTCCGGAATGCGGCCCGCGCAGGTGGACGTGGCGCTGCCGTATGACGCGTACTCGTGGCTGGTGCCCAGGCAGTTGGAGGACTTCGGGCTGGTCGAGCGGGGGGAGCTGGGGGCGTACCTGCTGGAGCGCCGGCACGCCTGGGTGAACCCGCACGGCGGCCTGCTCTCCGAGGGGTATGTGCACGGGCTGAACAACGTGGCCCAGGCCGTGCGGGAGCTGCGGGCCGGGCGCGAGGTGGCGCTGGTGACGGGGTTCGGCGGGAGCTACGGGAGCGCCGCGCTGCTCGTGAACTGAAGGGTCCATGGCGGAGAGAGGTGCCGGAACGGTCCGAGGAACGCCTGCCGGGAACCCGATCTACGAAGGCGCCGAGCCGGCCGGCACGACGGGCTGACCTCCTCGCGGGTGCACGAACCGGGGATGGAGCGCCGCGGACTCCCGCGGGTCCAGGAGGGGGCGGGCCGCCAGCCAGGCCGCCGCCCCCGCCGCGTCTCCCGCCGGGACCGCACCCTCCAGCAGGCCCTGTACGGCCTCCCGTACGGGGCCGGCCGCCGTGAGCACGCTGCCGGCGAGCACCAGGGGGAGCGCGGGGTCGCGTACCTGGGAGGCGGTGCGGGCGAGCAGGGCCGCGGCCTCGGCGACGATCGACCCGGCCAGCGGGTCACCGGCCGCGGCGGCCTCGCTTACCAGCGGCGCCAGCTCGGCGAGCGCCAGCGGGGGACGCGCATGCACCGCCGCCGCCAGCCGTGCCACCGGATCCCCGCCCGCGCCGTCGGGCAGCAACCGCCGGACGACCAGCTCCACCAGCAGTCCGCCGGTGCCCCGGCCGCCACCCGGGTCCTCTGCCTCGCGCCCGAAGGCCGGGCCGCGCCCGTCGCCCTCGCCGGATCGGGCGGTGCGGTCAGAGAGGTCGCGGTCCGGGCGGGGGCGGTCAGGGAG
>NZ_VCKX01000533.1 GCF_005889725.1 Nonomuraea zeae
AGTAACTCAGCGATGAACTAACAAGATTTTTTATTCAAGCAGAAGACGGCATACGAGGTGTCTTAGGGTCTCGTGGGCTCGGAGATGGGTATAAGAGACAGGGTCAACGCGCTGCCGGGCCAGGTCGCCCGCTTCGCCTTCCAGGGCTCCACCGTCGTGTACCGGATCCGCATCGGGGCCGAGCTGGAGCTGGACGCGGTCCAGCTCAGATCCGCCGGCCCGCCGTTCGGCCTGGACGACCCGGTCACCGTGTCGCTGCCGCCGAGCGCGATCCGGGTCCTCCCGGCAGAGGTGCCCGCAGGATCGGCGGCAGGATCGGCCGCAGGCTTCGCGGGAACGGCCGCGGAAGCGTCGGCGGAAGTGCCCGCGTGATGACCGCCCAGACCGCGGAGCGGCCGGTGCGCGGCAGGACCGCCGCGCTGCCCGGCCGCGCCCGCCGCCTGCTGCGCGCGGCGTCGCTGCCGGGTGCGCTGCTCGTCGTGCTCGCCGTGCTGATCCTGGCCCCCGTCGCCCTGGTGGTGCTGGCCGCCTTCGCCTCCGACGCCCCCCGGCCCGGCAACATCGGCCTGGCCGGGCTCACCCTGGACAACTTCGTCAACGTGACGACCGCCGGCTCGGTCGCGGC
This sequence comes from Nonomuraea zeae, assembly GCF_005889725.1. Lineage (GTDB taxonomy): Bacteria > Actinomycetota > Actinomycetes > Streptosporangiales > Streptosporangiaceae > Nonomuraea > Nonomuraea zeae. Next base: position 626 of record NZ_VCKX01000533.1, read on the forward strand.
GACGCTCAACTCGCTCAAGGTGGGGCTCGGCGCCTCCGTGCTGGCGCTGCTCATCGGCGGGTTCCTGGCCTTCGTCACCGCGCGGACGAACGTGTACCTGCGCGGGTTCCTGTACCTGGTCGGGCTCGTCCCCATGCTGCTGCCGTCCTACGTGGGCGCGCTGGCGTGGTCGGTGCTGGGGAGCGAGAACGCGGGCCTGCTCAACATCACCCTGCGCGACCTCGGGCTGCCCAGGTTCGTGGACGTCAACAACGTCGCCGGCCTGATCCTGGTGCTGGCGCTGTACTACGCGCCGTACGCGTTCCTGCTCGTCCACGGGGCGCTCAGCCTGATGAACCCCGATCTGGAGGAGGCCGCCAACGTCCACGGCGCGTCGTTCGGCCGGGTCCTGCGCCGGGTCACCCTGCCGCTGATCACCCCGGCGATCCTCGGCGCGGCCGTGCTGATCTTCGTGCTCACCGTCGAGAACTTCCCGGTGTCCCAGATCATCGGCGGGGCCGCCGGCGTGGAGACGCTGCCCACCTACATCTACCGGCTGATGAACTCGACGCCGTCACGAGGCAACGAGGCGGCGGCGGTGGCGATCGCGCTCGTGGCGGTCGTACTGATCGTCACCGCGCTGCAACGGCGGATGCTGGCCCGGCGCTCCTTCACCACCGTCTCGGGCAAGGGGATGAAGCCGCGCAGGATTGACCTCGGCCGCTGGCGGCTGCCCGCGCTGCTGCTCGGCCTCGGCTATTTCGCGCTGTCGGCCGTGCTGCCGGTGCTCGCGCTGCTGTTCGTCGCGCTGCACGACTCGCCGTACATCAGCACGGTGCTCGGCGCGTTCACCAGGGCGGGCACGTTCACGCTGGAGTCGTTCCAGGACGTGCTGGGCTCCGGCGTCACGCACCGGGCCACGGTCAACAGCGTCGTGGTGTCGATCGCGGCGGCAGTGCTCGGCACCGTGCTCGCCTTCGTGGTGGCTTACGTGGTGCACAGGACCAAGCTGCCCGGCCGTGGGCCGCTGGAGTACGTCTCCATGCTCCCGCTGGCGATCCCGTCGATCGTGCTCGGCCTGGGCCTGCTGTGGACCTGGCTGATCGCGCCGGTCCCGGTGTACGGGACGCTCACCGTCATGGTGATCGCCTTCGTCGCGGCCCAGATGCCGCAGGGCTTCCGCGGGGTGGCCGCGTCGATCGTGCAGGTAGACCGCGACCTGGAGGACTCCGCCGTGATGCACGGCGCCTCCCGCGTCCGGGCGATCACCGCGGTCACCGCGCCGCTGCTGCGGGTCGGGCTGACCTCGACGTTCCTGCTGCTGCTGATGCTGTCGATGCGCGAGCTGACCGTCCCGCTCTTCCTGTTCACCTCGGATACGCGGCTGCTCTCGATCGTCATCTTCGACGACTTCGACAACGGGATCCTGCAGCGGGCGGCCGCCACGAGCCTGCTGTATTGCCTGGTGATCCTCACCCTCTCCATCGTGTCCAGGCGTCTCGGCGCCAACGAGCAGAAGTAGCTGGAGATCTCATGAAAGCTGGCCGTACGGGCGCCCTCGCGGCCTCGGTGCTGCTGACCCTGGCGGTGGCGGGGTGCGGCGGTGGCGGAGCCACGGGCGGCGCCGACGCCACGGCGCTGGTCGTCGGCGGCGAGACGATCGCCGACGAGAAGCTGTACTCCGCCGCCAAGGACGAAGGCTCGCTGGTCTTCTACACCGGCGGCAGCGAGCAGTCGGAGAAGGCCGTCACAGAAGCGTTCACCAAGGCCACCGGAATCGACGTGGAAATCGTCCGGCTGGCTCCCAACAAGCTCACCGAGCGCATTCTCGCCGAGGCCGGTGCCAGGAAACTCGGCGCCGACGTGATCCGCACGTCGGGCGAGGACATCATCCTCTCCCTCGCCAAGGCCGGAGCGTTCCAGAAACTGGCGGTGCCGGCCGCGGTGAAAGCCGCCGTGGGCGACGCGGTCAAGGAGGACGGGCTTTACTTCTCCGGCTTCGACCGCGTCTATTCCTTCGCGTACAACAACGCCGTCATCCCCAAGGATCAGGCGCCGAAGAACTGGGCGGACCTGCTGGACCCGAAATGGCAGGGCAAGCTGTCGATCGTGCAGGTCGGCGCCGGCGGCAGCACCGCCGCGCTGACCCGATTCCAGTTCGACAAGATCGGCGAGGACTATCTGACGAAGTTCGCCGCCAACAAGCCGCGGATCTTCGACTCGTCGGCGGGACAGACCGACGCGCTGGCGCGCGGCGAGGTGGCGGTGGCCACGATGCCGGTCGCGACCGGCATCGGGTCGATCGCCGACGGGGCCCCGATCACGGTGGCCGTGCCCGCGGAAGGAGCGGTCGGATACCCGTTCTACGTGGGGGTGGGCGCGCAGGCGCCGTCGCCCGCCGCCGCCAAGGTCTTCGCGAGCTGGCTGCTGTCCAAGGACGCCCAGAAGATCGCCGTGCAGCAGGGCGACTATCCGGTGCGCAAGGACGTCGGCACCCCCAAGGCCGGTGACGTGGCTTTCCCCGCCGCCGATTCGGGCTGGCTCTACCGGGCGGACGCCAAGACCATGCTGGCGCACACAGCGGAGGACGCGAAACGGTGGCGGGAAATCTTCGGCTACACCGGCTGACGGGATATCGGCGGCCATTTCCCGGCCGCCGATGTGGAACGATCAAGCTGCCTACCGGAGCCAGGATCAGGGACGTCGACCATGAAACTTGTTGACCGCATTCGTGAGGCCGTCTTCGCGGGAGACCTGGCGCCGAACCAGCGACTCATCGAGGCCGATCTCTGCGCGCAGTTCGGCGCTTCCAGGTCGCACATCCGCAATGCGCTGGCCGACCTGGTGAGCGAAGGGCTCGTGGAACGCATTCCGCACAGAGGCGCGCGGGTCCGGGCCATCACCCTGGCCGAGGCCATCGAATTCACCGAGGTCCGCATGGTCGTCGAGGGCCTCTGCGCGGCCAAGGCGGCCGCCAGGGTCACCGACGACCAGGCCGGGCAGCTGCGCGCCATCGGGGCCCGGATGAAGGAGCATGTGGCGGCGGGCGACCTCATCGAATACTCCAACTGCAACAAGGAGCTGCACTCCTTCATCCGGCTGATCGGCGGGCAGTCGGCGGCCACCGACATCATCGAGCGGATCCGCGGCAACCTCACGCGCTACCAGGTCCGGCTGGCCTTCCAGCCGGGCCGCGCGGCCGTGTCGCTGCCGCAGCACCTGGAGATCATCGAGGCCATCTGCGCACACGACGAGGACCGGGCGGAGGCGGCCATGCGCGTGCACCTGTGCAGCGTCATCGAGGCACTGGAGCAGGCCAGACCGACCACCGAGAGCGGAACCCCCTGATGCCCCTACTCCCGGCCGCGCGGGCGCCCGAAGCGCCGCCGGTTGCGCGGTCGCCCGCGGCACTGCCGGTCATACGGGCGCCTGAAGCGTCGCCTGGTGCGCGGGCTCTCGCGGTCACGCCGGCCGCGTGGGCGGTCGGATCAGCGCCGTTCGCGCGGACGCTCGTGGAGCTGCCGGTCGGGCGGATGGGCGGAGGGC
>NZ_VCKX01000534.1 GCF_005889725.1 Nonomuraea zeae
TTCTGAGACGGGGATAAGAGACCACCCACCACTACCGCCGACCCGCTCATGATCTGGCTCCTTCTGGATTTAACCACCACAATTGTGGTACCACACTTAGGGTAATATCGCATTCGTGCGAAACCAGGACCGGCGGCAACGCCTCCAGGACGCGGCCATCGAGGTGCTGGCCGGGCAGGGCGGGCGCGGGCTGACGCACCGCGCCGTGGACACGGCCGCCGACGTGCCGCCGGGCACGGCGAAGAACTACTTCCCGACCAGGCAGGCCGTGCTGCGCGCGGTGGCCGAGCGCTGCGTGGAGCTGTACGGCGAGGTCCCGAGGCCGGTGCCCGCCGACAGGGAGACGCTCGCGGCGCTGATGGGCGCCCTGCTGGCCGACGGGGCGGGCCCCGGCCGTACGCGCTTGCTGGCCTACCAGGAGCTGCAGGCCGAGGCCGCCCGGCTGCCCTGGCTGGCCGACCTCGTGGACGGCATAGCGGCGGCCGACTTCGCCGCCTTCGAGCAGGCGCAGCGGGCGGCCGGGCTGCCGGTCACGCCCGCGCGCGCGACCGCCGTGACGCTGGCCCTGCACGCCGCGCTCCCGCACCTGCTCGCCCGCGCTCCCCGCACGATGGCGGCCACCGGGCTGGACGATCCACGACAGTTCGCCCGCGACCTGCTCGACGCGGTCTACGGACCCGACGAGCCACTCGCCCGATAACGCGTGGTGCCGGAGACGGCGACAGGCCGGCATTCCCCCATGACGACCACCGAGATCCGGCTCGCCACGGACACGGACGCGACCCTCCTGGCCCGCCTGGACGACATCGTGCACGCACCCCATGCGCCACTGGCTGGAGCGCCCGCGGTAGGAAGTGAAACTATTTTTCGGCGTCCAAGATCGGCCGCTGCCAGCGGCGATAAGGCCGGTGTCAGGGGTTTCCAGCCGGCGCAATCTTGGGCTTAGCCCGGATTTACCTGCCTTTCAGCACTCTTGTGTCATCGGGATCTAGGAGATGACATGGACGCGAACGAGCCTCGCGAGCACAGCACCGGCGGTTGGAGCCAGTTCGGCGAGCGGCCGCCCTCCGTGGGCGGTTTCACCCGGCCGGGTGCTCTTCCGCCCACGTTGCCCCCGCCCCCGCCGCCGGCCAGGCGGGGGTTCCTGCTCACGAAGAAGGCCATCGCGGGGCTGGCCATCGCGGCCGTGGCGGCATTGTCGGCGGCGGCGCTCGGCGGCGGAGCCATGGGGGCCTACATCGCCGGCGCCAGCAGCCCCGCCCCTGTCGTCACCACCGCGAGCGCCCCGAGCCCGGTCTTCCGCACGGCGGCCGACCAGCTCACGATCGCGCAGGTGGCGGAGAAGGTGCAGCCGTCGGTCGTGATGATCCAGGGCCAGACCGCCGAGGGCTCAGGCGTCGTGCTGTCGGCGGACGGGCTGATTCTCACCAACAACCACGTCGTTCAGGGGCAGAACGGCGGATTGACGGTGAAGTTCAACGACGGCCGGACGGCCAAGGCCACCGTGGTCGGCACCGACCCGTCGACCGACCTCGCCGTCATCAAGGCCGAGGACGTGTCGAACCTGGCCAAGGTCGCGCTGGGCGACAGCGACCAGCTCAAGGTCGGTGACGACGTGCTGGCCATCGGCAGCCCGCTCGGCCTCGACGGCACGGTGACCTCGGGCATCGTCAGCGCCCTCGACCGTACGGTGACCGCGGGCAGCGGGCAGGACCGGCAGCAGCTTCCGCCCGGCTGGGGCGGGCAGGGGCAGCAGCAGGCCGAGACGACCACGATCGGCGGCATGATCCAGACCGATGCGGCGATCAACCCCGGCAACTCCGGCGGTGCGCTGGTGAACGCGGCCGGCGAGCTGATCGGCATCAACAGCGCGATCGCCCCCGACGGCGTCAACCTCGGCTTCGCGATCCCGGTGAACACCGCCAAGCAGGTGTCCGAGCAGCTCATCAGCAAGGGCACGGTGACCCACGCCTTCCTCGGCGTGAGCGTCACCGACGCCACCGGCGACGTGCCCGGCGCCCTGATCCGCCAGGTCACCGCGGGCAGCCCGGCCGCGAAGGCGGGGCTGAAGCAGGGCGACCTGATCACCAAGATCGGCGACACGGCGGTCCAGGGCGGCGACACGGTCGTCGGCCAGGTGCGCGGCTTCAAGGTGGGGCAGCGGGTGGAGATCACCTACCTGCGGGACGGCAAGCCCGGGACCGTCACCGCCGTCATGGAGGAGAAGAAGTAGCTCACCGGCTATATCTCGAAATTTCGTGATCTGATCAAAGCGCCTGCCACGGTGCTCGCGGGGATGACCGGCCCGGCAGTGGACGTGGGACAACAACGGCAGTCCGGGCGGGCCGATCGCCAGATAGCTGGAGCGCGACCAGTACATCGCGCGCGGGCGCGGCATGGCGTTCAAGATCCAGCAGCACTTCCCGAAGAGCCGGCTGTCGGAGGCCCGCTCGTACTGGAACTGGTGATCCAGGACGGCCGGTGCGTCCGCTTCGTCCACAGGGTGGGGACGATTTCCGGCGCGGCGGTGCCGGGTCGCGACGGGATGGTCTCATGCCGTGACACGGAGACTTCCTGATCGTGGATGGATAGCGCAAAGTGCCAGCTCAGAGCCCCTGTAAGCGTGATAGGCGGCAGCAGGCCGGCGGCGGCGGAAGGTGGCCCAGGCGCCTGGCCCAGGCGGGATCCGGCTGGAGGGGTTATCCACAGGAGAGGCCAGTTATCCACAAGTTGTGGGTTAATGGTCGCCGACCGGCTGTGGTGCCGTCTGAGGCGTCTGCTCAGAGACGGGGGATTCGCGCAGGAGGAGCAGGGCGAAGGCGGGGACGGCGGCCAGCGCGGTCATCAGGATCACGGCTCCCGTCAGGTTGCCGGCCACCAGCAGCGGGGTGACCAGAGCGGCGCCGATCGGCGGGGTGGCCTGCATCATCGTACGGAAGACGCCGAAGACGCGGCCCCGCTGGGACGGCGGGATGCGCTCCATGCGCAGTGACTGCGCCCAGACCGTCATGGGAGCGCTGAAGGCGCCGACCAGCAGGAAGCCCGCCGCCACCGGGAGCAGGTGAGGGCTGCCGAGCACGGCCAGGAAGCCGGCCGCCGCCACCAGCTCGACGACGGCGATGGCGACCAGCCGGCCGATCCTCGGCCGCCAGGCTCCGGCGGCGAACCCGCCCAGCAGCTCACCGGCCGACAGGGCGGCCATGAGGAGGGACAGGGTGGCGCCGTCTCCGGGGAGCTGCTCCTTGGCCAGCCAGGGAGCCACCACCATGGTCAGCGCGCCTTCGGCGATGTTGAAGGCCATGAAGGCCAGCGTCGTGCCGATGAGGACCTTGTCGCGGAAGACCGGTCGTGACGCGGCGGGGGACGACGGGCGGGGTTTCTCGTGCGGGCGCAGGGGATGCCGGATCAGGGTCACGGCCAGCGCGAAGCACGCGTAGGTGGCGGCGTCCACGGCCAGCAGCGTCGCCGGGCCGACGGCTCCGAGCAGCGGGGCCGCGAGGGTGAATCCGATGATTCCGGACAGGGAGTAGCTCACGGACTCGAGGGCGTTGGCGGCGTCTCGCTCCTCAGGGGCGACGAGATCGGGGATCGCGGCCGGGACGGCGGCCATCGGGACCATCTTCAGCAGCCCGTAGACGCCCGCGACCAGGAACGGCAGCCAGGACGGCACGCCGCCGGCCACGGCGGCGAGCGGGATGGAGGCCACGGCGAGGCCGCGCAGGACGCTGTCGGCGATCAGGGCCGCCCGCTTGTCGAACCGGTCGAGCAGCGGGCCCGCGACCAGGCCGCCGATCAGCACGGGAGCGGTGTAGCAGAGCGCCAGCAGGCCCAGTTTCGCGGTGCCGTCCGGCTCGGCCAGGACGAGCCAGGACAGGGCGATGAACGTCATGCTGTCGCCCATCACGGAGACGGACGCGCCCAGCCACAGACGGCGGAAGTCGCGCCTGGTCCTGAGCAGGGACAGGTAGGCAGGCAAGGGAGAGCTCCATTACACAGGGGGAATCGCGCGGGCGCGCCGTGGGGTCGCGCGTATCAAGGGCGGGCGCGGGTTGTCGCGCGTCACGGGGGTGGGCGCGGGGCGTCGCGCGTCTC
>NZ_VCKX01000535.1 GCF_005889725.1 Nonomuraea zeae
GGGCCGCCCCACGCAACCAGCCGCCACCTCCCCGCAGAACCCGCTCAGAGCCCAGGCAGGCGTGACCTTCTACGCCCCCGCCGAGCCGGCCGCCAGCCGCCAGGCGAGCGAGTGGGAGGCGGACCGCCCTGGCGACGCCGCCCTCATGCGCAAGCTGGCCGCCGTCCCGCACGCCATCCGCCTGAACGAGCCGGAGGTCAGGGCCAAGGTGGAGAACACGATCACCGCGGCCGAGCAGGCCGGCGGCGTCCCCGTGTTCCTGATCAACTACATGCCCGGCAGCGACTGCCAGCAGGTCGGCGCGGCCGGCATGGCCGCCTACCAGGAGTGGCTCAAGGGCATCGCCGGCCAGATCGGCCAGGCCAAGGCGGTGGTCATCCTGGAGCCCGCCAGCCTGGTGAAGCTCCCCGGCACCAAGGACTGCGACCTGGAGGGCTCGCCCGCTCAGCGTTACCAGGACCTGCGCCAGGCCGTTCAGACCCTGAAGGGCAACCCCGCCACGGCCGTCTACCTCGACGGCAGCCAGGACCTCTGGCCGGGCACCGCCGTCATGGCCGAGCGGCTGATCGGCGCGGGGATCGACCGGGCCGACGGGTTCTTCGTCAACACCGCCGGCTACCAGCGCACCCAGAAGGCCGTCGCGTACGGCAAAGCGCTGTCGGCCTGCATCGGCCTCCAGCTCTCGACCGGCAAGAAGGGCTGCCCCGCGGCCGCCACGGTCGATCCCGCCACGATGCCGCACTTCGTCGTGGACACCAGCAGGAACGGCCGGGGCTCCTGGGCGCCGGCGAAGCACTACGCCGACCCGCAGACCTGGTGCAACCCACCGGGCAGGGGCGTCGGCGACCGGCCCACGACGGAGACGGGCGAGGAGCTGGCCGACGCCTACCTGTGGATCGCGCGGGCGGGCAGCTCCAGCGGGCGCTGCCGGCGCGGCACGGACGGAGAGAAGGACCCCGAGCGCGGCGTGGTCTCCCCAGAGGCCGGCCTCTGGTGGGGCGACCTGGCGCTGGAGCGGGCGAAGAACGCCGTCCCCCCGTTGCGGTGAGCTGAGTTGCGCTGAGGTTACGTCCGCGTAAGAACGCATGTTAAGCGGACGTTAGATCTGACCCCCGCGCCCTTGCCGGAACAACCTTCTGCGGAGAGGCTCTGGCCTGCACCTACTCCCCCCAGGAGGTTCTCTGTGAACAAGGCACGTGTGCCGTGGAAGGCAGTGGTCGGCGGCTCTGTCGGCAATCTGGTCGAGTGGTATGACTGGTTTGTCTACAGCAGTTTCGCCGTCTATTTCGCCGCTTCCTTCTTCCCTGAGGGGAATGACACGGCGAAGCTGCTCAACACCGCGGCCATCTTCGCCGTCGGCTTCTTCATGCGCCCGCTCGGCGGCTGGCTGCTCGGCCGCTACGCCGACAGGAAGGGCCGCAAGGCGGCGCTCACGCTCACCGTCACGCTGATGTCGGCCAGCGCGCTGCTGATCGCGATCGCGCCGACCTACGAGGCGGTCGGCTACTTCGGCGCCCTGGTGCTGGTGATCGCGCGCCTGTTGCAGGGCCTGTCCGTCGGCGGCGAGTACGCGGCCAGCGCCACGTACCTGACCGAGGCCACCCCGCGCGGCCGCCGCGGCTTCGCTTCCAGCTTCCAGTACGTCTCCATGACCGCCGGCCAGCTCGTCGGCCTCGGCCTGCAGATCATCCTGCAGAACTCGATGTCCAAGGAGGCCCTGAACTCCTACGGCTGGCGCATCCCGTTCGTGGTCGGCGCCCTGGCCGCGGCGGTCGTGTTCTACCTGCGCCGCAGCCTGCTGGAGACGGAGGCGTACGACGAGGAGGAGCGCGAGACCGAGAGCGGCGGCCAGCGCGGCACGATCAAGGAGCTGCTCGCCCACAAGAAGGAGGCGCTGCTGGTCATCGCCCTCACCATGGGCGGCACGGTCGCGTACTACACCTACACCACCTACCTCACCAAATACCTGTCGAACACGGCCGGCCTGGCCAAGGAGACCGCCACGCTGGTCAGCTTCTGCGCGCTGTTCATCTTCATGTGCCTGCAGCCGCTGGCCGGGGCGCTGTCGGACCGGATCGGGCGCAGGCCGCTGCTGATCACGTTCGGGCTCGGGTCGATGCTGGGCACGGTGCCGCTGATGACGGCGCTGGGCGGGGCAGACGGGTTCGGCGGGGCGCTGGTGCTCTCGCTCACCGGCCTGATCATCATCACCGGCTACACCTCGATCAACGCCGTGGTGAAGGCCGAGCTCTTCCCCACGCACGTGCGCGCGCTCGGCGTCGCACTCCCCTACGCGATCGCGAACGCCCTGTTCGGCGGCACCGCCGAATACGTGGCGCTGTGGTTCAAGGACAACGGCATCGAGTCCGGCTTCTTCTGGTACGTCTCCGGCTGCGCCGCGGTGTCGCTGGTCGTCTACCTGACCATGCGTGAGACGAGGGACGCGGCGCTCTCGCGTGCCGAGCAGGCCGCGCGGGATTCGGTCCCGGCCCGCATCTAACCTGGACATATGCGCGTTCTGCTGGTCGAGGACGACGATCGGCTCGCCTCCGCCCTCACCACGGCCCTCGCCCGGCACGGCCACCAGGTCACCCGGGCGGGGCTGGCCGTCGACGCACTCCGCCTGGCGGGGGGCGCCGACTTCGTCCTGCTCGACCTGGGATTGCCCGACATGGACGGGCTCGACGCGCTGCGCCGCCTGCGCCGGGTGTCGGCGGTGCCGCTGATCGTGGTCACGGCCCGTACGGAGGAGCGGGAGGTGCTGCGCGGGCTGCGCTCGGGGGCGGACGACTATCTGATCAAGCCGTTCCGCACGATCGAGCTGATGGCCCGCATGGAGGCGGTGGTGCGGCGCGGCACCAGGCCCAGGCCGCCGCGCGACGACGTGGTGAGCGTCGGGGACGTCCGCATCGACCTGGGCTGCCGGCAGGTCACGGTGGCGGGTGAGCCGGTGACGCTGACCAGGCGCGAGTTCGACCTGCTCGCGCTGCTGGCGCGCGAGCCGGGCGTGGTGCGCGGCAGGGAGGAGATCCTCGACGAGGTCTGGGGCGATCCGCTGCTGTCGGCGTCCCGCTCGCTCGACGTCCACGTGGCGAACCTGCGCTCGAAGACCGGCCGTCCCGGGCTGGTCGAGACGCTGCGCGGCACCGGCTACCGGCTGGGCTCGACGGCGTGAACTCCCGGCTGGTGGTCACGTTCACCACGTTGATCGTCTTCCTGATCGCGGCGCTGGCCGTCCCGCTCGGGTTCGCCTACGCCTCGCACCGGACGAACCGGCTGCTGCTCGACCGCCGCGCGGACGCGACCCGGTTCGCGGAGCTGGCCGACCAGGCGGCGCGGGAGGACGACCGCACGGGGCTGATCGCCGAGATCACCCGGTACGCCGAGCTGTACGGCGCCGCCGTCCGCGTCCGCGACCGCGACGGCTCGGTCCTCGCCACGGCGGGCCGTTTCCAGGCCGACGACCGGGACGCCGTCCGCCTCGCGCTGGCCGGGCGGACGACCGAGGACCTGCCCACGATCAGCCCGTTCGGCCCGGCCAGGGTGCTGCTGGCCGAGCCCGCGGGCAGGGACGCGCAGCTGTCCGGCGTGGTGCTGCTGGAGGCGCCCGCCGACCAGGCCAGGCTGGACGTGTCGCTGGTGTGGGGCGCGCTGGCGCTCGGCGCGCTGGTCGCGCTGGGTTACTCGGCGCTGGCGGCCAGGCGGCTGGCCCGCTGGATCCTGCGGCCCGTCACCGAGCTGGACCGCACCACCCAGGCGATCGCGCAGGGCCGGCTGGACGCGCGGGCGCATCCCGGTGTGGGCCCCTCCGAGCTGCGGCGGCTGGAGGAGCGCTTCAACGCGATGGCCGACGCGGTCTCCGGCGCGATGGAGCGGCAGCGGGCGTTCGTGGCCGACGCCTCGCACGAGCTGCGCACCCCGCTCACGGTGCTAGGGCTGCGGCTGGAGAACCTGGAGCCGCATCTGCGGGCGGAGGGCACGCCCGAGTTCGAGGAGGCGCTGGCGGAGCTGGACCGGCTGACGCTGCTGGTGGCCGACCTGCTGGCGCTGGCCAAGGTCGAGGCGGGGGCCGGGGCCGGGGGCAAGGC
>NZ_VCKX01000536.1 GCF_005889725.1 Nonomuraea zeae
CTGCGTTGTAGACGCCGATGTTCTTTTTTTTTTTCAAGCAGAAGACGGCATACGAGTTGTCTTAGGGTTCGTGGGCTCGGCGGGGGGCTCGGCGGCGGCGGAGGAGGAGGTGGCCGCCTGGTTCGACACCAAGCCGTCTATGCGGGAGGTGCTGGCCGTGGCGGCGCTGGCGTTCCTGGACGGGCTGGCCGAGCCGGACTTCGAGGTCCAGCTCGGGCGGCTGGAGCGGCTCTGCCACGAGAGCGGGCGGCGGCCGTACGGCGGCTCGCTGATCGCGGCCTCAGGGGGACTGGTCGGGTTCCGCGCGCCGGGCCATCGCGCGCGGGTGCTCGGGGAGCTGGTCGCCCGGTACGGGTTCTGGCTCTGGCAGCCGCTGCGCGAATGGGTGCGCTCGCTGGCGGGTGCGGGGCCCGAGGTGCAGGTGCGGGCGGCCGAAGGGGTGGCGGCGCTGGCGGCGTACTCCGTGAAGGAGGTCCGGGAGGAGTTCCTGGAGGTCTGGGCACGGGGTACGGCGGCTGAGCGGGTGGCGGCGGCGCACGCGCTGTCGTACATGTGCGCCGACGAGACCCTCGCACCCACGGCGCTCAGGGTGGCGCTGGAGTGGGCGGCCGATCCCGGGCACGTCCGGGCCACGGCGGCGGCCGTGGCGCTGGGCGGAGGGCTGGCCCTGCGCTTCCCCGCCGACTCGGTGCGGTCGCTGCACCGGCTCGGGGCTACCGGCGGCCCTGCGGCGAAGGTGGCCGGGCAGTCGCTGGCGCTGCTGCTCCGGCAGGCGGGCGGCCGCGACGACGACCGCTCCCGCGAGCTGACCGCGCTCGCCGCCGCGCTCCGCAACGAGTGACGCCCCGCTCCCGATCACGTCCAGACTTGGGGCGGCCGGGTCTCGGGACGGGTGCTCAGAGGCCGGCGACGCCGGTGATGCGGTGGAGGGCGAAGCGGTGGACGGCGGCCCTGGTCTCGTCATAGGCCGTCAGGTAGCCGCCCTCCATCCTGGCCGGTTCGAGGATGCGCGAGGTCGCGTTGCCCTGCGAGTCGAGGTAGCCGATCCACACGCGTACGCCCTGCTTGATCGCGTCCTGCAGGGCCGAGATCGTGGCGGTGGCGGGGCCGCGCGGCACCTGGCCGCCGGGCGCGGCGGAGGGCTCGCGCCGGCTCAGGTGCGCCGCGTCGCCGGCCCGCAGCGCGCGTACGGCCGCGACGGCCACGTCCGGGTCGACGCCGTTGGCCGACGACACGGCGCGGACGGGGGCCGGCCCTTCGGTACGGCGGCTGTCGAGCTGCGAGATGATCACGTCGCCGTCGAGCGACTCGGCGACGGGGGAATATCCCATGGCCCGCAGCGAGTCGACCAGCGCCGCCCTGGAGGAGCGGGAGGCGATGACGGTGGGAGCCAGCCGGCGCAGCCGCAGCGCGGCCGAGCGCCGGTCGGCGGTGATCTGGTCGAGGAGCGCGGGGTCGTCGCAGCGGATGTACGCGCTGGCCGTCCCGACCCGGATGCGGCCGTGCCGCCGGGCCACGTCGGTCACCAGGTACGACAGCGCCTGCGGCATCGGCGTGGCCGAGTGGCGGGCCAGGACCGAGACCAGCTCCTCGCCACCGTGGCCGGCGTCGAGCGCGCGCCGGATCGAGCCCTCGCTGAACCGGTAGACGGTGGCCCCGCCCTTCGACTCCACGTCGGCGGTGAGCGTCATCCAGCGGTTGAGCTCGCTCGTGAGCGGCCCGGGCGCGACGGCGGTGAGATCGGCCTGGAGCAGCACGTGATCGACGGGCTCAGGCAGCAGCGGCGCGAGCACCTGCGCGGGGTCGGCGCCGTCGAGCAGCGCCCGCCCGTGGCCCGACAGCGCGCCCAGCCCGGTCACCCCGACCTGCTCGGCCTCCCGCAAGGCGAACTCGGTGAGCTGCTCGCGCAGCGGCCCGCGCCGGCGGGGCTGCTCCCAGGCGAGCCGTTCGAGCACGGAGTCACGATCGGGCGCCAGGCCGGGCGCCGCGGCGAGCACGCCCAGCGTGGCCGCCCTGACGCCGGGCGCGGAGGCGCGGCGCAGGTCGGCGTGCAGGGCGTTGAGCGGCCTGTCGCGCTCGTCGCGCTCGCCGACCAGCCCCGGCAGCCGGTCCATCTGCAGCCAGGTGGTCGCGAGCGCCACCCAGCGGTCGGCGGTCGCCCGGACCCGCCACAGGTCGTAGCCGGAGGTCGGCAGCCATTCGCCGTCGACGCCGCCGCCGGCCGCGATCAGCCCGGCGGCGTGCGCCACCTCGATGACCAGCGCCGCCACCCATTCGGGCAGGTCCAGCTCGGTCGCGGTGCGTTTCAGGTCGCGTACGCCGAGTCCGCCGGTACGCAGCACGCCGGGCGGCTCGATGCTCCACCGCTCGCACAGCTCCTCGACCGACCTGACGAACGAGAACGCCTGCCCGGCCGCCGTACGGTCACTCAGCTCGCGGTCGCGGGCGGCGCCTCCGAGCGGCGGCGGCACGGCCATGAGATCGCGGTGCACCCGGCCGCCGCGCAGGTAGAGCCCGACCTCGCGGGGCAGGGCCACGCTCTCCTCGCCCGTGGCCGCCAGCAGCCCGCGGGCGAGCAGCTCCTCGATGGGGGAGCGGGCGGAGGCCGTACGGACCTCGCGCCTGGCGTTGGGCACGCGCCCGGTCGGCGGGCCCCAGACGAGCTGGTCGAGGGCGCCCCTGGCCTCGGCGGAGACCGACTCGATCAGCGCGGCGGGCGCGCTCAGCGCGGCCGCCAGCCGTTCCTTGCCGGAGCCCCGGGTGCCGGGCGCGATGTCGTCGGCCATCTCGTCGAGCTGCTCGGGAGCGTGATGCCGGAACACGTCGATCGCCTTCGGGCCCAGCCCGGCCGGGTCCTCCAGCACTTTGCGCACGCCTGGGCCCAGGTCGAGCGCGTCGTCGGGCCCGTAGACCAGCGCCAGCTCGGCCAGCCTGTCGAGCGCGGCCGACAGCGCCGGCTCGGGGCCGTCGCCCCGCGAAGCCGTGCCGTTACGCGACGGCGCATCACCCGGCGGCGCGGCGTCGTGGCCCGCCAGGGCCGCGCCGACGAGGTCGCGCAGCGCCTGCTTCGGCACCGGCCCGTCCTGTACGGCCAGCGTCTCGACGACGGCAAGCGTGAACCGGTCGAGCCGGTCGAGCACCCTGCCGATCGCCGAAGGACTGCCTGCCCGCGTCGCTAGACCCTCCAGGTGCGCCGGCACCGGAGTGATCAGCTCGGGACGCGCGGAGACCAGCGCCCGCAGCTGTGCGTCGGTGCGCCCCCTGATCCACTCCGTGAACTCCATCGTTGCCATGGTATGTCCCCCCTGATTGAGGCAGCATTACTAGGCGTGATAGAGCGCGCGGACCAGCTCGTGCTGAACTACGTGTCCAAGGCCGCGGACGCGGCCCACGGCGTGCTCAGGGCCGACCAGCGGCTCGACTTCGCCAAGCGGCTGCGGGCCAGGATCGAGGAGGAGCGGCAGGGCAGCCAGAACGCGCGTGAGGTGTCGAGGCTGCTGGCCAGGTTCGGCGATCCGGTCGCGCTGGTCGAGCGGGAGGCGCGCAGGCTGGCCGAGGCGGACGCGGCCGCGCGGCGCGGCTCCGGCGCGGCGAGCCCCGAACCCGCCGCTCAATCCGCCGCCGGTGCCTCCCAGGAAGGCGCGGGGACCGGCGGCAAGGGCGCGACGCTGCGTTTCCCCGCCATCGTCGACGACCGGGACCCGCCTCCCGGCGTCCAGGCCTACCGCAAGATCGCTCAGGAGCGGCTCGGCCGTCCGCCGGGCCGCGCCCTGCCGTTCGCGGGCCTGCGCAGGGCGGCCATGTCCAGCGCGAACCCGATGGCCACCGGCGGCAGGGACGCCAGGACCATCGTCAAGGAGCACCCGCGCGACACGGCCGCGCTGGCGCTGCTGGTGGTGGCCGCGCTGCTGGTGCCGTTCGGCCTGCCGGCCCTGGCGATCTTCGAGGTCCCGGTGCTGGTGTGGGCGGTCGGCGGCGTGCTGGTGCTGCTCAGCGCGAGCTGGAGCGCGCGCGACAAACTCGTGGGGGCCGGCGCGCCGCTGCTCGGCTACTCCGTGGGCGGGGTGGTCATCGGCGG
>NZ_VCKX01000537.1 GCF_005889725.1 Nonomuraea zeae
GGTCAGGGCGGGTTCCTGCTGGAGGTGCTGCGCCGGCGTCCGCGGCTCGACGGGGTGCTGTTCGACGAGGCGCACGCGGTGGCCGGGCACCGGCTGGCCGCCGACGAGGTCAAGGGCCGCTGGCAGGCGGTGGCGGGAGACTTCTTCGCCGAGGTCCCGCGCGGCGACGTCTACCTGCTCAAGCGCATCCTGCACGACTGGGACGACGAGCAGTGCGTGACCATCCTGCGCAACTGCCGCCGGGCGATGGCGCCTGGCGGCCGGATCCTGGTGGTGGACGCGGTCGTCCCGCGCGGCAACGCTCCCCACCAGGCCAAGACACTGGACCTGCTGCTGATGTCCGCCCTGGTCGGCAAGGAGCGCACGGAGGCGGACTTCGCCCGGCTGTTCGCGGCCGCGGGCCTGCGCCTGTCGCGGACCATTCCGACGGACACGATGCTCTCGATCGCCGAGGCCGAGCCCGAGCCGTGACCGCCCCGCCGCCCATCGGCGCCCCGGCGGACCGGCGCCCGATGGAACGGCGAGGCGGCAGGCAGGTCAGTGCGGCGGCTCGTCGGTGAGGACAAGGGCTCGCCGCCAGTAGGACGGTTCGTCGGTCAGTAGGACGGTTCGTCGGTCAGTGCGACGGTTCGTCGGTCAGTACGACGGCTCGTCGTCGTCCGCGGGCTCGGGCGGCGACGGGCGGCCTTCGCCGGGCAGGCGCACGTCGTCGACCGTCACGTTGACCTCCATGACGCGCAGTCCGAGCATGCGGCTGACGCTCCTGGCCACGTTCGTCTTGACCTCGGAGGCGACCTCCATCACGACGTGCCCGTACTCGACCACGATCGTCACGCTCACCGCCACCTGTCGATCCTGGATCTGCGCGCTGACGCCCTGGTTGCCGCGCCGGGACCCGATGCCGATGCGGTCACGTACGGACTCGAACGCCCTGGCCAGGTCGCCGCCCATGTCGGCGACGCCGGACACTTCGAGCGCCGCCAGGGCGGCGACCTTCTCCACCACCTCGTCGGCGACCTTGATCCGCCCTTTGACGACGGCGCCGGCGGAGTGCGGCTCCGGGTACGGCGGCGGGACCTCGGCGGGGGCGGTGGCCGACTCCGGAAGGGAGCTCTGATCGGGGTGCTCTGCTGAAGGAACGGGGTGCTCGGCTAAAGCGTCACTCATCGCGGCCTCCTGTAGGCGGTGCTCAGGATTGTGCCGGAAGAGGCCCGCGTTTGTCCGTGGTCCTATGCTGCTAGTTATGCACGATCAGGCAGGGGCCGGGGCCCCCGACAACTTCCAGCGTCTGTGGACCCCGCATCGCATGGCCTACATCAAGGGCGAGAACAAACCGACGGGCACGGAAGCCGGCGACGGGTGCCCGTTCGACGTGATCCCCAAGATGAGCGACGAGGACGGCCTGATCGTCGCCAGGGGCGAGAGCGTGTACGCCGTGCTCAACCTCTACCCCTACAACTCCGGCCACCTCATGGTCGTGCCCTACCGCCATGTCTCCGACTACGACGAGCTGACGCCCGCCGAGCTGACGGAGCTGGGGGAGTTCACCCAGAAGTCGCTGCGCGCGCTGCGCAAGGCCAGCGGCGCACAGGGCTTCAACGTCGGCATGAACCTCGGCCACGTCGCCGGCGCGGGCATCGCCGCGCACCTGCACCAGCACGTGGTGCCCCGGTGGGGCGGCGACACCAACTTCATGCCGGTCGTCGCCCAGACCAAGGTCCTGCCGCAGCTACTTCGCGACACCCGCCAGCTGCTCGCCGACGCCTGGGACTGATTCGCGCTCGCGCCGCAGCGCGCCGATGCCGGTCGCCAGCAGCAGCGGCACGGCCAGCGCCAGCGCCATCGACAGGACGGCGGCGCCGGAGTCGTTGACGAGCATCCCGACCACGCCGCTGACGAGCGTGCCGATCAGGCCCGCCCGCAGCGCGGGCGAGTGCTCGAACGCCGCCGGCACCACCCCGGCCGAGGCCTGCTCCGGCCGCAGAATGGCGTAGACGAGGAACGCCACGGCGGCGATCACGATGGGCATCAGGTTGGGGCTCAGCAGGGTGGCGAGCATGGCCTGCAGCTTGCGCAGGATGACGTCGAACGCCTCCCCGGTGAGCACCTGCCCCACGAACCTGCCCAGGTGCGTCTGCTCGTCGGGCGGCCGCAGGTAGTTGATCCAGGCGAACGCCATCACGATCACCCCGCCGGCCACGCAGAACGCGCCCAGCTTCACCAGCGAGACCCGCTTGCCCGTCAGGATCAGCGCGGTCACCGCGATGCCCGGCACGAACGCGATGACACCGCCGAAGTCGCTGCCCATGCCGGACCCGCCGAGCACCATCGCGAACCCGCCCAGCAGCACGATCGCGGCCAGCCCCACCTTGCCCGGCCAGCGGTGCGCGATCACCGTGGTGGCCAGCAGGGTGCCGGTCGCCAGGAGCGCGAACGGGATGTTCCCGAGCCCGAAGTAGCGGGCTCCGACGTCCGCGCTGTAGCCCATGACGCTGTTGAGCTGCAGGGTCGTACCGGTCAGCAGGTCGCCGGCGAGCGTCAGCGCGGTGACTCCGGCGACCACGGCGAGCGGGCCCAGCGGCCGGCGCCGCCACGGCCCCCCGAACGCGAGCGCCGTCACGAGCGCCGCCCACCCGAGCACCCCGCCCACCAGTTGCGGCAGGCTCGACCACGGGAGCAGGTTGACCAGGTAGCTGGAGACCGGCAAGGCGGCCAGGGCGACGGCGGCCAGGCGGATGGGGGAAAGGCCCTTGCGGCGGCGCAGCAGCAGGAACGCGACCAGGTAGAACACGACCTGCAGCACCGCCACGACGGTGAAGTAGACGCCCTTCACCGAGCGGATCGCCTGCGCGGTGGAGTCGGCCCTGCGCAGCTCGTCGAATGTCGCGCCGTGGTCGCCCACCTGCATCGGAACGCCCACCACGGTGCTCGGCACCGCCACGCCGAGCCTGGTCAGCACGGTGGAGGTCAGGTCGGGCAGGATCGAGATGTCCTCGCGGCGGGTGGACGCCGCACCGAGCGCGCGGCCCCGCGTGCCGGAGCCCGCGGAGGCTGCTGAGCCCGTGGCGCTCGCGGGCTCCCTGAGCGCGGCCACGCGCAGGTGGGGTACGGAGCCGTGGTCGGACAGGCCCGCCAGCAGCACCGTCGTGTCGGCGGGCAGGATCGACAGCAGCGCGCCCGCCTTGGCGTCGGCCAGGCGCAGCGCCTCGCGGCGCTCGGCGGGGCCGAGCTGGTCGGGCACCTTGGGCAGCCGGTCGCCCGCCAGGTAGGGGCGGATGAGGTCGTCGACGTCCATGGCGATCATGCGGCACTGCCCGAGGTCGCCGGTCGTGACCTGGAGCGGCGAGGCGTGGTAGCGCTGCACCGCGCCCTGCCGGTCGGCCAGCGCGAGCGCGGCGCCCGCGCCGATCGCGATCGAGCACTGGCCGGCCGCCTTCAGCGACTCGCCCAGCGTGCCCGCGTTGCGCTGCCCGGCCACGTCGATGAGGTAGCGGTAGCCGGGGATGACGGCGCCCGCGCCCTGCACCTCGGGTGCCGGGGCCGCGCCGCAGCCGTAGCCGGCCGCCGACCTGGTGCCCGCCGAGACCGTCAGCCAGCCGTCGTAGGGGCAGGTCACGTTGCCGATCGTCCGGATCGACAGCGAGCCGATCGCGCTCGCCTCGGCCAGCTCCCACAGATTGGGGGTGTCGGACGGGGTGAGGTCGTTCCAGTGCAGGCCCGACACGCCGATGAGGGCCACCCGCGCGGCACTTCCGTCCGCCTGCGCCGGGCCGTCCCCGGCCCGCGCCGGGCCGGCGAGCATCGCGTGACCGAGCAGCATCTGACCGACCAGCACGGCCAGCGCGACAACCGTGCGCCTCACCCCGGAAACCTCCTGCGATCGATGAGTTCCGTGGCGCGCCAGAGCAAGATCGTCTTCCGGCGCCACCGGACCCGACTACCCTCTCACGCGCCGGGCACGCCGGGTACGGGCTTCGCGGCCATCCAGCCGGGAGCGGTGCGTCTTCCTCGCACGCCGTCGCGGTGGGTTGCGCGGGACGGCCCGGTTGGGTGCGGCGGACCAAGGGGGGTGCGGTG
>NZ_VCKX01000538.1 GCF_005889725.1 Nonomuraea zeae
GGCTGGGGCTGGTGCTGGCGGGGGCGGCGGTCGCGTTCGGGCCGAAGGCGGAGCACCCGGGAGTGGCCTGGCGGCCGCTGCTAGGCTCGCCGATCACGTGCCGGGTCTCCACCGCCTGGCGCGTGGCGACGGCCCCGGCCGGCGACATGGTCGCGGACTTCTCGGTCGTGGCCGTTCGCACGTTGAAGGAGAACGCCGGGATGACGGACGAGGGCGCCGTGCCCGCACGGCGGATCAGCCGCCGGCCGGGGATGCTGGCATGAGCGCGCCCGACTTCGACGCGCTGTTCCGGATGGCCGGCGTCACCGGCTGGCTGTACGCGGCCGACATCGACGCGGATCGCCAGATCGGGCACGGCGCCGACGAGCCGCTGCCCATCGCGTCGATGTTCAAGGTGCCGCTGATGGTGGAGCTCTGCCGGCAGGCGGACGCCGGGCTGCTCGACCTGGCCGCGCGGGTGACCGTGACCCGGGCCGACCGGGTGCCCGGGCCCACGGGGATCTCCGCGATGCTCGACGACGTGACGATCTCGCTGCGCGACCTGGCGTACCTGATGATCGCGGTGAGCGACAACAGCGCGGCCGACGTGCTGCTGGGCGTGGTCGGGTTCGACGCGGTCAACTCCATGCTGGCGGGATTCGGGCTGGGCGGCACGCACGTCTCGCAGAGCTGCAAGGAGTCCAACGACAGCATGGGCTGGGACACCGGGCACGGGTGGCCGTACGTGGATCCCGACGACATCGCGCGGCTGCGGGTGCTCGACCCCGCGCGGTCGAACCGGAGCACCCCGCGCGAGATGGCCCGGCTGTTCGGGCTGATCTGGCGGGACGAGGCGGCCTCGGCGGAGTCGTGCGCCTGGATGCGCGCCGTGCTGAACATGCAGGTGTGGCCGCACCGGCTGGCCTCCGGCTTCCCGTACGACGACGTGGCCGTCAGCGGGAAGACCGGTTCGTTCCCCACGTTGCGCAACGAGTCGGGCGTCGTCGAATACCCTGACGGCCGGCGCTACGCGGTGGCCGTCTTCACCCGTTCGCTCAGCACCGCCCTCATCCAGCCGCGCGCCGACGCGGTGATCGGCACGGCCGCCCGTATGGCGGTGGACCACCTACGGCGATAGCAAGTTATGTGGGAAGTCGGGTATGACTTTCCGTTGATCGGGCGACAGGATGGGACACATGGTTGCTGAGGGCGAGCTTCTCTGGGAGCCGAGTGAAGAGGCCGTCGCTTCGGCCCGGCTGACCCGTTACCTGGAGTCGCTGGGGCGATCCGGATCCTATGAGGACGCCTGGCGGTGGTCCGTCGGCGACCCGGCCGAGTTCTGGACGTCGATCTGGGACTACTTCGACGTGCTCGGCGAGCGCGGCGACGGCCCGGTGCTGTCGGGGACGATGCCGGACGTCCAGTGGTTCGCCGGCAGCTCGATCAACTACGCCGAGAACGCGCTGCGGCGCACCGAGGGCACCGCTGTCGTGTTCGTCTCCGAGGACGGCGCCCGCCAGGAGCTGACCATGGCGGAGCTGCGCGAAGAGGTCGCCCGGGTCAGGACGGGCCTGATCCGCCTGGGCGTGCGGCGCGGCGACCGGGTGGCCGGCTACCTGCCCAACATCCCGCAGGCCCTCATCGCCTTCCTCGCCACCGCGTCGCTGGGCGCGATCTGGTCGGCCGGCTCACCCGACTTCGGGGTGCCGAGCATCGTCGACAGGTTCAAGCAGATCGAGCCCAAGGTGCTCATCGCGGTGGACGGCTACCACTACAACGGCAAGAGCTACGACCGCTCGGCCGCCGTCAACGAGATCGCCGCCGAGCTGCCCTCGCTGCGCGCGACCGTGTGGATCCCGTACCTGGCCGCCGTGGAGGAGGGGCGCGCGCCCCAGCAGGCCGAGCCGGCCGAGGCGCACACCGAGGAGCCGCCGCACGGCGAGGTGATCGGCTGGGAGGGTCTGCGCGCAGAGGAGGGGCCGCTGGAGTTCGAGCGGGTGCCCTTCGGTCACCCGCTGTGGATCCTCTACTCCAGCGGCACGACCGGGCTGCCCAAGCCGATCGTGCACGGGCACGGCGGCGTCGTGCTGGAGCATCTGAAGTCGCTCGCCTTCCACCAGGACCTGGGCGAGGGCGATGTGTTCTTCTGGTACACCACCACGGGCTGGATGATGTGGAACTACCTCATCGGCGCCCTCCTGGTGGGGGCCACGCCCGTGATGTACGACGGTTCGGCCACCTATCCGTCGCCGGCCGCGTTGTGGCGGATCGCCGCGTCGGAGGAAGTGACGTATTTCGGGGTCGGGGCGCCGTACATCATGGCCTCGCTGAAGGCCGGGATCCATCCCGAGGGGCTGGAGCGCCTGCGCGGCGTCGGATCGACCGGGTCGCCGCTGCCGCCCGAGGGGTTCGCCTGGGCCGCCGCCGAGCTGCCGGGGATCCCGCTCGGGTCGTTCTCCGGCGGCACCGACGTGTGCACGGGGTTCGTCGGGGCCACCATGCTCCACCCGATCAGGGCCGGGATCATCCCGTGCCGGTCGCTGGGGGCGAAGGTGGAGTCGTTCGACCCCGCGGGCGCGCCGGTCGTGGGCGAGGTGGGCGAGCTGGTGCTGACCGGGCCGATGCCGTCGATGCCGGTGATGTTCTGGAACGACCCCTCGGGCGAGCGGTACTTCGAGAGCTACTTCGACGTCTACCCCGGGGTGTGGCGGCACGGCGACTGGATCAAGATCGAGGAGGACGGGAGCTGCGTGATCTACGGGCGCTCCGACTCGACCCTGAACCGGGGCGGCGTCCGGATGGGCACCAGCGAGTTCTACCGGGTCGTCGAGCGGTTCGAGGAGATCGCCGACAGCCTGGTGATCGACACGGGGCAGCTCGGCCAGGAGGGGCGGCTGCTGCTGTACGTGACGCTCGCCGAGGGGGCCACCATGGGCGAGCCGTTGCAGCGCGCGCTCTGTGACGCGCTGCGCAAGGAGCTGTCGCCCCGGCACGTCCCCAACGAGATCCACACCGTCCCCGGCATCCCCCGCACGCTCTCCGGCAAGAAGCTGGAGGTGCCCGTACGCAAGATCCTGCTCGGCACCCCCGTCGAGGAGGCGGCCAATCCGGACGCCATGGCCAACCCCGAGGTGCTGCGGCATTTCCGGCCCTGAGGGCTCAGGCCATCAGCACGACGGTCTTGCCGCGGAGCTGACCCGACTCGGCCCCGCGGTGGACCTCCTGGAGCTCGTCCGGCGAGCGATATGCGGCGACCTCGACCGCCAGCTCGCCCCGGTCGATCAGGGCGGCGATGCCGGCGAGCTGATCGGGATCGTTGCGGGTGATGAAGTGGACGCCGCCCTCGATCGGGGAGGCGACCGTGATCACCGTGCGGCCGCGTCCCGCCAGGGCGGCGGCGGCCTCGTCCGGGATCGCGGCCAGGTTCAGCACCACGTCCATGCCGCCGGGGAACGGCCTGGTCGCGTAGTCGATCACCTCGTCGGCGCCGTAGCGTGCCGCGGCCGCCGCGCTGTGCGGGCCCGCCGTGGCCGTCACGACCGCGCCGGCCCGCTTGGCGAGCTGGACGGCGAACATACCGATGCCGCCGCCCGCGCCGTTGATCAGCACCCGCTGTCCCTCGGTGAGCCGGGCGTGCTCGTGGATCGCCTGCCACGCGGTGAGCCCGGCCACCGGGACGGCGGCGGCGTGGGCGAGCGGGACGGTCTCCGGCGCCCTGGCCAGGAGGTCCGCCGGCGCGGTCGCGTACTCGGCCGCGGCTCCCGTCACCTGGCCGAACACGCGGTCGCCAGGGGCGAGCCGGGTGACGCCCGCGCCGGTCTCGACGACCGTGCCCGAGACGTCCCAGCCGAGCGTGAGCGGCAGGTTCACCTGGAGGACGTCGTGGAGCAGGCCGAGGCGCAGCCCGACCTCCGCCGGGTTGAGCGACGTGGCGGCCACCTCGATCAGCACCTCTCCGGGGCCCGGGCGGGGCACCGGGATCCGGTCCTGCCGGATCACCGTCGCGTCGCCGTACTCGTGGATGCGGGCGGCCCGCATGGTGGTGGGGG
>NZ_VCKX01000539.1 GCF_005889725.1 Nonomuraea zeae
GGGGCGGGCAGCGAGAGCAGGCCGCGCAGCTCGTTCGCCACGGCGTAGGCGGCGTCCGTGGCCTCGCGCTCCGCGACGCCCTGCAGGGGCGAGTGGACGAACATGACGTCGGCGTCGCTGGCGTAGGAGCTCTCCATGCCGCCGAGCCGGCCCATGGCGATGATCGCGAACGAGGTGACGTTCCTGGCCGGGCCGAGCGCGGCGTCGAGGGCGGCCTGGAGCGTCACGTCGGTCAGTGACGACAGCGCGCTCCCGACCTTCTCGATGTCGACCAGCCCGAAGATGTCGGCCACGGCCGTGCGGAACAGCTCCTTGCGCCGCAACGCCCGCACCGCGGCGACGGCGGTCTCCGCTCCGCCGCCGTTCGCCCCGGCCAGTACGGGGACGTGCCTGGACACCGCCGCCGACGCCTCGCTCAGCAGCGACTCCGGCGAGCGCACGGCCAGCTCCTCGTCGGAGCCCAGCATCGCGACCGCTTCGGGCGCGTGCATGAGCAGCCCGGTCGCGTAGCGGCTGGTGCCGAGCACGCGCGCCATCCTGGACGCGACCGCCGTCTCGTCGCGCAGCAGCCGCAAGTACCAGGGCGTGCTGCCCAGCTTGTCGCTGACCTGCCGGAACCCGAGCAGCGCCGCGTCCGGATCGGGCGTGTCGGCGAACCAGCCGAGCATGACGGGCAGCAGCGTACGCTGGATCGACGCCCGCCTGGACACCCCCGTCGACAGGGCGGCGATGTGGCGCAGCGCCCCGGTGGGATCGACATAGCCGAGCGCCTCCAGCCTGGCCTTGGCCGCCGTGGTCGACAGCCGGGCCTCCGACTCCCGCAGCCGCGAGACCGCCTGCAGCAGCGGCCGGTAGAACAGCTTCTCGTGGAGCCTGCGCGCCTCCATCGCGTGCCGCCGCCACCGCTCGGTGAACTCCCCCACCGGATCGGCCGTCATCCCCAGCGCCCTGCCGAGCCTGCGCAGGTCGGCCTCGTCGGAGGGCACGATGTGCGTACGCCGCAGCCGGTGCAGCTGCAGCAGGTGCTCGACCTGCCGCAGGAACGTGTACGCCTCCGCCAGCCCGCGCGAGTCGTCGCGTCCCACGTAGCCGCCACGCGACAGCGCGGCCAGCGCGGGCAGCGTGGCCCTGCGGCGCAGCAGCGGATCGAGCCTGCCGTGCACGAGCTGCAGGAGCTGCACCGCGAACTCGATGTCGCGCAGCCCGCCGGGGCCCAGCTTGAGCTGCCGCTCGCCCTCGGCGCGCACGTGCGCCTCGACCCGGCGGCGCATGGCCTGGACGTCCTCGACGAAGTGCTCGCGGGTGGCCGCCGACCACACCATGTCGTTGACCGCCTCGACGTAGGCCGCGCCCAGCTCCAGGTCGCCCGCCACCGGCCGGGCCTTGAGCAGCGCCTGGAACTCCCACGTCTTGGCCCAGCGCTTGTAGTAGGCCAGGTGGCTGGTGAGCGTGCGCACCAGCGGCCCGGAACGCCCCTCCGGCCGCAGCCCCGCGTCCACCTCCCACAGCGAGCCTTCGGACGTGGTCACCGTGCAGGCGCGCATCATGGCCTGGGCCAGGCGGGTCGCCGCGCGCAGCGCCTTGGTCTCGTCGGCGCCCTCCCGCGGCTCGGCCACGAAGATCACATCGACGTCGCTGATGTAGTTGAGCTCCCTGGCGCCGCACTTGCCCATGCCGACGACCGCCAGGCGTACCTCGGCGTCGTCCACCTCCGCCCGCGCGATGGCCAGCGCGGCCTCCAGCGCCGCGCCTGCGAGGTCGGACAGCTCCGCGGTGACCTCGCCCAGCCCCGCCTGCCCGGTCAGGTCGCGGGCGGCCAGGTGCATGACCCGGCCCCGGTAGGCGACGCGCAGCGCGACCAGCGGGTCCTCGCCGCCCGCGCGGGGCTCCGGCTCGTCCGGCTCGGCGCCGACCGCCCGCAGCAGCTCCGCCCGCGCGTCGCCGAGCCGCGGCGTCGCGAGCAGCGCCACCTGGCCGGGATGGCGCACCAGGTGCTCGCCGAGCGCCGCGCTGACGCCGAGCACGGCCAGCAGCCGGGATCGCAGGTGCTCGTCCTGGCGGAGGAGGTCGAGTACGGCCGGCTCGCGCTCGGCCAGGCGGGTCAGCGAGACCAGCGCCAGGTCGGGGTCCGCCACCGTCACCAGGGACTCGAGGAGATCGTCCAGATCGGTCCCTGCCTGCCGGACGAGCTGAGCGGCCTTGGCGCCGTCGGCGAAGCCGAGCTTGGCGAGCCTCGCTGCGGTGGATTCGATCCTGGGCACCCCTCCATCTTGACAGCATCCCGGCGTTTCGCCGTAGAGTAAAACGCAACGTTGCGTTGCGTTTTGTTGATTCGGTACGGGGAGGGAGCGGGGATGGGGTCGGCAGGCAGGGCGATGACACGAACGGGACTTCGGACCGTGCCGCGTGCGGCGACGGGGACGGGACGGTGGACCGTGACGCGGGCCTTTTCCTGGCCGGGAGCGCGGGCCAGAGAAAGGTCCGCGCCCCAGGACGTAACCCGGAGTTTGCCGTGGACGGTGACGTGGGGGTTGCTGGCGGCGTGGGCGATCCACGACACGGAGGAGCTGGCGACCATGGCCGGGTGGGCGCACAGGGCCCGGCCCCGGCTGGAGTCGCGGTTTCCGCAGGTGCCGTGGGAGCGGCTGGAGGTGTCGCAGCGGCACGTGAACGTCGCCATCGGCCTCATGGGCGTGGTCATGGCCGGGGCGTCCGCGCTGGGAGCCCGTACCGGCGGGCGTAGCCCGGTGTTCCAGGCGGCGCTGGCGGGGTTCGGGCTGCACGGGGCGGCGCACCTGGCACAGGCGGCCGCGACGCGCGGCTACACGCCGGGGGTGGTCACGGCGCCGGTGGTAGTGATCCCGTTCTCGGTGTGGGCGTGGCGGCGGCTGCGTTCCGCCGGGGTGCCGGTGTCGTCGGGGCGGTCGGGGTGGGCCGCGGTGGCGGCGTTCCCCGTGGTTCTGGGGGGCGTGCACGCGCTGGCGCACGCGCTCACCGGCTCCCGCCACCCCGACGACTCCGTACGGACCGGTGCGGCACGCCCGAGACCGGCCGCAAGGCGCGCCCGTCCTACTGGACGCGACCGCTGGTTCTGACACCTTGAGGCGGCGACCGCCCAGTTCGGACGACCGCTTGGTTCCGACGGCCACGCACGACCGCTGCATTCTGGGGGCCGCTTCCTTCTGCGGGCCGCTCGGTTCTGGGGGCCGCTTGGTTCCGACGGCCACGGACCACCCGGGCTCAGATGGCGACCGCGCGGTTCTGTGGGCCGTGGACGACCGCGCTCAGACGCGACCCCCGGCTCTGACCACCTCCGCGAAAGCCTCCGCCATCGGACGCCAGGTCGCGACCAGCGCGCCTTCGGCCGCCTTGACCTCGGCGTTCAGCTCGTCGGCCGC
Organism: Nonomuraea zeae; assembly: GCF_005889725.1. Classification (GTDB taxonomy): domain Bacteria; phylum Actinomycetota; class Actinomycetes; order Streptosporangiales; family Streptosporangiaceae; genus Nonomuraea; species Nonomuraea zeae. Next base: position 3,399 of record NZ_VCKX01000539.1, read on the forward strand.
CTCCAGCCCCGACTCCTCGGTCCAGGAGGCGAAGATCTCCGGCGTGGCCTCAGGATGGAACTGCACCGCCCAGGCGACCGCGCCGAGCCGGTAGGCCTGGTTCGGATACTGGGAGCCGGTCATCAAGGGCACCGCGCCGTCGGGCAGCCGCGTCATCGCGTCCTGGTGGTACTGCACGGCCACGGCCCTGCCGGCCCCCGACAGCAGCCGGTCCGAAGCGGCGGCCGGCAGCGCGACCACCTCCCGCGCGCCCACCTCCAGCCCGTTCGCACCCCGCTCGACCGTGCCACCACAGGCCATGGTCAGCAGTTGCGCGCCCAGGCAGACGGCCAGCGTGGGCGTGGCCTCGTCCACGGCGCGGCGCAGCAGGTCGCGGGTGGCGGGCTGCCAGGGGCTGCGCTCGTCCTCCCAGGCGGCCGCCGCACCGCCCAGCACGATCAGGCCGTCCGCCGGTCGCGCGGGGATCTCCTCCCCCAGGTACGGCCGTACGACGTCGCAGGCCAGCCCGAGCCACCCGGCCAGATATCCGAGCCCGGCCTCAGCCTCGTGCTCGATCACGGTGATGCGCATATCGGCTAATTATGCGAAATATCCCAACAAACCACACACCCACCCCACCCTGCGCGCC
>NZ_VCKX01000053.1 GCF_005889725.1 Nonomuraea zeae
GCCCCCGCCCCGCCTTGATGGCGATGCAGTCGTCGCCCACGTCGAACACGCACCCCGAGATCACCACCGAGCGGCACGACTCCGGGTCGCAGCCGTCGTTGTTGGGCCCGCGCGAGTAGATGGACACGTTCCTGACCAGCACGTTCTCGCATCGGACCGGGTGGATCTCCCACATGGGGGAGCGGACGATCCGCACGCCCTCCACCAGCACGTTCCGGCACAGGTACGGCTGGATCATGTTCGGCCGCAGGAAGTGGCCGGCGCCGAAGACGCGCTCCTCGACCGGCACGCCCTCCACGGCCATCCGCTGCAGCTCGGCCCAGTCCTCGGCCTCGTGCGGCGTGCCCTCCCGCCAGCCGAACTCCGGCGTCCCCACCCACGGCCACCAGTGCTCCGGCCCGGCCCCGCCGTCGAGCACCCCGCTCCCCGTGATCGCGATGTTCTCCTGGCCGTAGGCGTAGATGAAGGGCGAGTAGTTGTAGCACTCGATGGCCGAGAAGCGGGTGTAGACGGCCGGGAGGTAGTCGGCGGGGTCGGTGCTGAACAGGATCGTCGCGCCCGCCTCCACGTGCAGGTCCACGTTGCTGAGCAGGTGGACGGCACCCGTGGGGTACGTCCCCGGCGGCACCCGCACGTGGCCGCCGCCCGCCTCGTGACACGCCTCGATGGCGGCTCTGAACGCCTCGGTCCACTTCTCCCCGGCCGCGTAGGAGGTCACGTCGAGCCAGCGGTCGGGGAACTCCGGCGGGCGCACCCGGTCCCGGAGCTCGTCCGCGTACCGCCAGGCCTCGGCCTCGTTCATGTCACCTTCCTCATGCGCAGCGCGTGGTAGAGGGGCAGCGCGATCACCCAGGACGGGTTCCACGTGTTCGCCTCGCCCGTACGCTGCCAGTTGGTCTGGAAGAACCCTTCGCCCTGCTCGCCGGGCACCTCGAAACCCCAGTCGCCGGGCTCGGTGCAGATGCCCTGGCCCATGGCGCGCAGGATCGCCCCGGCCCGCTCGGCGTACCAGGGGCGGCCGGTGGTCAGGCCGAACTCCGCCAGCTCGGACGTCGGGAAGAACACGTCGAGGTGGTGGTTCTGCACGCTCACCGACGGCCACCCGTACGCCTTGAAGCCGCGCCGCTCGAACGTGCTGCCCCGGCCGAACTCCGGCGACCACACGTAGACGAACGTCAGCAGCCAGTCGGCGGCCACCTCCGCCCACTGCGCGTACAGCTCCCGGCCCGTCAGCCGGTACATCTCGTGGGCGGCCAGGAAGAAGTACATCCCGGCCTCCTTGTCCTCGCCGGAGGCGTCCAGGGTGGCGTGCGCGAACGGCCGCTCGAACGTGGCCGCGTGCAACCGGTGATAGCGGCCGAGCACCTCCTCGGCCCGCAGCAGCCACACGCGCTCGCCGCTCAGCCGGTAGGCCCCCAGCATGGCCTGCACGCACGCGATCCCCGCCGCGCTGACCATCGGCGTGATCGGCGACCCCAGCGGGGTCCAGCCCAGCGGCACGACCCCCTCGGCCAGCCTCGTGTGCCAGAAGAGCGTGGCGGCGTCCTCCACCGCCTCCTCCCACTCCGGCGGCACCTCCAGGCCCGCGTCCCTGAACTGCGCGGCGAGCGCGGCCAGGTCGGCGATCGTCTCGCCGTGGGCGCGGCTGGAGACGAAGTCGGCCCCGTCCTTGCGGAACATCTCCCACCTGGCGTCGTCGACCAGGTAGCGGGCCGAGCGCAGGCCGCGTACCGGCGTCGCGCTGCCCTCGACGTAGAAGTCGGCGGCGCGGCGGGCGCGCTCGATCCGCTCCGGCCGGTTCTCCTGGACGCCGAGCAGGGCGTCGCAGCGGGCCAGCTTCATGCACTGGCCGGTCCAGCCGTACAGGTACGAGCGGGGGCGGCCGTGGCGGACGCCCTCGTAGGCGAGGTAGCCGTCGCCCGTCCAGCGCGCGTCCATGGCGCCGGTCTTGAGCCGGACGATCTCGTCCACCGGCAGCGGCGCGGCGCCGCCGTCCGGGTAGAGCTTCGTGTGGACGAGCTTGCGGAAACCCAGGCCGCGCGGCTCCACCGGGCCCCAGTCCAGCGTGTGGTGGGTGGTGAGCGTCTGCCCAGGGGCGAGGTCCCGGTAGCCGACCGGCCGGTCCGCCACCTCGGCCTTGCTGACGTAGCAGACGTCCGGCTCGCCGTCGAACATGATCACGCCGGTCATCGCGGCCACGGTGAGGCCCGGCGCCCTGACGACGCCGAGCGAGCCGTAGGCGACGGTGCCGTCCTCGGCCCGGGTCGCCTCCGGGTGGGCGAAGAGGCTGACGTAGCGGTCGTCCCAGGCGGCGTTGACGGCGGGGATGGGCAGGCGGTGCTCCTCGCACACGTACCCGATGTGGGGGACCTTCCGGCTCGGGTCCGACGAGGGGTTGTCGTTGTAGAGGACGCCGGGCATGGTCACGTGGGCGTCGTCAGCGGGGAGGGGGAGCAGGAGGCCGGCCGCCACGTCGGCGACCTCCTCGCCCGAGCCGTTGCGCCACGTGGTGGTGAGGGTGAGCAGGCCGTCCGGGGTGAAGGCCAGCTCCAGCCGCGCGTCCAGCGCCCCGGCCGTCGCCGTCACCACCAGGGTCCCGCCGCCGGCGAGCCCGTGAGCCGGTGCGCCGGCCGCCCGGCGCAGGTGGACGGTGCCGGGTTCGGCGGGTTCGATGCGCCACGGGCGGCCCGCCGAGGCGGTGAGCAGGCCGCGCAGCGGCACCCTCAGGTACGGGGTGCCGGCGCCGCGGAGGCCGAGCAGCATCTCCGGCCCGCCCGGCCCCGTCACCATCTCGACGACCTTCCCGCCCGGCTCGGCGATGGCGGCCGTGGTGGTGGCGGCCGTGGTGGTGGTGTCCGTGGTGGTGGTGTCCGGGGCCCGGTGCGGGGGCGCGGTGGCCGTCACGGGCACCGCCTCAGCCGGATGGCCTGCCCGACCGTCCCCGGCAGGGGAACCGTCACCGTCGGGCCCTCCTGCACGCCACACGGGGTGACCGTCAGCTGCCACGTGTCGATCACCTCGACCTCGTACCGGCCGGCGGGCACCTCGTACTCCCGCTGCGGGAAGCGGTGGTCCCCGCAGAACTCCAGGTAGAACTCGCCGGGCACCTCCAGCATGGGCGCGTCCCGGTCGCGGTAGCGCGCCTCGTCCGGAGTGCCGCCCAGCACCTGCCGCAGCAGGGCGAGCCGGGGGACGGCCGCGCCGACCAGCGTGCCGCCGTTCCGCGACCAGGTCAGGCCGTCGTCGTCGGCGTACATCTCGCCGTGCGTCACGTAGCGCCGCCGCATCGCGCCGTCCCACGCGCTGGAGACGACCTCCTCAGGGGGAAGGCTGTGCCAGGGGTCGTCCGCGTCGCCCTCGTACCCGCACATGTCCATGAGCACCGGCTTGTGGTGCTCGCGCGTCCGCACCCAGGCGTCGCGCGGCCGGGGCGCGGTCACGCTGCCATGGGTGAACCCGTGCCGCCACAACAGCGGGGAGTCCGGCCCGGTCGTGATCGACAGCGGGTGGTGGCCGAAGTCCTCCTCTGCCACCAGGTGCGCCAGCCGCACCCAGTCGTGCTCGGACAGGCCCGGGATCCCCGAGGGGTCGTCCGACAGCGACCACCACACGTTCGGGTGCGCGGCCAGCCGCGGGACCACCTCGGCCACGTACCGGGCCGCCGCGCCGACGTCGGCGACGCCGTCGTCGGGACGCAGCAGCACGAGCTCGGCGGTCACGCCGATCGCCGCCAGCTCCGCGACCCGCTCCTCCAGCTCGTCGAGCGTGCACCGGGTGGCGCAGGCCGCCATCCGGACCCGGTCGAAGGGCGAGGACCGCAGCGTGGCCAGCGTCTGCGCGCGCCGCTTCTCCCCTTGCAGGTGCCAGCCGAGCGCGGTCGTCGCCATCGGCCCGATCTTCATCGGTCTCCCACCTTCGTCATGCGCAGCGCCAGGTACGGACGGCGCGGCAGCCCGACCCGGACCCGTTCCCGGTGCACCCCGTCCACCGGGGTGACCGTCATGTTCCAGACGTCGATCAGCTCGACCGCGTACCCGCCGTCCGCCGGCAGCTCCAGCGTGACCTGCCCGGGCTGCCGCCGGCCCAGGTAGCGCAGGACGGTGCCGTCGCGGCGCTCCTCCACGATCTTCCGGAGGAAGGCGATCCTGGCCGGGCTCTCGCCGTACAGACCGCCGCCGTTACCGATCCACGCCCGCTCCTCGTGGCCGGCCAGCGATTCGCCGTGGCCCACGTAGCCGCCGCGCGTCATGCCCTCCCAGAAGCGGTCCACCAGCTCCTCGCCGGTGACGTTGCCCCAGCGCTTGCCGATGTTCCCCTCGTAGCAGATCTCGTCGAGCACCACGGGCTTGGGGCAGGCGCGCAGCCACTCGCCGGTCGGCGCGACGTCCCAGTGCTGGATGCTCTGGTGCGTCACCCAGGGCTTGGTGTTGTCGTACAGGGTCGCGACCTCGTACATGCGGGTCCCGTTGTGGATCGAGCGCAGATGCTCGTACGGGTCCAGCCGCTGGATCGTGCGCAGGATGTCGTCCCAGTCCTCGACGCTCTTGGACTTGTTGAAGTCGTACTCGTTGGCGGCCGACCACCAGACGTTGCGGTAGGCGGCCAGGCGGGCGATGACGTGGCGCAGGTAGGCGTGGTCCGTCTCGCGCCCCATGTCTTCGATGCCGCGCACGCCCCCGTCGTACGGGTGGAAGAGGATCACGTCGGCCTCGATCCCCAGCTCCATCAGGTCGCGCACGCGGGCTTCGAGGTGGCGGAAGAAGACCGGGTTGAACCGGGTCTTGTCCAGCCCGCCGGGATCCTCGCCGGCGAACGGCACCTCGGGCGGCAGCATCGGCCCGGTCGGCAGCACGCACATGCGCAGCTTGTTGAAGGGGGAGGCGGCGAGGGTCCGCAGCGTCCGGCGCTCGCGCTCCTCGTCCATGTCGTGCGTCCAGTGGTACGCGGTCGTCCCGAACGGCAGGTACGGCGTGCCGTCCGCGTACGCGAAGTCGGTTCCCACGGCCCGCACGGGGCCGTGGTTGGCGGGGGAGGCGGCCGTCACGGAGAAGGCTCCGGACAGGCCGTCCAGCTCGGTCACGTTGCTGACGGTGGTGTAGCTCCACGGACCCACCGCGTCCGGCATGAACCGGACGCGGTAGACGCCTTCGCCGTCGTAGAAGCCCTCGGCCTCGACGATGCGATTGCGGAACTGGTACCGGGCCGACAGGCGAACCTCAGCGAAGGGGTTGCCGCCGGCCGGCCCGGCCAGCTCGATCTCGTGGACGCCCCAGCGTTCCACGATGGGGGACAGTGTTACCAATCCTTTCCGGATGCGGCCTGAGCCGTGATGTAGTTGGGGATGTCCTGCTGCTGGGTGAGGGCCAGCGCCTGGTCGGGCGTCCCGCCGTCACGCAGGATGTGCTGGCGGTAGACCGACCACAGCGGCAGGTCCCAGTACTCGGTGTTCTGGTAGTTCGAGATCGCGGCGTTCTCGCCCCAGTAGACGGCCGAGGTGTCGATCTTGGCCAGCTCGGGGATGGCCTTGCCGAAGCTCTGCACGACCTTGTCGGTCTGCAGGACCGCCTTGACGCCGTGGCTGGAGAGCTCGGTCTGGCCCTCCTCGGAGACCAGCCACTTCACGATCTGCAACGCCTGGTCCTTCTTGGGCGAGGACGGCGGGATGAACGCGGCCCGCGTGTTCGGCTGGTAGATCGTCTTGGAGTCTTGCTTGAGCATCGGGATCGAGCTGACGCCGATGTCGACGCTCTTGGCCTGATCAGCGAAGGCCGCCTCGTCCCCGTCCTCGATGAACAGCTCGTTGCCGGCGTACATGCTCAGCCGCGACAGCGTGTCGACCGCCATGGCCAGGTGGCCCGGCTGGCTCATGTCGCCCTTGAAGAAGTCGGTGACGGTGGTGAAGTCGTTGCGCGGGATCTCCAGGAAGCGGTACAGGTTGTCCACGTACTTCTTCCAGGCGTCACTGCTGACGTCGACCTTGACGTCCTCGGGCGCGGGCTCCTCGCTCGTCGTCGGCTGGAACGGGTAGAGGCCGGCCTGGTTGAAGTCCAGGTACTGGTCAGGGTGCTGCATGTAGCCCTTGTAGTGATCCAGGCCGTCGTCCCTGGTCAGCTGCTTGGCCTTCTTGTACGCCTCGTCGTACGTCATGCCGGGCTTGGGGTACTTGACGCGGAACTTGTCGAAGATCTTCTTGTTGTAGAGCAGCACGTGCTCGTCGATGAACAGCGGCACGGCGTAGATTCCGCCGTCGGAGCGCGACTTGGTCAGCTCCACCGAGGCCTTGTTCAGGGTGCTCAGGTCGATGCCGGCCTTCTCCAGGTCGGGCGTGAGGTCGCCGACCCAGCCCAGCGGCTCGAGGTCGCGGTCGATGCGGTTCTTCGGGTCCTCGATGATGATGTCCGGGGTGACCCCGGCCGCCTTGAGGTCCTCGTACCGCACGGGGTAGTCCCACGTCGCGTACTTGATCTTGACGTCAGGGAACGCCGCGCGCAGCTTGTTGCCGATGATCTCGTCGAAGACCCTGGTCGCGGCTCCCTGCTCATCCGCGACGGTCGCCTCGAACGGCTTGTAGTTGGCGGCGAAGATGAACACTTCGTCGTCGCAGACGCTGAACGGCAGCTTGTACTTGTTCGGCACGTCCTTGCAGGCGGCGGCCGAGGCGTTGCCGGGGACGGCGGTGACGCTCAGCGCGAGCGCCAGCAGAGCGAGACCACGAACCTGGTTCCTCATGAGTTCTCCTTCGCAGGCGCGTAACTGCACTGGCGCACGACATTCCGCCGGACGCCGTTCTTGAATTCGGTGATGGTGTGCTCGGGCCAATTGGAGAGCAGGCCGACCGAGTCGCGAAGATATTGCTCGTTGAAGACGACGTGCCGGATGTTGTTGCGGTTGTAGGAATAGACCATGTGAATGAAGCCGTCGGCGCTCTGCGTCAGCACGGGGTAGGTGAACTGCGGCCCCGACTGCGCCTCGACGTCCACCGTGTTCTCCCACGTGCGCCCCTTGTCGGGCGAGAGCGAGAGCCGCATGGGGGAGCGGTGCTCGACCCAGGGGTTGTAGGCCAGCACGAGCTTGCCGTCGTCCAGCTTGAGCACGGCGACGCGCGAGTTCGGGTTGCCGATGGGCTCGGCCACCGGCGCGCTCCACGTGCGGGCGAAGTCGGTGGACTCGCTCTTGTAGATCGCGCCGTCACCGGTGCGCAGGTACGCGACCAGCCGCCCCGGCTCCACCTCGGCGACGGTCGGCTGGATCGAGCCCTCCGGCGTGCGGATCCAGGCCCCGGTGTCCTCCGGGTACGCCTTCCACGAGGTCATGTCCTGGCTGAAGACGTAGAAGCCGGAGGTGGACTTCGACTCGTCGTAGATGGGCAGCAGCACCTCGCCGTTCGACATGCGGATCGGGTTGGTGCCGACCATCCACCCCCACTCCTTGCGGATGGAGGCCGGCTCGCTCCAGGTGTGGCCGCCGTCGTCGGAGGTGATCAGCCGGATCGGCGCCTGCTCCCAGCCGTGCCCCTCGATCGTCACGAAGAACAGGTAGAGCCGCTTGCCGTCCGACCACAGCACCGGGTTGCCGTCGGCCTTGCCCGGCTCGTCGAACACCACCTCGGGCTTGGACCAGGTCTTCGTGCCGGCCGCCAGCCGCGACAGGTAGAGCGCCTGGTCGGGGGCGCCCTCGGAGGCGCCGCCGTAGTAGACGGTCAGCAGGTCGCCCTGCGGGGCCTGCGCGATCGCGGCGGCGTGCACCTTGGGGACGCTCGTGTCGGGGGCGGCCACGTCCTGGCGGCAGGCGTACGCGCCGGTGGGCGCCACCTTCACCGCGCCGTCGTCGCGCTCGCCCGAGAGGTACGAGGGCACGGCCACCGTCACCGCCAGAGCACCGTATAAAAGGCTCTGCCGAACTTTCATCATGCGCCAATCTCTAGATATTTGATGGTCTTCCGCAGATAGGAGAAGGCGACCTCCAACCGCCCGTCCCCGCCGTCAATGACGCTCGGATAGGAATAGCCGAGCTCGTTCTGCCAATACTCGGAGTCGGAATCCTGCAGAATTCGCCGGAGCGGCCAGTTCGCGCCGCCGTCCTCGGAGACGGCGACGACCAGCGGGGTGCGCAGGGCCTTCTTGCGCCGCCGTCCCTGCTTGGTCACCCATCTGAACTGGTCGCGCTCCAGGCTCGCGTCGTTGTAGACGAGCGCGAGCCGTCCGTCGCCGAGCCTCGTGAGCTGGACGGAGGAGTCGTTGTTCGGCAGCTCGGTCCGCTCCGGAGCGGACCAGGTGCGGCCGTCGGCCGAGGTGCTGGCGTGGATCCGCCCCGCCCGCCGGTCGCGGAACATCGCCAGCAGCCGGCCGTCCGGTCGCCGCGCGATCGTCATCTGCACCAGGTCGCCGCTGCCGGGGATCTGGTGCTCGTCCCAGGTGCGCCCGCCGTCCGCGCTGACCTCGACGACGCTGCGGTCGCCGGCGGCCGTGTGGTCGCGGTCGTTGGGGGCGGTGCTGTGGTAGGCGGGCAGCACCCACGTCCCGTCATCCTGGACGATCGGCGGATGCCGGACGAAGATGCCCGGCTCGGAGAACAGCACGCGCGGCTCGCCCCACGTGCGGCCCGCGTCGGCCGAGGTGCGGGCCACGACGTGCGCCGTCGTCTGGTCGTACGGCTCGCTGGAGGTGTGCAGCAGCCACACCAGCCCGTCGCCGTCCTCGAACAGCACCGGGTTCTGCTCGCTGCGCCCCGGGTCGGCGGCGACGAGCACCGGCTGCTCCCAGCGGTCGCCGGACAGCCGGGAGACCACCACGTTCGTGCCCGGGTTGCCCTCCTCGGGCCCGCTGAACCAGGTGCACAGCAGGTCGCCGCCGCGCGTGCGCAGCAGGTTGGCCGCGTGGTTGTCGGGCCCGTGCGGCGCCGGCAGCAGCGCCTCGCGGGCGCCGGGCAGCACGGCGGACGGCCGGACGATGCCGTCGAATCGCGGGTCGGTCATGCGGTCACCTCTCGTACGTCCGGGTCAGGGACGCCGCGCAGCTCGAGCTCCTCGGCGAAGTGGCAGGCCACCCGCCGCCCCTGGACCTCGCGCAGCGGCGGCCGGTCGGTGCGGCAGACGTCCTTGGCGTACACGCAGCGCGGGTTGAACGGGCACCCCGGCGGCACGTGCGCCGGGTCGGCGATGTCGCCGAGCAGCTTGATCCGCTCCCGGTGCTTCCTGGCCGCCGGGTCGGGATCGGGCACCGCCGACAGCAGCGCCTCGGTGTAGGGGTGCATGGGCCGCTGGTAGAGCCGCTCGGTCGGGCCCTGCTCGACCACCCGCCCCAGATACATCACCGCGACGTCGTCCGCGACGTGCTCGATGATGCCCAGGTCGTGGCTGACGAACAGGAAGCCGAGGCTCTCCTGCTCCTGCAGATCCGTCAGCAGGTTCAGGATCTGGGCGCGGACCGACACGTCCAGGGCGCTCACCGCCTCGTCGGCGACGACCAGCCGGGGCGACAGCGCCAGCGCCCGCGCGATGCCGACCCGCTGCCGCTGGCCGCCGCTGAAGGCGTGGGGGTAGCGGTTGGCGTACTCGGGGCGCAGGCCCACGCGTTCCAGCAGCTCGCCGACGCGCGCGTCGATCTCGTCCCTGGTGCCGTACTTGTGCACCCGCATCGGCTCGCCGATGATCTCGCGCAGCGTCTTGCGCGGGTTGAGCGACGAGTGCGGGTCCTGGAAGATCATCCGTACCTGCGCCCGGTACGACTTGAGCTCCTTCTCCTTCAGCCCCGCCACGTCGACCACCGAGCCGTCCGGCCGCCGGTAGAGCATGCGCCCGGCGGTCGGGTCGTGCGCCCGCACGATGCACCGGCCCAGCGTCGTCTTGCCGCAGCCGGACTCCCCGACCAGGCCGAGCGTGCTGCCGGCCGCGATGTCCAGGTCGACCTCGTCGACCGCCTTCACCGCGCCGAGCTGCCGGCCCAGCAGGCCGCTGCGGACGGGGAAGTGCTTGGTCAGCCCCTCGATCCTGAGCAGGGGTTCCGTGCTCACTCGTCCTCCCCGTGATGATCAGGCTCGTAGAGCAGACAGGAGACATCGCGCCCGCCGACCGGGACGAGGCGCGGCTCCACCGAGTCGCACCGCCCGGCCATGACGCGGTCGCAGCGCGGGTGGAAGGTGCAGCCGTCCGGCCGCGCGTACGGAGGCGGGACCATGCCCTTGATCGCCGTCAGCCGGGTCCGCGAGGCCCGCCCCAGCCGCGGCATCGAGCGCAGCAGCGCCTGCGCGTAGGGATGGCTGGGCGCGGCCAGCACCTGCTCGGCGGCGCCGTACTCGACGACCTTGCCCAGGTACATCACCGCCATGCTGTCGGCCACCTGCGCCGCCACGCCGAGGTCGTGCGTGATCAGCATGATCGCCATGCCGAACTCGTCCTGCAGGTCCCGCAGCAGCTCCAGGATCTGCGCCTGCGTGGTCACGTCCAGGGCGGTCGTCGGCTCGTCGGCGATCAGCAGGCTCGGGTGGCACGACAGCGCCATCGCGATCATCGCGCGCTGCCGCATCCCGCCGCTCAGCTCGAACGGGTAGGCGTCCACCCGCCGCTGCGGCATGGGGATCCCGACCCGGTCGAGCATCTCGATCGCGCGTCTGCGGGCCGCGGCCTTGCCGACGTTCTCGTGCAGCCGGACCGCCTCGACGATCTGGCTGCCGATGGTGTGCACGAGGCTCAGCGAGGCCATCGGCTCCTGGAACACCATCGCGATGTCCTGCCACCTGATCTGCCGCAGCAGCTTGTGGGAGGCGCCGACCAGCTCGACCGGGCCGCTCGCGCGGTTGAGGGTGATCCGGCCGCCCTCGATCCGGCCCGGCGGGTCCACCAGGCGCAGGATCGAGCGGGCCATGACGCTCTTGCCGCACCCCGACTCGCCGACGATGGCCAGCGTCTCGCCCTTGCGCACCCGCAGGTCCACGCCGTCCACCGCGGCCACGACGCCGTCGTCCATGAGGAAGTGCGTACGCAGGTCCTCGATCTCAAGCAGCACGTCGTCTGCGGGCACGCCTGTTCACCTTCCTGTTCCCATACGGATCCGCGGCGTCCCTCAGGCCGTCACCGAAGAAGTTCATGGCGACCACGACGACCACCACCGCGATGCCGGGCGCGAGCATCCACGGCGCGTTCGCCACGACGCGCACGTTCTGCGCGCCCTCCAGCAGCACGCCCCAGCTCACCGCCGGCGCCTGCAGCCCCAGGCCGAGGAAGCTCAGGCTGGTCTCGCCGAGGATCATGGCCGGGATGGCCAGCGACAGCGAGGCGATGATGTGGCTGGCGAAGGACGGGATCATGTGCCGGAAGATGATCGGCAGCCGGCCCACGCCGTCCAGCCGCGCGGCCGTGACGAAGTCCTCCTCGCGCAGCGACAGGAACCGCCCGCGCACGTCCCGTGCCAGCCCGGTCCACCCGATCAGCGACAGGAGCACCGTGATGGCGAAATATCGGGTCAGCGGCCCCCAATCGGTGGGGAGCGCGGCCGACAGCGCCATCCACAGGGGCAGTGTCGGGATCGCCATCAGGAACTCGATGATCCGCTGCACGATGTTGTCGACAGCGCCCCCGAAATACCCGGAGATGCCGCCTATGAGCATGCCGAGTAAGAAGCTGGCCGCGACCCCGACGAGCCCGATCGACAACGACACCCGGGCGCCGTGGATGAGCCTGGACAGCAGGTCCCGGCCGTTCGCGTCGGAGCCCAGCAGGAAGAACGGCTCACCCTTGGTCACGGGACCGATCAGATGGATGTCGGACGGGATGAGGCCGAGCAGCTTGTACTCGTCCCCGTGCACGAACAGCCCCACCTTGGTCACCTTGGCCGGGTCCTCGGTGTAGGTCTGCTCGTACGTCGTCGCGTCGCGCCGGGTCGTGTAGCCGTACACGTGCGGGCCGTGCTCGCCCGAGAACCGCATCACCTGCGGCGGCGCGTACGTCATCGCCGTGTTCGCGGTCGAGCTGGACATCGGCGCGAAGAACTCCGCGAAGATCGCCACGAAGTAGACCGGGATCAGGATCGCCGCGCCGGCCATCGCGAGCCGGTGCCGGCGGAACTGCCGCCACATCAGCCGCCACTGCGGCAGCGTCCCTACTTCCTTCGTCGGTCGCCTGAGGAACATGCGGCGCTACTCTCTCTTGTACCGTTTGCGAATACGCGGGTCCCACCACGCCAGCGCCAGGTCGCTCACCACGGTGCCGATCACCGTCAGCGTGCTGAGGATCATGATGAAGCTGCCGACCAGGTACATGTCCTGGTTCATGACGCCGCTGAGCAGCAGCGGGCCGCCGGTGGGCAGGCTCATGACGACCGAGACGATGGTCTCCCCGCCGATCAGCCCCGGCAGCAGCCAGCCGACCGTGCTGAAGAAGGGGCTGAGCGACATCCGCACCGGATACTTCAGCAGCAGCTTCCACTCGGGCAGCCCCTTGGCCCTGGCCGTGTGCACGTAGGGCCGGTAGAGCTCGTCCAGCAGGTTCGCCCTGGTCACCCGGATCATGCCGGCCGTGCCGGACACCCCGATGACCACGATCGGCACCCACAGGTGTCCGGCCAGGTCGAGGACCTTGCCGAGGTTCCAGGCCGCGTCCTGGAACTCCGGTGAGAACAGCCCGCCCACGCTCTGCCCGAAATAGCGGAACCCGATGTACATGAGGACCAGCGCCAGCATGAACTCCGGGACCGCCATCCCGATGAAGCCGAGGAAGGAGAAGCCGTAGTCGCCCCAGGAGTACTGCTTGACCGCGCTGTAGATCCCGATGGGGAACGCGATCGCCCAGACCATGAGCAGGGAGCTGAGCGACAGGATCGCCGACAGCGCGACCCGCTCACCGATGAGCGTGGAGACCGGCTGGTGCCAGGCAAACGATTGACCGAAGTCGCCGTGGAGGAGGATGGCGGAGATCCAGCGCCAGTACTGGACGAAGATCGGATCGTCGAGGCCGTACCGCTGCCTGAGGTTGGCGATCTCCGCCGGAGTGATGCCCTCGCCGCCCGACTGCGCGTTGGCGACCAGCGTCGAGACGTAGTCGCCCGGTGGCAGGTTGATGATGACGAAGGCGGCGATCGAGATCACCCACAGCGTCACCACCACGTAGAGCAGGCGGCGGCCGAAATAAGCCAGCACGTCGGCGCCTCAGAGGGAGTACTGCTCGGGCTGGGTCGGCCCCGGGGTCACTTGTGCGGAGGCCATGGAGTCCGGCACGTTCTTGAAGGCAGTGGAGACGATGCCGTACTCGTTCGGCTGCGAGCTGACCCCGATCGAGTAGAACTGCTCCTTGGAGATCCGCACGACCTCCCTGGCCTGCTCCAGCGCCTTGGTGAAGTCCGGCTCGGTGCGCATCGCGGTGAACGCCTCCAGCTGCTTGCGCACCTCCTCCGGCGGCTCGTCGCCGCTCTTGCCCTTGCTGCCGTACCACTGGGCCCAGCGGATGGCGTAGCGGGCGCTGCCGGAGTTGCTCGGCACGTAGTAGTGGTCGCCGCCGGTGCCGGTGATCACGTCGAAGTCACTGCACGTGAACGTGGACGCCTGGGGGTTGTTGCCCATCGAGCGCTCGTCGAACAGGGTGGGCGCGACCGGGTCGACCCGCAGCTCGACCCCGACCGCCTCCCAATGCTTCTTGACGAACTCCAGCGCCTGGACGTGGTGCGGGAACTCCGTGCTGGACATGATGGTGACGGTCAGCGGCTTGCCGCCGGGGCCGAGCCGCTTGCCGCTCGCGTCCTTCTTCGTGAGTCCCGCCTTGTCCAGGTGCTCGTTGGCCTTGGCCACGTCGTACTCGGTGTACTGCTTGGCGAAGTCCGCGTCGTAGAGGGCGTTGGTCTTGGACGGCGCGGCCTGCCAGGGCTCGCCCTGTCCCGCGTACACGCCGTCGATGATCTCCTTGCGGTTGATCGCGTGCGACAGCCCGATCCGGAAGTCCTTCTTCCTGAACAGCTCTCGCAGGTCGTCGTCGGCGATCGTCTGGTTGAACTGGATGATCAGCGTGTTGCTGAGCCGGCTCTGGACGTCGAACAGCCGGTACTTGCCCTTCGTGGCGTTCTGCGCGACCAGCGGCTTGTTCTCCGGCGTGTTGAAGTTGCGCAGCTGCATGCTCAGCTCGCCGTTCATGATCTTCAGCAGCTCCACCTCGACGTCGCCGAGCAGCTCCGACCGGAACCGGTCGATGTAGGGGAGCTGGCGCCCCTTGTCGTCGACCTTCCAGTAGTACGGGTTCCGCTCGGCCACCACCGCCGTGCCGCCGCCGATCGCAGTGGTGATCTTCCACGGGTGCAGCGTGGGCATGTCGGCGTTGTGCGGGACGTCGTTCTTGAGCATGAACAGCTGGGTCCAGTCCTCCAGCTGCTGGTCCTTGGCGAGCTTGTCGGCGTCCGGGTTGTACTTCTTGTGGAACTCCTTGAGGTAGTGCTTGGGCAGCAGGAACCCGCTCGCCCCCGGCCGTTCGAACGTGGAGAGCGCGATCTGGAACAGCAGGCCGGCCTTCGGCTGCTTGTAGACGTAGCGCACGGTCCGCTCGTCCACCTTCTCGACCTTGACCCGCTCGGTGGTGCTGCCGTTCTCCAGGAAGAGGTCGTAGATGCCGGTCGTGTGCAGGTCGTGGTAGGTGGCCACGTCCTCGAACGCGAAGATCATGTCGTCGGCGGTGCACGGCTGCCCGTCCGACCACTTGAGGCCCTCGCGCAGCTTGAAGACGTATTCCCGGCCGCCGTCCTTGACCTCGAACTCGGCGACGTTGGGGATGATGTCGTCGGGGCCCTTCTGGCCGTTGGTCCCGGGCTTGAGACGGACCAGGGGCTCGTACATGAGCGTGAAGACCAGCCAGTCCCAGTCGTCCTCGCCCACCATCGCCGAGGCCCACGTGCCGCCGTACCTGCCTGGCTCCTTCAGCGGGGTGACGACCAGCGGGTTCTTCGGCAGGCGCTGCTCCAGCGGGGGCAGCTTGCCGGCCTTGACCAGCTCGGCCAGCGCCGGCGCCTCCTTTGTGGACAGGTCGGCGGCCTGCGCGGCGCCGGCCGAACCCGTGTCGGGGCTGGTGTCGAAGAAGCTGCACCCGCCGGCCGTGGCCAGGGCCAGCAGACCTCCGGCGCGGAGCAGGTTCCTCCTCGTCAACGCTTGTTCTGTCATGGTGCTCCGTTCCGGGTCTAACGATTGACCTTGACCAGGCTGAAGGTCGCCGTGGTGTAGGTGTGGACGCCGTTCGGCTCCTGGTTGCCGTCCACGGCCAGGCCGATGTAGAACCGGCCGGTCCGCATGACGATGCGCTCGTAGCCGATGCGGTCCCAGTTCAGCGAGTTGCTGGAGAGGAAGGCCTCGAACTCGGTGTCCCCGCCGCTCGGCAGGCTCCGGCAGACCAGCCGCAGCCAGTACGGCTTCTCGCCCAGCGGATCCTGGCCGGCCGCCGGCCACACGCCGACGCTCGGCGTCCTGCCGTTGGAGGCGACCCTGATCGCCTTGGCGCGCCTGCCGGAGCCGTCCTCGTTGCTGGCCGAGTATCCGATGCCGGCCATCATGAACGGCGAGTTGGGCTCCAGGTCCTGCCGCACCATGATTCCGGCCACGGCGTCGACGTGGTTCTTGCTCACGCTGTCCAGCCGCGCAGTGATCTCGATGACCTCGCCGCGCTTGCTGAACCCGACGGACTTGTAGGCGAAGTGGAAGGAGTCGTTCCAGCCGGCGATCTTGCCGGATCCCTTGATCGTGAACACGCCGTCCTTGAGCGCCGTGTTGCCCGGGATCGGCACCTCGCCGATGTCCTGAACCTGCCAGCCCGAGTGGGTCCTGACGCGGTTGACGTGGATCGGCACCATCGAGGAGGTGGTGGCCGAGCCCGTGCTGTCGGTGGCCCTGGCCGTCACGTAGTAGGTGCCGTCGGTCACGCCCTTCCAGGTCGCCTGGTACGGCGCCGCCGTGGACTCGCCGATCTTCTCGTCACCGTGGAAGAACTCGACCTTCGCGATGCTCGCGCCGTCGAGTGCCTTGGCGTCGGCGGTGATCGCGACGGGCTGCTTGTCCTTGGCGGCCGCGAACACCTGGTCGATCGTGGGCGAGGTGATCGCCACCTCGGGGTTGCGGGCCCCGGCCCGCTGGACGGAGTTGAGGTAGCGCTCCAGGTTGGTGTACCCGTCGCCGCCCACCGTCTTGGCGTCGTCGGCGCTCTCCGGGTTCAGTCCCTGCGCGGTCTCCCACTCGTCCGGCATGCCGTCGTGGTCGCTGTCGGCGGGAGCGGTCACCTCGGTGGGTAAGGGCAGGAAGCCGCCCACGTCCTTCTGGGAGTTGATGTGCCGTCCCGTGCCGGTGCGCACCTCGTGGACCAGCCGGGCGTCGATCGCGTCCCGCCGCGGCAGGATGGCGCCGGCCTGCTCCAGGACGGTCGCGTACGCCTGCTGCGGGGTCTGCTCGGTGATGCCGTTCTCGAACTCCACCGGCTTGGGCAGCAGCGTGATGCCGCCGATCGGGAAGGTGATGCCGAGCGTGTTGTCGGCCGTGACGTCCGGGTGGCCCTCGACCTCGTTGCCGCTCACGTGCCACTGGCCGAACCTGCCGGGGGCGAGGATCTCCTTGGCGATGGGCGGCAGCGTGTTGGGGCCCGGCTTGTAGTAGTTGCCGACCATGTTGACGCCGTTCGACCACTCGCCGCCGTAGCAGGACGTGATGCCGTGGTTGTAGATCACGTTGTTGCGGTGGTCCACCACCATGTCCATGCCCTCGGTGAAGCTGAAGCGCGGGTTGCGGGCGTTCTGGTGGACGAGCAGGTTGTGGTGGTAGGTGATGGTGTCACCGCCCCACAGGCCGCCCATGCCGTGCCGGCCCTTGTCGTGCACCGAGTTCGTCAGGCCCTCGGAGATGAGGCACCACTGGACGGTCACGTTGGTGTTGCCGTAGACGGAGAAGCACTCGTCCACGCCCCAGCTGAACGAGCAGTGGTCGATGATGATGTCCCGCACGCCCCGGGCACTGAACGTGTCGATGCCGGTGCCGAGCTCGTCGCCGCCGCGGAAGCGCAGGTGGCGCAGGATGATGTTGTCGCCCTTGATCTGGGTCTCGTTGCCGATGACGGTGACGCCGTGCCCGGGGGCGGTCTGGCCGGCGATCGTCAGGTTGGACCCGGTGATGTCGAGCCCGCCCTTGATCCGGATGTTGCCGGCGACGCGGAAGACGACCGTGCCGTCGGACTTGGCGACCGCCTCCCGCAGCGACCCCGGGCCGGAGTCGTCGAGCGTGGTCACCTCGTAGACGGCGCCGCCCCGGCCGCCGGTGGTGTACATCCCCGCGCCCTCGGCGCCCGGGAAGGCGGGGATCTTCTTCGCCGCGGCCTGCGCCTGGGGGGCAGGAGTGGCCGTCTGGGCGGGCGCCGGAGTGGGGGTCACCGCGGCGGCGGCCTTGCCGGGCATCCCGGCCAGCGCCACCGCGGGCGTGGTCAAAGCCGCAGAACGCACGAAAGTGCGGCGACTGAATGGTGATTGCTGGGGATCGAAGCCAAGGGCCTCGGCCATCGAAACGCTCTCTTTCCGCCCTGGGAAAGGCAGGGCTGTGCCAACTTTCGGCACACTCCGGACCACGCTGTCGCTTAGGGGTGAGAATTTTTATTCAGCCATGAATGGAGTGGATTCATCACATCGTGAACGACACGCATGTGGCTGTCAAGAGTGGTTTCCGGGCAGATGACGCGCGGGTAAACTCTCGGCCGCCGTTCAGGAACGGCGAAGGCCGCCGTGCGACGTGCACGGCGGCCTGGTGGAGCGGCGGGGGAGAGCCGGCAGGATCAGTCCTTGAGCAGTTGCTCGGCCACTCCCACATCCGTGATGAGGGTGTTCACCCATCCGCCCTTGAGCGCGGCCCTGATGGCGGCCGTCTTGCGCCGGCCCCCGGCGATCGCGATGCGCCTGGGCACGCGCAGCAGATCGGCGGCCGGGATGCCGAGCACGCGCTCCTCCAGCGGCGAGGCGATCAGGTGGCCGTCCGCGTCGAAGAAGCGCAGGCACACGTCGCCCACGGCCCCGAGCCCGCGCAGCGTCTCCAGCTCGTCCTCGGAGATGGCGTTGCCGCTCTCCTGGAGCAGCGGGGACGGGCTCAGGCTGCCGATGCCGACCAGCACGGTCGTCAGCCGCGACCACGCGTCCACCACCTGGCGCACCACGTGGTCGTCCGACAGCGCCTGGCGCGCCTGCGGGGTGCCGACCAGGCCGGGGGCGGGCAGGAAGACCGGCTCCGCGCCGGTCAGATCGGCCAGGTGGGCGGCCAGCCTGGTCGCCTGCACCTGCGCGGATCCCTTGCCCACGCCGCCGATGAGCTGGACGACCTCCTCGGCCACCCGCACGGGACGGCGCTGCATCGCCTCGACCGTGGCCAGCAGGCTGGCGCTCCACGAGGAGATGCCGAGGTGCTCGCCGCCGATCAGGGTGGCGTCGAGGTAGGTCGCGCCGGCCGAGCCCAGCGCGGCCACGACGTCGTGGTTCTCGCCCACGGCGTCGACCACGATGATCTGCTCCACGCCGTATTTGCGCTCGAGGTCCTCCTCCAGCAGGGCGTGCACGCCGCTGGGGACCACGACCACCGTGCGCACGATGCCGATCTCCGCGGCCTCCTTGAGCAGCCGCGACACCCGCGGCTGCGAGATGCGCAGCTGGGCGGCGATCTGCGGCTGGCGGACCCCGTGCTCGTGGTAGAGACGGGCGACCCGCACCAGGAGCCGCATGCGCTCGGACTCCTGACTGAGCCGGCGGCCGGCGAACCTCATGGGCTCGCCGCCACCACGGCTCTTGTCGGACTGACTGTCAGCTCCCACGATCGCTGGCCTCCGCTTCGGCTTCGCCGCTCCTGCTGGTCCGGTGGCGAGCCCGGGCCACTGCCGAGTGCCATTCTGCCATCGAGGCACCCCTCCCTAGATCCCGGCGAAGGCCCGTAGCTTGGCGAAGAAATCCTCGTGGATGAACCGCGCGTCGATCGAGTCGTAGGCGCGGATCGGCCGGTTCCGGGCGGCGAAGTCGTGCGTGCCGTCGTAGCGGAAGTTCGGCGCCGGACGCTCCAGCCAGGTGCCGCATTCGGGGTGCAGCAGCAGCCCGACGGCGGGGGAGTCGCCCAGCACGCGGAACTCGATCGACCCGCCGTGCTCGCGCTCGTTCCACTCGACGAGCTGGCGCACGAGGTAGTCGCCGATCTCGCCGCACGGCGCGACCTTCGCGTCGAGCTCGGCGTATCCGACGGCCATCATCCGGTACGTCGGCGCCGGGATCTGCCAGACCTTCAGCGCCGAGGAGAAGACCAGGTTGGCCGCCAGGATGTCGTTGGACAGGTTGAACTCGGGGCGTCCGGGCGGGGCGGCGCGGCCGTCGTACCCGCCGCCACCGATCCAGATCACGGTCACGTCCCGCTCGGCGATGCGCGGCTCCAGGAGCAGCGCCGCCGCCATGTCGGTCAGCGGGCCGAGGAAGGCCACGTAGAGGGGCTCGGCCACGTCGCGCATGGCCTCCTCGACGATCAGCTCCACGCCCGGCGACGCGACCGGGCGGCCCGCGTCGGGCAGCGCGTACGGCAGGCCGTCCGCGACGGTGACCGTGTCTTCCAGCTTCATCAGCCGCAGCAGCAGGTCGATTTCCGCCCGGCTTTCCTCAAGGCTCGTACGGGTGCGCCGGTTGCCGAAATGCGCGGCGACCAGGCCCCGAATGTCGAGACTCGGCGAGAGCAAGGCGTGCACGATGGCGAATTGGTCGTCCGCCTCGTTTTTCGCGTCGGTGTTGATGATCACCCGGCGTCTGTTGGAAAAGGTTCTGCGTGCCATCCGCACCTTTCTGTGAATATTTATTCAATTATGTATCTATATTCTGATATTAGGTTGTGACATTTGTGGTGTCAAGGTCCCACAGGATGACCGACAACGCGTGCGGCGAGATCGTGTGATCGTCGTGGGTCGCGTCCTCCAGGAGGTCCCACCGGCCCTGCTCGGGCCGCCCGCCGGCCAGCAGCGCGACCCGGTCGCGCACCGGGGCCTGGTAGGCGCGGTGCCCCACCCCGTTGAAGCAGCACTCGTCGAACCGGTTGAGTATCTGGAGCTGCCCGCGTCCCGGGCCGATCGAGGCCAGCACGTACATGTCGAGGAAGTCGTCGGACGGGCCGGTGTAGAAGCCGGGCAGGGCCGCCCTGGTCTGCTCGAAGTCGCCGATCGTGGGGCTCGGCTTCGGCGAGGCGGGCCGCAGGAAGAACGGCAGCGACCCGGCCACCGGGTAGCTGCGGGTGATCCGCGGGTCCAGCGCCGAGTACACCGTGGTCGTCCAGCCGCCGCCCGACAGGCCGATCATCTCCACCGACGCCGGCCGGTACGTGGCCAGCGCATGGTTCAGGGTGACCGTGAGCGGTTCGAGGAAGAAGGTCAGCGTCGAGAACTGCGCGCTCTCCCAGGGCGGCAGCTCCCGGTGCGAGGGGCCGGGCAGCAGCTTCGACGGGTCGGCCGGGTCCGCGATCTGCTGCTGGTTCCAGTGGTGGAACGGCATCGCGTACACCATCACCCGGTAACCCCGGTCGAGCAGCGCCTGAACCACGCGGAGCATGGTGTCGAACGGCTCGCCGTGCCCGTTGTGGTAGAGCGCGAGCCGCCGGTTCCAGGCCCGGCGCGGCACCAGGTCGTACACCTTGGCGGAGACCTGGTAGCGCAGCGGGACCGTCAGCAGGTCGATCCGGCGCACGCCGGTCAGGGAGGCGAAGTCCGGCGCGCTCACGCCGCTCTCCACGGCCGGCAGCGTCTTGGGCTGCCCCGCGCCTTTCCAGATGTAGTCGATCATGCGCTGCCGCCGTGCGGTGAGGTCGCCGGCGCTCGCGACGCCGATCAGCGGCTCGATGTCGACGCCGGCGACGGCCGCGGGCAGGGTCTTGTACTCGGGGCCGAACTTCGCCGCCGACTCCTGGTTCACCGGCGCCACCGGCCGGGGCGCGACCTTGCCGCCATGTCCGGTCGCCGAGGCCGCCCGGGCCGCCGGGGTCATGACCGCGCCGGCCGCCATGGCGCCGATCCCGCCCAGGACCCCGCCCAGAACGCTGCGCCTGCTGCTCACTGACCTGTC
Organism: Nonomuraea zeae; assembly: GCF_005889725.1. GTDB lineage: Bacteria > Actinomycetota > Actinomycetes > Streptosporangiales > Streptosporangiaceae > Nonomuraea > Nonomuraea zeae. The sequence continues at coordinate 21,060 of NZ_VCKX01000053.1, forward strand.
CAAACCGATCATCTCTCCCGTGGTCTTCAGCGCCGGCCGGACTGGGGATCCCAGCCGCCCAGGACGAATGAGGGGTCGCTCCACCGCGCCGCCTCGGCGGCCGTGAGCTGGCGCGAGCAGGCCAGCCGCTGCGAGGTGTCGACCGGGTGCCCGGTCAGGTCGGTGCTGCGGTACTCCCAGAAGGACGCCGACTGGGCCTGCGCGCAGTCGTTCGGGTCGATCTGCCAGCCGACGGGCGCGATGTGCGTGTCCATCGCGGTGTCGATGAAGACCGCCTGGCTGTGGGTGAAGCGCCACACGGCGCTGCGGCTCAGCATCACCGAGCCGTCCGGCACGCCCGGGGCCCGCGCCAGCCTGGTGCGGACGAACACCGTGCCCGGCCGGGTGTCGTCGTTGCGGCTCTGCGAGATGTAGCCGGAGTCGGTCGACTCCAGCACCGAGTCCTGGATGAACACCGTGCCGGTGCCCCAGACGAAGTCGGTGTCGCCGCTGATGCGGCTGTCGGTCACGAAGCCCTTGCCCTGCAGCCGCAGCGTGTCCTGGTTGCTGACGAGGTTCATCCGCTCCAGCGTGATGCGGTCGTTGTTGCCCCTGAACGCCTCGGCCTGCGACCCGCCGTCCGGCGTCGTGTTGTGCAGGGTCAGGTCGCTCATCCGGAAGTCGGCCGCGTCCACCCCGAACGACGCCCGCCAGCAGTTGTGCAGGTCGGAGGTCTCCAGCACGCGGCGCGGGCACACGTCCGCCGGTCCGCCGCCGCTCAGCGCCTTGTCGCCGTTGCGCAGGTCGTTGTTGGGGTACCGGATCACGGTCCGCTTCGCGCCCGAGCCCCGCACGGTGAGGTGCGGCCGGTCCTCGCGGACGTAGACGATCTCGGTGTAGACCCCGGGCCGCACGTCGATCGTCACCGGCCGGGAATTACCGGTGGGCACGGCGTCGATCGCGCCCTGCACGGTGCAGAAGTCGCCGCTCCCCGAGGCCGACACGGTCAGGTGGCGCGGGCCCGGCGCGTGCCTGCCGGTCGTGAAGCGCCAGGCCCGGGGGTCCTGGACGCCGTCGAAGCCGGTGAAGACGCCGGGATCGACGGTGACGTAATACTCCTGGCCGTATTCGAGCTGCCGGTGCGGGTAGACGCGGGCGGCGGAGCCGTCGATCATGATCGATTCGTACGAGAAGTCGTGCGGCAGCCCCGTGTCGGAGATCGCGGCTCCGATGTTCTTCCGGTCGGTCCTGGCCGAGGCCGCCTCGATGCGGTCGGCGAGCGTGCCGTCGGCCTTGCGGACCTCGATCGCGCCGGACGAGCCGAGCGCCGGCGGGGTGGGGAAGGTGATCGTCAAGGGGGCGTCGACGCAGGTCCGGTCCGCCCGCCCCGGCACCGAGAACCGGGCCCCGGACTCTGCTGCCGCCGGAGCGGGCGGGGGTAAGGCGAGCGCCGTACTCGTGAGGACTGTCGTGAGGATGGCCGTGAGTGTTGCCTTCACACGCATCTCCGAATGAATAAAGGCTAGTGAATATATATGTAGAGGTCTCACTCGCCCCGGTCAAGGGTTGTGCGTGCCCGTCTCTGCGGACGGCTCGTTTTCGGAACGTTCCAGGTGGGAGGCCCTACCACCGTCCGTAATACGGACATCCCAATAGTGTGATTCTGGTTGTCCACTACGGCGCCGAGACTCTAGCGTGATCGCGATCATGCCTCTCGGGGCGCTTCCTTCACTCAAGGAGCGATGTTCGCATGTCCGGATTCGAAGCAGATGAGCGGCGCGGCCAGGTCAGCAGGCGCGCGCTCGCGGGTGGGTTAGCCGTCACGGGCATGGGCGCCCTGTCGATGTGGGGCGCCGGCCCGGCCGAGGCCAACACCGACCCTTCGGTCTACAGCGTGGACGTCAAAGATTTTGGCGCGAAGGGCGACGGCACCACCGACGACTCCGACGCGATCAAGGCCGCGGTAACGGCGGCCCTGTCCGGGCGCAGCAACGGGGTCGTCAGGAAGGAGGTCTTCTTCCCGCCGGGCAACTACAAGATCACCAAGAAGGACACCCTGATGTGGTCGCCCACCTCAGGAAACGCCGACCAGGTCTTCGGCCTGCGCTTCCGCGGCGGCGGCCCCCGGGTGACGAACATCAGCTTCGCCACGGACTTCACGGCGAACGCCGACCCGCGCGAGAACAACCTGATCACCGCCGCGGTGCGGCTGCGGTACGCGTACTTCGAGGACATGAGTTTCCAGTCCAACAACGCCAACAACCGCTTCGCGTACTACTGGTCGGTGGACACCATCGACGCGAACTCGCAGTACCCCACCTACGGCCACGGCCAGAACCAGTACTTCGTGTACAAGAACGTCGAGTGGAAGGGCCCCTGGGACCGGGTCATCGGCATCGACGGCGACCACGAGGCCAACAACAACAGCGAGCACCACTTCATCATGTGCTCGACCGACACCGTCTCCGTCTACACCGACGCGTTCCTGCACTGCGGGATCTCCAGCCCGTCGAGCCGCAACCAGCAGAACCAGTTCCTCAACTTCTTCATGCTGTCGTGCAACTTCGCCCTGGCCGGCGGCGACTTCTTCCGCTTCGACCGCGGCGGCTCGATCAACGTCATCGGCGGCTCCTGGTCGATGGTCGGCTCCAGCCCGGCCCGCTACTTCTACATGCCCCTGGCCAACGGCGAGCTCAGCGCCACCCGCCTGAACGTCCAGGGCGTGCGCTTCGAGCCGAAGAGCGCCAACCACAAGATCATCGACTGCAACTGGAACAACGGCCACGTCACCTTCACCTCCTGCTCCGACATGGCCGCGCTTCAGGTCGCCGGCGCGGCGAGCTACAGCCTGCACCGCTACGGGACCACCTCCGGCAAGATCCCCATCGTCCGCTATCAGGACTGCACCCTGGCCGGCAACCACCTGGTCGACGGGGTGGGCACCAGCCTGACCAACGGCAAGATGATCTACGAGGGCTGCCGCTTCTACCACACGAACACGGCCGTCAGCACGACCACCGGCACCGCGTTCCTGCGTTACGCCGGCGCCCCGGCCCGTTACGCCTTCCGCGACTCCTGGGCCACCGCCGACGTCTCCGGCTGACCCGCCACCCCGGCTCCGCGTCCGGCCCTAAAGTCTGATCATGGCCTTCGACGACGGCACGCTGCGCGCGGCTCTCGATGACGACACGGCGGTGCTCCGCGCGACCAGCGCGGAGGCCATGGCCGACCTCCAGGCCCTGCTGCAGCTCTGCGCGTCGGGGAAGCTGCGGTGCAGCGAGCAGACGCGCAGGCCGGGCGCGGCGACGGTCGCCACCGTGGCTTCGGTGCTGAGCGGCGGCGACTTCTACGCCGGGGAGCCGATCGCGGCGTACGCCTGGCCGCTGCTGTTACAGGCCGGCGGCCTGGCCGAGCTGGCCGGCGGGAAGCTGCGGCTGACCGCCCGCGGGCGTACGGCGCTGGCCAGACCCGCCGCGGAGACGATCAGGCACCTGTGGCGGCGCTGGGTCAGCGGCGGGCTGATCGACGAGCTCACCCGGATCGAGGAGATCAAGGGCCAGCGGAGCAAGAACGTGCTGACCGCCGTGAAGCCGCGGCGGCAGCACGTCGCCGCCGCTCTCGCGCTGTGCGAGCCGGGCGAATGGGTCAGGATCGACGACCTGTTCGCGCTGATGCGCAGGCAAGGGCTCGACCCGGTCGTCGCGCGCAGCGAGCGGGCCCTGTGGAAGCTGTACCTGGTGGACCCGGAATACGGCAGCCTGGGCTGGGAGGGCTACGGCGACTGGCCGATCCTGGAGGGCCGCTACACGCTCGCGGTCGTGTTCGAGTACGCGGCGACGCTCGGCCTGGTCGACGTGGCCTACGTCGCGCCCGACGGGGCGAGGGACGACTATCACCGCAACTGGGGATCCGACTCGCTGCCACGGCTGAGCCGCTACGACGGGCTGCGGGCGGTGCGGCTGAACCCGCTGGGGGCGTACGCGCTCGGCCTCAGCGGGCGCTACGAGCCGCCGGGCCAGGCCCCCGGGCACGTGCTCAAGGTGCTGCCGAACTTCGACGTCGTCGCCACCGGCACGCTGCGGCCGGTGGACCGGCTGGTTCTCGACGCCTACGCCACGCGGACCTCCGACCGGGTCTGGACCCTGTCGGCCCGATCGCTGCGCCGGGCGCTGGGCTCCGGCGAGGAGCTGGCCAGGCTGCGGACGTTCCTGGGGGAGCGGTGCGGGCACGACCTGCCCGCCACGGTGAAGACGCTGTTCTCGGACGTGGAGCGCAGGGCCCGCCAGGTGCTGGACCGCGGAGTCGTCCGGCTGATCGAGGCCGAGGACGCGGCGATCGCCGCGCTCATCGCGGGCGACCGCAAGGCGGGCCCGCTGTGCCACTCGCTCGGCGGCCGCTTCCTGTACGTGCTCCCGGAGCACGAGGACGCCTTCCGCCGAGCGGCACTGGCCCTCGGATACGTGGTCTAGAGCCTGGGCGCCGAACCGATGGGCTCCCCGGCGGTGCGGCAGCCGGGCGGCACCCCGTCAAGCGGCGTCGAGGGCTTCGGTGATCTTGCGGGTCATGTCCGCCACAGTGGGGCTCGGCGGGCCCTGGTGGATCCGGGCGGCCGCTTCGACGGCAACGAGGACGGTGCGGCGGAAGTTGCCGGCCTCCGCCGGGTCCTGCTGCTTGAGCAGGCTGACGGCCGCCGTCAGGGCCGGCAGCACGTGGTCGGCGATCGCGGCTACGGACTTGCCGGGCAGCTTGATGTCGTTGGTCTTCTCAGCGAGCACGTGCCCGATCACGCCGGTGGCGGAGGCCAGGGCGATGGAGCCCTCGGTGGCGGACTTGTGGGGCTTGCCGGCCACATCGGCGGCGGACATCAGCGTGACGGCGCCGTACGCGGCGGTGCGCAGGGTGAGCTTGTCCTGGTCGGTGAGGGTGATGGACATGGTGGGATGCTCCTTCGGGGCTGTGCGGGGGAAGTCGGAGGCCGGGGCCGCCCTGGTGGATGATTCACTCCCGGGCGGCCCGGTGTGGGCCCGATGTGGGCCCGGTGTGAGCCCGGTGTCAGTCGTCGATCGCCTGGTAGAGGGTGGTCCAGAAGTCGTTCATCAGGTGTGCCGGGCTGGGCACGGAGTAGCCGAGCTGGCAGAGCAGGATGCCGGTGAGCTGGTTGGCCGGGTCGGCGTAGACCGAGGTGCCGCTGCCGCCGTCCCAGCCGAACTGGCCGATGGGCGCGTAGTCGCCACGGTAGGTGCGCACCGCCATCCCGAGGCCCCAGCCGCCCTGCTGGCCCTGGCCGAAGGAGATGTGGACGTTCTCGGTGGCCATGGCGGTGCGGGGAGCGTTCTGCTCGGGGGTGAGGCGGTTGGTGGTCATCAGCTCGACGGCGGGCCGGGACAGGATCCGCCGGCCGTTGTGGGTGCCGCCGTTGAGCAGCATCCGGAAGTAGGCGTGGTAGTCGTCGGCGGTGGAGACCAGCCCGCCGCCGCCGCCCTGGAAGGCCGGGGGCCGGCTCCAGCGGCCGTCCTTGGGCTCGTCCCAGGCGAGGAACTCGCCGGTCTGGGGATCGGGGGCGTACAGGGTGGGCAGCCGGTCGATCTTCTCGGCGGGCACGTGGAAGCCGGTGTCGGTCATGCCCAGCGGCTCGAAGATGCGCTCGCGCAGGAACTCCTCGAACGTCCGGCCGGTGACCCGGGCGACCAGCACGCCGACGAGGTCGCTGCTGATCTGGTACTGCCAGCGCTCGCCGGGCTGGTACATCAGCGGCAGCTCGCCCAGGCGGCGCAGCCACTCGTCCGGCTCGGGCATCTCCACCGGCAGGTTGGGCGTGAGCCCCTGCTCGAAGATCGCGCCCATGATCGGGGTGCCCAGCGCGGTCATGTCCATGCCGAGTCCGAAGGTGGAGCTCAGCACGTCGCGTACGGTGATCGGCCGCCGCGCCGGGACGGTGTCGTCCAGCGGGCTGTCGATGCGCTTCAGCACCTGCCGGTCGGCGAGTTCCGGCAGCCACGCGTCAACGGTGTCGTCGAGCCGCAGCCGGCACTCGTCCAGCAGCACCATCGCCGCCGCGATCGACAGCGGCTTGGAGGTGGAGGCCATCCGGAAGATCGTGTCCCGGCGCATCGGCGCGCCACCGTCATGCTGCATCGTGCCGAGCGCCTCGACGTGTGTCTGGGCGCCCCTGCTGACCAGGGCCACCAACCCGGGGATCTTGCCGGAGTCGACATGCCGGGCCAGCACGTCACGCAGTCTGCGCAGCCCGGTCACGGAGAAGCCGTTGTCGTTCTGTCCCATCATGAAGCTCCTTGGCTACAGTGTTCGATCTTGCGAGATGCCCGAGGACCGGGGGTGAGCTCGGTGTGGCCCAGGGGCCCGGAGACCGCAACCGCTGAACCGTTCATGCCGTAACCTTCGCCGACCGTCCTGATACCGGGCCGTCGCCGTCCTGACGCCGTCGCTGACACGGCGCCGCAGGGGCTGCCGTCACCCGGCTGGAGCCGGTCCCGTCTCACCAGGAGGGCTGAGGAAGGTGCCGCGGGAGGCGTCGATGATCGGCCCGGCCACCAGCGCACCGTCAGCCGGCAAAGGCGTCATCTCGTCACTCCAGAAGTGGTCTCAACCATCTGGTGACTAGGATCGACGCGAACAACTACCTGGGACAACGACAATCTACGCAAGGCCGCATTAACCCCCGGGTTAACGCCAAGGGGGAGCGGGGAACTTCGCGCGAACGAGCCTGGGCAGGGCCTCAGGACTCGCGGGGGCCGGGTGGGGGCGCGCCGGGTGCCGGCACACCCCCACGTCAGCGGGCTAGCTGGGAATCGGGTACGGGAACGCGCCCGTCACCCCGATCTTGTCGTACTCCATCTTCGAGCCGTCGAACCCGTCGGCCCAGTTGGCGTTCTTGACCTCGTTGCACTGGTAACTCTGATACTTGTCGTCGGTCACCTTCCCGACCTCGATGTTCTCGAAGGAGAACCCGCAGCCGCCGGCGTCCATGTGCACGCCGCGCGTCCCGCTGTCCGGCATCGAGGCGTCCGGGATGACGTCCCCGATCACGACCTGCGACACGTGGTTGGTGATCTCGTGCGGCTCGGCGTTGCTGATGCCGTAGGTGTAGAAGGCGCCCATGTCACCGCTGTCCAGGCCCGCCTCCTCGATCCTGAGGTACTTGAACACGTTGCCGTGCGCGTACCCGTCGCCGTCCTTGACCTCGGGACGGACCTCCAGGCTGACGCCGTAGCGGGCGCTGTGCCTGACGACGGTGTGGCTGACCTCGTTGCCGCCGGTGTTCATGAGCTCGATCCCGGACGCGTCCCCGGGCACGAGCTCGCCGATGTGGTGGATGTAGTTGTCGGTGAACACGTTCTGCCCGGCCACGTCACCCTCGCCCGGGTACGGCCCCTCGACCTTGATGCCGTCGGCCCCGATGTTCTCCAGCAGGCTGCCGGAGACCCGGAGGTGGTCGTTGGCGAACAAGGCGTAGATCGCCGTGAACCCGGTGTCGGAGACGTGCAGGTTGGTCAGGCCGACGCCGCTGGTGTTGGTGAGCGTCACCGCCCCGAACCGGTTGCGCGGCATCTCGATCTGCCGGTCGTACTCGGGGTACTTGTGCGGCTCCCCGGCGTCCCCCGCGCTGATCCAGCCGTTGCGGTACCAGCTCACGAAGTCGCTGTACTGCAGGGCCAGGCCGTCGAAGGTCAGGTCGCGGACCCGGTGGTCAGGCGAGGAGCCGGCGATCGAGACGAGCGTCTTGACCGTCGGCGCCAGGACCTTGTCGATCGACGTGCGCGGCCAGTAGTACACCTCGCCCTTGGCGAAGTCGAGGTAGTACTCGCCGGGCTGGTCCAGGAAGTCCAGCGAGTTCTGCAGGAAGTACCGCGAGCCGCCGCCGCTGTTGACCAGGGCGTACCGCGTCCAGTGTTCGAGGGTGATCTGGTTGTCGTCCCACGACGGGTTCTGGATCGGCACGGTGTCGGTGAACCAGCTCCACGACCCGCCCGACCAGACCACGGCCTGGGCGTTGTCGAGGTTCCAGCTCTTGTCCCAGTCGCCGGGCTTGGAGTACAGCCACTGGCGCACCGCTTCCTTCTCCGGCTCCTTGAGCACCGAGGTCAGGTAGGGCGCCCACACGTCGTCGGACCTGCGGTTGGGGTAGCGGGCGGTGGTGGCCCGGGCGCCGTCCTCGAACAGCGTGTAGAAGCTCCGGTCCACCTTGGCCTTGTAGATCTTGTCCTTGTACGGCTCCCAGCCGGTCACCGGCCTGGCCCCCAGCAGGCGGGCCCTGCCGGGACCGTCCACGCTGCGGTAGGTCACGCGGTGACCGTCCTTGCCGGAGTCGGCTTCGGTGAACTCGATGGTCTTGTCCACCACGTAGTCGCCGGCCTTGAGGTTGACCACGACGTCGCAGCTCTGACGCTGTTTCCTGAGCTCGTCGCGGGCGTGCTCGATGGTCTTCCACGGCCGCCGCGCGTCGCCGGGCCCGCTGTCGGTCCCGTCCGGCGCGACGTAGTGCTCGACCGGCTTGCAGGGCGCCTGGGCGGAGGCGGCGGGCGCGGCGACGAGCGCCGCGACCACCACCAGCGCCGTGCTCAGCACTCTCACTGGGAGGCCCCGGGGATCGGGTACGGGAACGAGCTGGTCACCCCGATCTTGTCGTACTCCATCTTCGCGGGGTCGAAGCCGTCCTGCCAGTTGGCGTTCGTGACGTTGTTGCACTGGTAGCTCTGGTACTTGTCGTCGCTGACCTTGCCCACCTCGATGCTGTCGAAGGTGAAGCCGCAGCCGCCGGCGTCCATGTGCACGCCGCGCGTCCCGCTGTCCGGCATGGCCCCGGCCGGGTCGTTGATGACGTCCGTGATCACCATCTGCTTGACCGTGTTGTCCATGAGGTGCGGCTCGGTGTTGCTGACGCCGTAGGTGTAGAAGGCGCCCATGTCGCCGCTGTCGAGCCCGGTCTCCTCCAGCTTGATGTAGGAGAAGTTGTTGTTGCGGGCGTAGTTGTCCTCGTTCTTGACCTCGGGACGGACCTCGAGGCTGATGCCGTAGCGGGCGCTGTGCTTGACGTTGATGTTGCTGACGGTGTTGTTGCCCGTGCTCATCAGCTCGATGCCGGACGCGTCGCCGGGGACGAGCTCGCCGACGTGGTAGATGTAGTTGTTCGTGATCGTGTGGTGCCCGGAGATGTCGCCCTCGCCGGGATAGCCGCCCTCGACCTTGATGCCGTCGGCGCCGATGTTGTCCAGCAGGCTGTCCGACACCTTGACCCGCTCGTTGGCGAACAGCAGGTAGATGCCCATGTAGCCGCTGTCCGACAGGTGCAGCCCGGTCAGGTCGATGTCACGGGAGTTGGTCACCGTGATCATCCCGAACCGGTTGCGCGGCATCTCGATCTGCCGGTCGTAGACGGGGTACTTGTGCTCGTAGCCCGAGTCGCCCTCGCTGATCCAGCCCGCGCGGTACCAGTCCACGAAGTCCGAGTACTGCAGCGCCAGCCCGTCGAAGGCGAGGTTCTGCACGCGCTTGTCAGGGGACGAGCCGGCCAGCGAGATGATCGTCTTCACCGTCGGGGCCACGACGTTGTCGATCGAGCCCTTCGGCCAGTAGTAGACCTCGCTGTTGGCGAAGTCGAAGTAGTACTCGCCCGGCTGGTCCAGGAAGCGCAGCGTGTTCTGCAGGAAGTAACGCGAGCCGCTGCGACTGTTCATGAAGGCGTAGCGGGCCCAGTGGTTGAGCGTGAAGAAGTTCTTGCGGAAGTCGGCGCCGCCCAGCGGCACGGTGTCGGTGAACCAGCTCCACGAGCCGCCCGACCAGACCACGATCTGCGAGTTCTTGTCGAAGTCGGCGTCCCACTCGGCGGGCACGTCCTCCGGCTTGAAGTACAGCCAGTTGCGCACGGCCTCCTTCTCCGGCTCGCCGAGCACGGAGAACAGGTAGGGCGACCAGAGGTCCTCGCTGGTCCTGTTCGGGTAGCGGGCCGTGGTGGCGCGCTTGCCGTCCTCGAACAGCGTGTAGAAGGTACGGTCCACCTTCGTCTTGTAGATGTTGTCCTTGTACTTCTCCCAGCCGGTGAGCGGCTTGGCCCCGAGCAGGCGGGCCTTGCCGGGCCCGTCCGCGCTGCGGTAGGTGATCTTGTGGCCGTCCTCGCCCGAGTCGGCCTCGGTGAACTCGATCGTCTTGTCGACGACGTAGTCACCGGCCTTGACGTTGACCACGATGTCGCACTTCTGCTTCTTCTTCGACCTGAGCTGGTCGCGAGCCTGCTCGATGGACTTCCACGGCCGCTGCGCGCTGCCGTCGCCCCGGTCGCTGCCCGTGGTGGCGACGTAGTAGTCGCATGTGGGCTTGGCCGCCCCGGCGGGGGTGGGGGTCGCCAAGCCGCCCAGCAGTAAGACGACCGCGCCTACGGACCTGAAGATCACTGGCTCTCCTTTACGTCCCGCCACCGCTCGAACTCGGCGCGGGTCTCGGGGGTGAGTGGGTAGTAGTCGGACAGCGCCGCGCCCTCCTCGATGCGGGCGCGGCTGTAGCGCTCCCACTGCTCGTGGTCGGCGGCGGCTTCGAGCACCGAGTCGGCGCGGCGGCGTGGCACCACCACGGCGCCGTCGTCGTCGGCCACGCACAGGTCGCCGGGCAGCGCGAGCGCGCCGCCGACGGCCACGGGCACGTCGTACGCCCAGGGGAACAGCTCCGCCTGCGAGGCGTAGTGCGGGGTCGCGCCCGTGCACCAGATCGGCACGCCGAGCCCGCTCACCCTGGGCAGGTCCCTGATGCGGCCGTCCACGACGATGCCCGCGCCGCCCTTGCGCTTGAAGTAGCGGACCAGCATGTCGCCGAAGCAGCCGGTGTAGGCGCTGCCGTACGCCTGCACGACCAGCACGTCACCGGGCTGGACCTCCTCCAGCACGTGCCACAGGGCGGTGTGCCGCTCGACGTACTCCTGGCCGAGCCCGGAGGCGATGTCCTCGCGCTGCGGCATGAACTGCAGCGTGCGGACCCGGCCGGCGATCTTCTGCCCCGCCGCGATGGGACGCGGTCCCTCGATGAAGGTCCGCCGGATGCCCTGTGCGTGCAGTTTGGCGCAGGCGGTGGCCGAGCTGATCCGGGACAGCCCCTCCACGAGGACGGGATCGGGCTCTGCGGGCAGCTGCCCGCGCACAGGGAGATCCCAGATTGCGTCGTCCATGTAACTCCTCAGTAGTGCTGGTGCGACGGCGTGCGGACGCGCGCGGTCGTGTGCAGGTCGAGCCGGATGCGGCGGCCGGGCGGCAGCTCGACGAGCAGGCGCGGGCCGCCCACGCTCACCTCCCGCTCGGCCTCGGTGATCGGGGGAGAGGTGTAGGCGCGCGGGTCGCCCGGGTAGGCCCCGCCGTCGGAGGCGGTGTCGGAGGCGGTGTCGGAGGCGGTGATCGTCGCGCGGTCGATGTGGTGCTCGCCGAACGCGCCCGCCTGCACCACGACCCGGCGGGTCCGGCTCAAGCTCAGGTTCGCCAGCTCCACGCGGGTGCCGTCGGGGCGTACCGAGTCGACCAGCGCGGCCACGTCCGGGGGCAGCCCGGGGCGGCGGCGGTCGGCGTCGAAGTAGGCCAGCCGGGCCGGCAGCAGCCCGCCGTTGTAGAGCACCTGCGGGGTGCCGGTGACGAGCTGCAGCAGCGCCTCGGTGAGCACCGGGTTGAGCCGCTGCCAGTGGTGCACGTGAATGGTGGACAGGTCCGCGCGGTCGGCGTCGACCAGCGCCATCCTGCGCTGCACCTGCCCGAGCGCGGTGGACAGCATGGCCTCGGGGAAGCCGGGGTTGGCGCCGCGCAGGAACTCCAGCCAGGGCGCCTCGTGCCCGGCCTCCTCCTTGTTGCGGAACGGCCGCACCGTGGACCAGTCGTAGCCGCTGGCCCTGCGGATCCGGTCGAGCCGGTCGGCGTCCCCGCGGCCGAGGGTCATGTGCCAGAGCCAGACCGGCAGGCCGAGCTGCGGCGGCTGGAAGTCGAACCAGCCGGAGTCGTCGTGCCGGTTGGGCACCAGCATGGTGGGCTTGGCCGCCTCGTCGCCCAGCTCGGCCAGCCACCGGTCGCTGATGCTCATCTCGGTCTCGGTCACGCCGGCCTGGATGGCGCGGTCGTACACGATCTCCAGGGGGTCGCGGCCGATGGCGAGCGCGGCGTCGTCGCCGGTCAGCAGGTGGGCGTTGACGGCGGCGATCGCGGCGGCGGCCCCCACGCTGTAGAGTCCGTGCGGCCACTGCCAGCCGTAGTTGCCGCCGTACCACCGGCCGTCGTGCAGCTCGCCGACCACGCCGGACGGGCCGACGTTGTCGGGCAGGATCCCGTCGTTGGCCTCCGCCCGGCGCTGCCAGGCGCCGATGTAGCGCAGCGCCCAGTCGCGGTAGCGCTCGTCGCCGTCATAGAGCCAGGCGTTGACGGCCAGGCTGGTCGCGGCCAGGTTCACCGCCACGTCGCCGCGGCCGATCCGCTCGCTCATCGCCGCGCCCATGCGGGCGGCGTTGCTCGGGTCGCCCAGGTCCTCCCAGGACGTGATGCCCGGCAGGTCGCGCAAGGGCAGGCCGAACGGCCGCATGCTGACCAGGTCCGTGTGGTAGGAGGCCCATTCCCACTGCAGGCCGTAGCGGGGGCCGCCGGCGCCGTTGTGCGGGGCCCGGATGATGTCGTGCTCGGCGTCGTAGTTGGCCGAGCCCGGCAGGTAGAGGTCGGCGAAGCGGCGGGCCCGGTCGCGGAAGCGCTCGTCGCGCGGGTCGGCCGCGCAGATGCCGTAGAACAGCAGCATCGACTCGCCCTGGTGGAACCAGTCGTAGCCGCGCTCGTACTCGTCCACCAGGTAGCCCAGCTCCGTGAGCTGGGTGGTCACGCCCTCCCAGTGGTGCTTGGCGGCGTCCAGCAGGTCGTCGGCGCCGCCGAGCTGGTAGAGCGTGGGCCAGTTGAAGAACGCCTCGTAGAAGTCGTCGGCGCCGTCCCGGTCCGCGGCCGGGCCGTGGTAGACGAGCCGCCCGTCGGGCCCGCAGTAGCGGGCGGCGAAGGCCCGCCAGGCCTCGTCCAGGGCGTCGAACAGCCGGCGCTCCAGCACGGCCCAGGCCGGAGGCACGCCGAGCGGGACGGTTGCGATGACAGAGGGGCCGTTTGCGGGATCGGGGGATGCAGCGCGCATCTTCAACCTTTCGTTGCTCCGGCGGTCAGGCCGCTGATGATGTGCCGTTGCATGAAGACGAAGAAGACCAGCAGGGGCGCGATGGCCAGCAGCAGCGTCGGGAAGACCACGGTGTAGTCGGTGGCGTACTGGCTGACCGCCGCGTAGACGCCGGTGGTGACGGTGTAGAGGCCGCTGCCGGGGCCCAGGATGATCTGCGGGTTCACGAAGTCGTTCCACACCGAGAAGGTGTTCAGGATGACCATCGTGGCGACCGCCGGCCGCATCAGCGGGAAGACGATCTGCCAGAACGTCCGCAGCCGGCCCGCCCCGTCCACGGCCGCCGCCTGGTCGAGCACGGCGGGGATGGTGGCGATGTAGCCGGCGTACAGGAAGATCGAGAAGGGCAGCGTGAGCGTGGTCTCGAACAGGACGAAGCCCCGGATGGTGCCCATCAGCCCGAGGGTCTTGAGCACGTACACGACGGGGATGACCAGCACCTGGCCCGGGATGAACGTCCCGGCCAGGAAGAACAGCATCAGCACCCGGAACCTGCGCTTGGGGCTGCGCGCGATGGCGTAGGCGGCCGGGGCGGCCAGCACCACCGACAGCACGTTGACCGCCACCACGAACAGCAGCGTGACCGCGTAACCCTTGACCACGTTGAACTGCGGGTTCGTCAGGGCCCTGCCGAGGGGTTCGAGGGTGAGGCCGCCGAAGCCGAAGGGGTTGGCCAGGATGTCCTGCTGGCCCTTGAACGCGTTGACGGCCAGCACGTACAGGGGGATGAGCATGAAGGCGACGGTCGCCCAGAGGAAGGTCTTCTTCACTGGTGCACCGCCAGCTCGCCGCGCCTGCGCAGCTTGGTCACCACGAACGCGAGCGCCGCGGTCACCAGCATGAGGATCACCGACTGGGCCGAGCCGAAGCCGAGCCTGGCGTCGTGGAAGGAGTTCCACAGGATGAGGTAGGCGACGGTCTGCGTCTGGCCCGCCGGGCCGCCCGCCGTGAGCGACACCACCAGGTCGTACGTCTTCAGCAGCGTCACCAGCGACAGCACGATGTTGACGGTCACGGACGGCCCGAGCGCGGGCAGCGTCACGTTCCTGAACACCTGCCAGCGCGAGGCCCCGTCGATCCGCGCGGCCTCCAGCAGCGAGTGCGGCACCGCCTGCAGCCCGGCGAGGTAGAGCACCACGTTGACGCCGAACCCGGCCCACACCAGCACCGCGATCATGGTGACCGTGGCCCACGTCGGATCCGACAGGAACGGGATGACCGACCCGCCCCAGGTGGTCACCAGGTTGTTGACCGCGCCGGTGGTGCCGAGGATGGCCGACCACAGGAAGCCGACCACCAGGGCGCTGAGCACGTGCGGGTAGAACAGCACGATCCGGAAGAACGTGTTGGCCCGCGAGGCGCCGTTGACCAGCAGGGCGAAGCCGAGGCCGAGCAGGTTGAGCCCGGCCGTGCCCGCCGCCGCGACCAGCAGCGTGACCAGGGCGGCGCGGCGCAGCTCCGGGTCGTCCAGGAGCCTGGCGTAGTTGGCGGCGCCGACGAACGCGGGGTCGGCGCTGAAGCCGTCCCAGTCGGTCAGGCTCAGGTAGAGCGCCACGCCGACGGGGATGATGAGCATCACGGTGTAGAGGATCGTGGCCGGGGCGACCATGATCGTGGTGGCGAGCCCCTCACGCCTGCGCCGCCGTGGCGGGTCCGGCGCCTTGGCCAGGGTGATGGGCGCTTCCCTGGTGAGGGTCATGAGCGTCCGGCCACCCAGCGGTCCACGCCCTCGGCCACTTCCTTGGGCGACTTGCCCACGTACAGGCCCTGGACCTCGGTGTTCCACGCGGCGTTGAAGCCCTTGGGCAGGGTGGCGTCGCCGTAGCCCTCGCCCTGGGGGACCCCGGAGGGCGCCTTGTCGAGGATCTCCTGGACCTGCTTCTCCAGCGGGGTGAACTCGCGCTCCACGCCGGTGCGGAAGTTGCCGTCCTGCGCGAGCTGGCTCTTGACCGCCGCCGGGTCGGTGACGAGCCACTGGACCAGCTTGAGCGCGGCGTCCTTCTGCGGGGTCGACTTGAGGATCATGTACGGCGCCGCCAGCGTCGCACCCTGCGGACCGGGGTAGGTCTGCCCCTTGTCGACCGGCGCGGGGAAGACGCCCACCTCGAAGTCCTTCTTGGCCTTGGCCTCGGAGGCGGTGAACCAGCTCCCCATGACGTACATGGCCGACTTGCCGGTCAGGAACGCGGTCTCGGCGTCGGCGTACTTCATGCCCAGGGCGTTCTTGTCCACGTAGCCCTTGTCGATCCAGGTGCGGTAGCGCTCCAGGTAGGGCAGCAGCGACTCGCCCGCCTTGACCTTGCCCGCCTTGACGTCCTGCTGCCAGACGGGGTGGGTCTGGGCGCGGCTCGGGTTGGACAGTTGCAGGAGCTGCAGCCCGGTCAGGAAGTCGCCGCCGGTCTGGAGCGGCAGGTAGCCCGCGTCCTTGAGCTTGCCCATGGCGGCGTCGAGCTCGTCGAACGTGGTCGGCGGCGTGTCGATCCCGGCCTTGTCGAAGGCGGCCTTGTTGTAGAAGACCAGCGACTGGGCCTGCACGCCGACGCCGACCGAGTAGATCTTGCCGCCCAGCTTGGCCTGCTCGGCCAGCGGGGTGTCCTTCGTCCAGGGCTGGTCGGTCAGGTCGAGCATCTGCTTGGCCAGCGTCTCGTCCGCCATCAGCGTCTCGACCACGTCGGGCGCGTTGCCGGCGGCGAGCTGCTGCGGCAGGGTGTCGGCCACGCCCTTGCCCGTCGGCGCCTCGATCTTGACGTCGATGCCGGGGTTGGCCTGCTCGAACGGCTTGACCAGGCCGTCCCAGTAGGCCTGGGTGAGGTTCGGGCTGATGTTGACCAGCATCCTGACCGTGCTCTGGCCTCCCGCGCTCTGCTGAGCTTGGGAGTCGCCGGCGAAGCCGCCCCCGCCGCAGCCGGTGAGCAGGAGCAGGCATCCGATGGCCGGTAGAGCGAGGGGTGTACGGGGGGAACGCATCGCACCTCCAAGGGGGCGAGATCTGCGACGCCTTTTAATGGGTCGTTACTCGATTAGCGATTATTTAATACGTTGGTAACTGGGGTCGGTCAAGGGCTTACGTGGCCCGACAAATAAGTTTCCAGCAGGTGACTGAGTCATAAATACGTTAAGATGGCCACGTGGCTGGACGTGATGAAGGCAAGCGGCTGACATTGGGCGCGGAGGAGCTGTCCGCTCTGCGGGCGTGGGCGGAGGAGCCCGGCGGCGGGCTCAGCCTGCGCAGCCGCATCGTGCTGGCGTGCGCGGAGGGCCTGCCGCGCAAGGAGATCGCGACCCGGCTGGAGGTGAGCCCGGCGACCGTCGCCAAGTGGCGCGCCAGGTTCGTGGAGCGCGGGCTCGACGGCCTGTCGGACGCGCCCAGGCCGGGGCGGCCGCGCAGCAGCGAGCGGCAGGAGGCGGAGCGGGTGATCGCGGCCGCGGCCGGCGGCTCCGCCGTGCCCTCCACCCGCACGATGGCCAGGCAGCTCGGGCTGTCGCAGTCCACGGTGGCGCGCATCTGGCAGGAGCAGCAGATCGCGCCGCCCGACTCCCGGCTGCTGCTGCCCAGGGAGCTGCTGTCGGACCGCGTCTACGCGCTGCTGCGCGGCTGGATCGTGTCGGGGGAGCTGGTGGCCGGGCACCGGCTGGTGGAAGCCGAGATCGCCAGACGGGTCGGCACCAGCCAGGCCCCGGCCAGGGAGGCGATCAAGCGGTTGGCGCACGAGGGCCTGGTCATCTCCTATCCCAACCGAGGCAGTTATGTCGCGGAGATCTCCGACGAGCAGGCCCGGGAGGTTCGCGACATCAGGGTGTTGTTGGAGGAGTATGCCGCACGCGGCGCGGCCGCCCGCATCCAGGCCGAGACGTTGCGGCAGCTCTCGGCCGACGTGCTGGCGATGCGGGCGGCGGCGCGCGACGGCGACATCGGCGCGTTCAGGGACGCGGACCTCGCCTTCCACCGGCGGGTGTGCGCGGCGTGCGGCAACTCCTTCCTGCTGCGGCTCTGGCGGACGATCGAGTCCAACCTGTGGAGCCTGCACGTGGTGGGCAACCCGCTCTACGACGGCGACTGGTCGGCGATGGCGGGCCATCACGACGACCTGGTCTCGGCGCTGGCGTCCGGGGACCCGGACGAGGCGGCCCGCCTGTTCGCCGCCCACGCCCGGGGCGAGGCCTCCAGGACCCCGCCCCGGGCCGTGCCCGGAATGCAGGGTCAGGCGGACGCCGCGAGGTCGTAGACCGCCCCTCGGCGCGTCTTGAGCACGAGCACGCCCGGCTCGGGCCGTTCCACCGGGACCGGCTGGCCGTGCTCGGTGACCGTGACCGTCCCCGCGGTCCGCAGCCTGAGCTCGCGCCCCAGGTCCGAGCGGATGCGCCCGCGGGCCAGGCCGCCGCCGCTCCACTCCAGGTCCACCTCGAAGCCGCCCCTGGCCCGCAGCCCGCGGAACGACCCCGCGGGCCAGGCGGCGGGCAGGGCCGGCAGCAGGTGCAACTGGTCGCCGTGGCTCTGCAGCAGCATCTCCGTGATCCCCGAGGTGCCGCCGAAGTTGCCGTCGATCTGGAACGGCGGGTGCAGGTCGAACATGTTCGGCGCCGTACGGGCAGGGACCAGCAGGTTCCCCAGCCGCTTGTACGCCTCGGCCGCGTCGAGCAGCCGCGCCCAGAAATTGATCTTCCAGGCCAGCGACCACCCCGCACCGGCCTCGCCGCGCAGCTCCAGCGTGCGCCGCGCGGCCGTGGCCAGCTCGGGGGAGATGCGCGGGTCGATCTGGTGCCCCGGGAACAGCCCCCACAGGTGGGAGATGTGCCGGCTGCGCGACAGCGCGGCGTCGCCCCGGTAGTCCTCCTGCCACTCCTGGATCTGCCCGAGATGGCCCACCTGGTTGGGCACGAACCGCGCCCGCGCCTGCTTGACCTGCTCCCGCATCCCCTCCTCGACGCCGAGGATCTCCGAAGCCTCCTCGAACGCGCCGAACAGGTCCCGCAGGATCTGCATGTCCATGGTGGGGCCCGCGCAGATGCTGACGTTCTCGCCGCCGTCCTCGTGGTGGCCCACCTCCGGCGAGTGCGAGGGGTTGGTCACCAGGTAGCCGGTCCTGGGATCGGTCTGGAGCGTGTCCAGGAAGAACTCCACCGAGCCCTTGATCAGCGGGAAGTGCTCGCGCAGGTGCCGCTCGTCGCCCGTGTAGAGGTAGCGCTCCCACAGGGTCAGGCAGAGCCACGCGCCGCCGCTCGGCCACACGCCGTAGAAGGCGAAGTCCACGGGCGCGGTGCCGCGCCAGCCGTCGGTGTTGTGGTGCGCCACCCAGCCGCGCGCGCCGTACTGCGCTCTGGCCGTCCTGGCGCCCGTCTCCGCCAGGTCCTTGATCAGGTCGAACAGCGGGTCCATGCACTCGATGAGGTTGCCGGGCGCGGCCGGCCAGTAGTTCATCTGGCAGTTGATGTTGATGGTGTACTTCGACTCCCACGCGGGCGCTAGCGAGTCGTTCCAGATGCCTTGCAGGTTGGCGGCGTAGCCGGGGGAGCGGGAGCTGGAGATCAGCAGGTAGCGGCCGTACTGGAAGTAGAGCGCGGCGAGCTGGGGGTCGGTGTCGAGCTGCTTGCGGGCGATGCGCTCGTCGGTCGGCAGCGCGACCGCCTCCGAGGTGCCGAGGTCGATCTCCACCCGCCCGAACAGCTTGCGGTAGTCCTGCACGTGCCGCCGCCGCAGCACCTCGTACGGCCGCCCGCCCGCCTTCGTCAGGTGCCGCCCGGCCACCTCGGCGGGGTCGCCGGCGACGTCCTTGAAGCTGCGGTAGCTGGAGCCCATGGAGATCAGCAGCGTGACCTCGTCGGCCCCGTCCACCGACAGAGTGCCGCCGTCGGTCCCGACCGTGCCGCCCTTCGCCTCGGCCCTGGCCAGCGCGCGGAAGCGGACCTCGCCCTTCAGCCCCTGGGTGTCGCCGCTGACGCCGTCGAGCGCGATCGTGGCCTTGCCCGCCTCGGCCGTGGTGGTGGTCTGCGGGCTGGAGAAGGCCGCCTTGAACGTCACCGCGCCCGGCTTGTCGGCCGTGTGCCGGACGACGATGACCTGGTCGGGGTTGCTGGCGAAGACCTCGCGCGTGTGGCGCACACCGTCCCGGACGTAGGTCACGGTGGTGACGGCACTGGTCAGGTCCAGCTCGCGGCGGTACTCGGTGAACTCGGCGGAGCCGGGGAAGGTCAGCGTGAGGTCGCCGAGCACCTGGTAGGGGGCCTGCTCGCTGGGCTTGCCGAGAAACTTCTGGTCGGCCAGGTTCTGCGCGGCCTGCCACTTGTCCTCCCAGACCAGCCGCCTGATCTCGGGGAGCGCGGCCAGGGCCTCCGGGTTGTCGTAGTCGTGCGGGCCGCCGGCCCAGATGCTGTCCTCGTTGAGCTGGAAGCGCTCGGTGTCCACGCCGCCGAAGACCATGGCGCCGAGCCGGCCGCAGCCGACGGGCAGGGCCTCCAGCCAGGCGGCGGCCGGGCGGGCGTACCAGAGGGTGAGCGGGTTGCCCTTCGTGCCGCCGCCGGCGGCGGCCAGCGCCGCGCCGGGGGAGACGCCGCTCACGAGCAGCGATCCGGCCGCCGCCCCTAAACCGCTCCTGAGCACGCCCCGTCGTGTGTAGCCGTTGGTCACCGTTACTCCTGTTCCAGAACACATGCCGCCCTTGGGCGGAAGCCGCGAGAAGCGATGAGGTGATCGCGCCGCAGGGCGCATGGACGCACTCGCCGGGCGTGCGACCCGACCGGCTCCGATGCCGAGGACGGGGACGTCGCAGGCGAGATGTTTCACGGACGTTAAGCCGCGAACGTAGGATGTATATCTACGCGAAGAGCCTGGATATGTCTATACCTCCTGAATATCTAGGCAGAACATAGGATGTCTGGTAGGTTTCGGGCTGCCAACGATCTCCTGGTGGAGGGGAGCCGGACGTGAGGCTCGGTCGCAGCGACGTCACCGTTTCCCGGATCGGGCTCGGCACCGCTCCGCTGGCGGGGCTCTACACCCCGGTCGGCGAGGAGCAGGCCGCGGCCACGCTCGAAGCCGCCTGGTCGGCGGGCGTCCGCTACTTCGACACCGCGCCCCGCTACGGCGCCGGCCTGGCCGAGCTGCGGCTGGGCCGGTTCCTCAAGGGCGTCGATCGGTCGCGGGTGACGGTGTCCAGCAAGGTCGGCGCGCTGCTCGACCCGGTCAGGCGCGACTACACCGTGGAGGGCGTCTACGCCTCGCTGGCCGCCAGCCTGGAGCGCACGGGCCTGGACGCGTTCGACATCCTGCTCATCCACGACCCGGACGACCACTGGGAGCAGGCCGTGCGCCACGCCTACCCGGCGCTGGAGCGGCTGCGCGCCCAGGGCGGCGTGCGGGCCGTCGGCGTGGGCATGAACCAGACCTCGATGCTGGCCAGGTTCGTGCGCGAGACCGACGTGGACTGCGTGATGGTGGCCGGCCGCTACAGCCTGCTCGACAGGAGCGCGGAGCGGGAGCTGCTGCCGCTGTGCGGCGAGCGGGGGACCGGGGTGATCGTCGCGGGCGTCTTCAACGGCGGCATCCTGGCCGATCCAGGCCCCGGCGCGCACTACGACTACGCCCCGGCGGCCGAGCCGGTGCTCAGCCGGGCCCGCGGGCTGGCCGCCCGCTGCGCCGCGTACGACGTGCCGCTCGCCGCGGCCGCCCTGCAGTTTCCGCTGCGCCACCCGGCGGTGACCGGCGTCGTCGTCGGCGCGCGCAGCCCCGAGGAGGTGGGCGAGGACCTGAGCCTGGCCGCCGTCCCCATCCCCGACAGCCTCTGGGCCGAGCTCGACCCGGAATGACCTCATCCGGCCGCCTGCGGCCGGATCCCGACCGATGGACATCGCATGAGCCGTATCGACGCCCACCACCACGTCTGGGACCTCGACGCCCGCCCCCACACCTGGCTGGACTCCGAGAAGATGGCGCCCGTCCGCCGCACCTTCACCCTCGACCAGCTGGAGGGCCAGGCCGCGGCGGCGGGGGTCAGCAGGACCGTGCTGGTGCAGGTGCTGCCCGACCTGGCCGAGACCGAGGAGTTCCTGGCCCTGGCCGCCGGGTCCGAGCTGGTCGCCGGCGTCGTGGGCTGGATCGACCTCACCGCGCCCGGCGCCGCCGACACCCTGGCCGCGCTGCCCGCCGGCCTGGTGGCCGTGCGCCACGGCGTCCAGTCCGAGCCCGACCCGGGCTGGCTCACCCGCCCCGACGTCCGCCGCGGCCTGGCCGCCGTCGAGGCCGCCGGGCTCGCCTACGACCTGCTCACGCTGCCGCACCAGCTCCCGGCCGCCATCGACACGGTGAGCGCGCTGCCCGGGCTGACGTTCGTGCTCGACCATCTGTCCAAGCCGCCCATCGCCACGGGTGAGCTGGAGCCGTGGCGGGCGCGGATCCTGGAGCTGGCCGCCCGCCCCAACGTCTACTGCAAGCTGTCCGGGATGGTCACCGAGGCCGACTGGACGTCCTGGCGGGTGTCCGACCTGCGGCCGTACGCCGAGACCGTCCTGGAGGCGTTCGGGCCCGAGCGGGTCATGTTCGGCTCCGACTGGCCCGTGTGCCTGCTCGCGGCCGGCTACGAGCAGGTCGCGGAGGCGGCGGACGAGCTGTGCGCGGGACTGTCGGAGAGCGAGCGCGCCGACGTCTTCGCGGGCACGGCCCGCCGCGCCTACCGCCTCCCCGAGTAGCTGCGGCTCAGGCCGTCTCGACACGGAACGTCGTGTGGTACGTGCGCGACTCCTCCGGGCCGAGCCAGATCATGCTGCCGTCCTGCCTGGCCGCGGCGTCGCCCGACACGTGGTGCGTGGACGGCTCCAGGCCGACCGCGTAGTTGCCGGAGCGCAGGTTCAGCCACTCGAAGAAGCACGGGAACTCCTCCGCCCGCCACTCCACGCTGACCTTCATGCCGAGCCGGTCGTTGATCACGGCCACCCGGTGCACCCCGTCCTCGACGGGGTTGAGCGCGTGCTCGTACACCTGCTCCACGAACCCGGGCACCGGCCCCGGGAAGGTCAGGTGGTCGGCCTTCTGCTCGGCCACGCTGTCGCTCTGCCAGAGGGTCTCGCGGATGTCGGCCTCGAACCTGGCGCCCTCGTCGAGCAGCGGCCAGCCGAGGTTGATGTGGTAGAGGAACATGTGCGGCGTCGGCTCGAACCCGGCGTTCGTCACGGTGTCCACCAGCCGGATCTCGTCGCCGCCCAGGTCGGCCTCGATGCGGCGGACCAGGCGCAGGTTCTCGGCGAAGACCGCGGCCTGCCGCACCTCGCCCTCGGCCCACAGCACGCAGCGGTCGCCCTCCCAGCGCTCGCCGTAGCCGGTCAGTCTGGCGGGCAGGTTGCCCGCGCGGCCGTGCAGGCCATGCCGTACGGACTGCCTGGGCGGATACCGGTACGCGCCCGCCGGCACGTCGCCGCCGAACAGCGTGTGGTCCAGCCCGGCCGTGACGATCAGCCCGGAGAACGAGCGCAGCCAGGACAGCCCGTCCTCGTCCGCGTTCTCGTGCAGGCCGGGATGGCGGAAGCCGGTGGGCGAGCGCCAGCCGAACGAGCGCCCGGCGTGCTCGGCCGCCCCGATGTCCATGCACCGGTCGACCAGCACGTCGAAGGCCAGCCCCGAGCCGGTGCGGAACTCCAGGGTCCGGATGCCGCGCTCGGCGCCGTCGCCGAGCGTCACCAGCCGCACCCCGCCGGCCGCGCTCAGGTCGCCCGTCAGCTCGGCCAGCTCCCTGCGGGACGGCGTCATGCCATCACCCACCCTCCGTTGACTTCGATGGTCTGGCCGGTGACGAAGGAGGCGTCCCGGCCGGCGAGGAAGGACACCACGGCGGCCAGCTCCTCGGGCTTGCCGCGCCGCTGGAGCGACTGCCGCTCCAGGACGAACCGCTCGTACGCCTCCGGATCGGCGTGGATCTCCTCGGCGGCGGTCGGGAAGGCGCCGGGGGAGACGCAGTTGACGCGGATCTCCTTCGGGCCGAGCTCGCGGGCCAGCGCCCGGGTGAGCGCCGCCGCCGCGCCCTTGGTGGCGACGTAGGCGGCCAGGTCGGACCAGCCGCCGTGCATGGTGATCGAGGCGATGTTGACGATCGCGCCGCCGCCCAGCTCGCTCATCTGCCCGGCCGCGTGCTGCGCCGCCAGCCAGTAGGCGCGCTGGTTGACCGCGTGGACGTGGTCGTACTCGGCCAGCGGCACCTCGAGGAACGGCCTGGCGGGGTAGACGGCCGCGTTGTTGACGAGGATGCCCACCGGGCCGAGCCGCGCGGCCGTCTCGGCGAACGCGGCCTCGATCGCGGCCGGGTCGCGCAGATCCGTCTTCAGGTTGAGCGCGCCTTCGAGCGAGCCCGCGTCCAGGTCGAGTGCCGCCACCTGGTGGCCGTCGGCGGCCAGCCGGCGGACGATCGCCCTGCCGAGCGCGCCCGCCGCGCCCGTGACGAGCGCCGTGGTCATTGCTTTCTCCATTCCTTGTGCAGGTGCCTGAGCAGGTCGCGGGGATGGTCACCGGCGAGCAGCCCGTCGCGGATCAGCGCCGAGGACGTCTCCTGCAAGGCGATGTAGCCGGGGAAGCGCGGCCTGATCCAGGCGGCGTCCATGGTCGCCCGGGTGCGGCGGTAGAAATCGCCGCTCTCCCAGGCGGCGCGGGCGGCGGGCTGCCCGCCGGTGGCCGGGAACAGCCCGGTCTGCACCGGCTCCGACAGCAGGCGGCGCAGGTGGGCGCGGACGGCGTCGCGGATCTCGCCGATGCGCCGCCCGGAGACAGCCAGCCCGGTGCCGCCGAGCACGCTCCCCGGCTCCCCGCCCGGCCAGGAGGGCGCGTCGGTGAAGGCCAGCGGGTAGGTGGCGTAGCCGTACACGAGGGGGCACCAGTCGGCCGCGCCGCGGGTGAGCGCGTCCAGCACGCCGATCGGGTTGAGCACGGAGAGCTCGCGGTCGGCCAGGGCCAGCAGCTCCGCCATGAGCTTCAGCGCCCGCGTCCCGGCCTCCTCGTCGAGGAAGTCGCCCGAGCACAGCGCGCTGTACATGAGGAACGCGTGCGGCCCGCCGAGGCACAGGGCCGGCCTCGTGCTCCTGGCGAAGTCCGGCAGCTCCGGCCACGTCCCCGGCAGCCGCACGCCCGGGCGGGCGACGGCGACCTGGGTGGCCGCGTCGAGCGGCAGCGCCCACTGGCGGCCGTCCAGGTGATAGCTGTCGAAGCTGCGGCCGACCGAGCCGGCGCGCAGGCTCAGCAGCTCGGCCGGCTCGAACAGCTCGTCCATGGGCACGAGCGCGTCCACCGCCGCGCCCAGCCCGGGATGGTCGATCACCAGCACGTCGTAGCGCCGGCACAGCTCCGCGATGGGCTCGGACTCGAACCCCTCCAGCGGTTGCCGGTCCCACTCGATCGGCTCGGGCACGTCCCCGTATGGGTTCGCGCCGGCGAGGTCGAGCCGGGTCAGCTCGTCGAGCGGGGCGTAACCTCGGGGGTGGTCCCAGGTCAGTCCTCGCATGCCAGCACGCCCTCCGCGACC
Organism: Nonomuraea zeae; assembly: GCF_005889725.1. Classification (GTDB taxonomy): domain Bacteria; phylum Actinomycetota; class Actinomycetes; order Streptosporangiales; family Streptosporangiaceae; genus Nonomuraea; species Nonomuraea zeae. The sequence goes on from NZ_VCKX01000053.1 coordinate 45,716, forward strand.
AGCTCGGCGGTGCGCTCGGCCGGGTAGCCGAGCTCTTCCAGCAGCTCCCTCGTGTGCTCGCCGACCAGCGGTGCGCCCATGCGGACGGCCGGCGGGGCGGCGCTGAGCCCGTAGGGGAAGCCGGGCGTGGTGACGGTGCCCTCGCTGCGGTGGTCGTAGGTGACGAACGAGCCGTTGTGCCGCACCTGCGGGTCGGCCACCAGGTCGGCGTAGCCGTACACGGGACCCGCCCACAGGTCGTGGCGGGCGCAGATCTCCAGCCACTCGGCCGTGGTGCGCTCGGGCAGCCGGCGGGCGACGATCGCGGTGATCTCGTCGCGCCTGGTGTGCCCGTCGGCGTCGCCGTCCATCCCGGCCAGCTCGGGCAGGTCGAACGCCACGGCCAGGGCGTCCAGCCTGGGCATGCCGAGCGCGATGTGGCCGTCCTTGGTGGCGAAGACGCCGTACGGGGCCCGGATGTAGGTGTGGCCGTGCGGCTCGCGCCCGCGCCGCTGCGGGACCCCGCCGACCGTGAAGATCGACAGCTCCTGCATCTGCACGGCGATGGCCGCGTCCAGCATGTTGACGCTCACCCGCTGGCCCTCGCCCGTGCGCTCGCGGTGCAGCAGCGCGGCCAGCGCGCCCTCGAACGCGCTGTAGGCGGTGATGGCGTCGATGGCGTACGTGCCGGCCGGCGCGGGCGGGTCGCCGTCGCGGCCGGTGCTGAGCATGGCCCCGCTCATGGCCTGCAGCAGCAGGTCCTGGCCTGGTCGCGACATGTACGGGCCGCTCTCGCCGTAGCCGGACATGGAGACGTAGACGATGCGCGGGCTGAGCGCGCTGATCGTGTCGTAGTCCATGCCGAGCCGCTCGGCCACGCCCGGACGGTAGTTCTGCAGGAACACGTCGGCCGACGCGGCCAGCTTGTGGACGATGTCGCGGCCCTCGTCGGACTTGAGGTTCACGGCGAGGCTGCGCTTGTTGCGGTTGAGCGACAGGAACGAGGCGTTGACCCGGTTGCCGGTGGCGCCGCCCGCAGGGGCGTGCCGCTGCCACTCGCCGGTCACCGGCTCCACCTTGACCACGTCCGCGCCCAGGTCGCCCAGCCGCATGGCGGCCAGCGGCCCCGCCATCGCGATGGACAGGTCGATCACGCGGTAGCCGTCGAGAACGCCCATCAGCGCCCCTCGAAGACGGGCTCGCGGCGCTCGGCGAAGGCGGCCCTGCCCTCGGCCGCGTCGGCGGTGGAGAAGCAGACCGTCTGGAGGTCGCGCTCGTACTGGATGGCCTGGTCGAGGGGCATCGAGTAGGCCGCCTTGAGGTTGGCCTTGGCCGTCTGCGCGGCGATCGGCGGCCGGGCGGCGATCCGCCCCGCCAGCTCCCGCGCGGCCTCGGTCAGCTCCTCCTGCGGGTACACGTCGGTGACGAGCCCCCAGGCCACGGCGCGCGCGGCGTCGATGGGGTCGCCGGTGAGCAGCATGGTGGCCGCGTTGCCCGGGCCGACCGCGTGCGCGAGCAGGGCCGACTGGCCGCTGCCGCCGATCCAGCCGAGCTTGATCTCCGGCGCGGCGAACGTCGCGGTGTCGGCGGCCAGCCGGATGTCGCAGGCCATGGCCAGCTCCAGGCCGCCGCCGTAGGCGTAGCCGTTGACGGCGGCGACGATGGGCGTGCGCAGGGCGCGGACCGCGTCGCCGTAGTCGCCGCGGTTGCGGAACTCCCACGGCGTGGCGTACTCGTCGAGCTCGCCGATGTCGCTGCCGACGCAGAACGAGCGCTCACCCGCACCGGTGAGCACGGCGGCGCGGATGGCGGGGTCGGCGTCCACCCGGCTCAGGCAGGCGCGCAGCGCGGCGGCCATGTCGGGGGTGATGGCGTTGAGCTTGGCTGGTCTGTTGAGGGTCACGACGGCCACGGGGCCGTCGACGTCGAGGAGGACGTCCAAGAAATCGCTCATTTCTGGCAGCGGAGTCTCTAGCAGCAGAGTCGTACGTGTTGCTCGGCGTCGGTGCGGGCCACCTCGACCACCTCGCGCATGGCCTCCTCGGCCTTGCGGTGGTGGCGGCGCCTGATCGCCACGGCCACCCGCTCGTGGCCGGGCAGCGTTTCCTTGTTGTGCGCCACCGAGCGGGTGTGCACCTGGCGCACGGACCGCAGGGCGATGCTGATCATTTCGTAGATGTAGAGCAGCAGGTCGTTGTCGGCGGCGGCGAACACCGCCTTGTGGAAGGCCAGGTCGGCCTCGATGAACGGCTCGGGGTCGTCGGCGGTCGCGTACAGCGCGGCGAGGGCCTCGTCGATGCGCCGGACCGCCACGGCGTCCGCCCGCTCGGCCGCGACCCTGGCCGCGCCGGGCTCCAGCGCGACCCGCAGGTCGGCCAGCACCCGGATGTCCCCTGAGTGCGGCTCGGGGACGAAACGCCAGGCCAGCACGTCGGCGTCGAGCAGGTTCCAGGACTCGCGGGGGCGCACGATGGTGCCCGCGCTCCTCCTGGTCTCCAGCAGGCCCTTGCCGGCCAGGACCTTCACGCCCTCCCGGACGGCGGAGCGGCCCACGCCCAGCTCTCCGACCAGCTCCTCCTCGATGGGGATGGACGTGCCGGGAGCCAGGGACCCGCTGACGATGCGGGCGCCGAGGGCCTGAACCACCTGGACATGCCGGGCGGCGTCCCTCTGGGGATCGGTTGCCACGCTCGGCACGCTATCGGGCGGGTCCGGCTTTTCATAGACCTTTCATCCGATGAAGTTGGAATTTCATCAGATGAAGTGACAAGCCCTTAACATTTCGCACACTTGGTAGTACCTTTCCGACAAGTGGTACTACCAATTGTCGTGCGAGGTGATCGACATCGGTACCGACCCCGTGTCCGACGCGCTCGCGGACCTGATCCGCGAGCTGGGCGAGGGCGGCCGGCTGCCCGCCGAGCGCGAGCTCGCCGAGCGGCTGGGCGTCAGCCGCACGGCGCTGCGCGACCGCCTGCAGCTCCTCGAAGGGCTCGGCGTGCTGCGCAGACGCCAGGGCTCCGGCACGTACGTCCAGCGCCTGGCCCCGCAGGGCCTGGAGTTCGCGCTCGACCTGGCGCTGTCGGCCAGCCACCTCAGCATCGAGTCCCTGCACTCGGTACGAGTCGCGCTGGAGCGCCAGGCCGCCAGGGAGGCGGCGCGCAAGGGCGACCCCGTCGCCATCGCCCACGTGGGCAAGGCCCTGGCCGACATGGAGGCCGCCGTCACCGGCGAGGACATCGACCGCGCCGACTTCGCCTTCCACCAGGCGCTGCTGCACGCCACGGGCAACGCCGCCCTGACCTTCTTCGCCGACGCGATGACCGGCGTGCTGTTCCGCGCCGTGCGGCAGCGCCGTGACCGGCTCAAGACCCACCCGCGCGACAAGGAGGTCTCGGTGGCGGCGCACCGGCCGCTCTACGAGGCGCTGCTCGCCGGCGACGAGAACGCCGCCGGCCAGGCCAGCGACGACCACTTCCAGGTCTGGCACGACCTGTTCACGCACCCCCGGATGGAGAGGCCATGACGAAGAGACTGGGACTGATCCACACCTCGGCGACGCTGGTCGAGGTGTTCGCGAAGCTGTGCGCCGAGCGGCTGCCCGGCGTCGAGACGTTCAACATCGTCGACGACAGCCTGATCAAGAACACCGTCGCGGCCGGCCGGCTCACGCCGCAGACCGCGCGCCGGGTCGCCGGGCACATCGGCTCCGCCGAGGCCGCCGGCGCCGACCACATCCTCGTGACCTGCTCCTCGATCGGCGCGGCGGTGGAGGCGGCCGAGCCGCTGACCGGCGTGCCGGTGACGCGGGTCGACCGGCCGATGGCCGACCGGGCCGTCGCGCTCGGCCGCCGGATCGGCGTGCTCGCCACCCTGTCCACCACCCTCGACCCCACCGCCGACCTGGTACGCAGGCGCGCTGCCGCGGCCGGGGCGGAGATCGAGCTGACGGCCAGGCTGTGCGAGGGCGCGTTCGAGGCGCTGATGGGCGGCGACGCCGCGACCCACGACGCCCGCGTGGCCGCGGCCCTCGCCGAGCTGGCCGCGGAGGTGGACGTCATCGTGCTGGCTCAGGCGTCGATGGCGCGCGTGGCCGGTACGGTCGAGGCGAAGGTCCCCATCCTGGCCAGCCCGCCGCTCGCCATGGACCACCTGGCGGACGAGCTCGGCCGCGAGCGGGCGGGCCGATGAGCCCAGCGGCGTCCGAGGGGCGTGAGCTGACCGTCGCCACCTACCGCATCCTCACCCGGCTGCCGGTGGAGCAGGCGGTCGGCGCGATCGCGGGGGAGCAGAGCACCGGCACGTTCGTCAGCGTGCGCGGCGAGACCGACGAGCTGCGCGCCCGGCACAGCGCGGTGGTGCTGGAGCTCACGGAGACTCCCGTGCCCGACGCCGACGCCCTGCCGGGCACGCGGGGCGACGGGCCGCTCCGCGCGGGCCTGGTCAGGATCGGCTTCCCGCTGGAGAACACCGGGCCCTCGCTCACGAACCTGTTCCCGGTGGTCGCCGGCAACCTCTACGAGCTGCGCGAGCTGGCCGGGCTCAAGCTGGTGGACCTGGAGCTGCCCGCGGCCTTCGGGGAGGCGTACCTGCCGGCCCGCTTCGCCGTCGAGGGCACGCGGCGGCTGACCGGGCGGCCCGATGGCGTGCTGATCGGCACCATCGTCAAGCCGAACGTCGGCCTGCGCCCCGCCGACTACGTGGAGCTGGTGCGCGAGCTCGGGCTGGCCGGGGCCGACTTCATCAAGGACGACGAGGTCAACGGCGACTGCCCGCCCGCGCCGCTGCCGCAGCGGATCCGTGCGGTGACGGCCGCGCTCGACGAGGTGGAGCGGCGGACGGGGCGGCGGCCGATGTACGCCTTCAACATCAGCGACGAGCCCGACCGGATGCTGCGCAACCACGACCTGGTGGTGGCGGCCGGGGGCACCTGCGTGATGGTCAACCTGAACGTCGTCGGCTTCCCGGCCGTCGCCATGCTGCGGCGGCACGCAAGGGTGCCCATCCACGCGCACGTGACCGGCATCGGTGCGCTGGCCCGGCATCCGGGGCTCGGGATCGGGCACCTGGCGTACCAGAAGCTGGCCCGGCTGACGGGGATCGACCACCTGCACTGCGGCGGGTTCCACAGCAAGTTCTACGTCACGGACGACGAGGTGACGGCCATGGTGCGCGCGGTGCGCGAGCCGCTGCTCGGGGGCTTCGCGTGCCTGCCCGTGCTGTCGTCCGCCCAGTGGGCGGGGACCGCGCCGGTCGCGCTGGAGCGGACCGGCACCACCGACCTGCTCGTGCTGGCCGGGGGCGGGGTGCTCGGGCATCCGGACGGGCCGGCGGCGGGGATCACCAGCATCCGGCAGGCGTGGGCGGCGGCGGTGGCGGGGGTGCCGCTGCACGAGGTGGACGAGCCGGAGCTGGCCCGCGCCCTGGAGCACTTCGGCGGGCTGGTGCGCAGGTGAGGCCGCGATGACGCGCTTCGCCTTCGTCGCCGACGACTTCACGGGGGCGACGGACGCGCTCTGGCAGTTCAGGCGGTTCGGCCTGACCGGCTCCCTGGTCACGGACGTGGCCGGCCTGCACGACCGGGACGACGTCATCGGCCTGGCCACCACCGCCAGGACGTCGGGTGACCCGGCCGCCGTGGTGCTGCCGGCGTTCCGGGCGCTGGCGGAGCTGGGGCCGCTGGCCGTCCAGTACAAGGTCTGCTCCACCTTCGACTCCTCCCCGTCGCGCGGGAGCATCGGCGCGGTCGTCGCGGCGCTGCACCGCGAGGGGCTGGCCCGCGGCCCGGTGCCGGTGCTGGCCGCGCAGCCGGAGCTGGGCCGCTACACGTGGTTCGCGACCCATTTCGTACGGGCTGGGGATGAGGTGCAGCGGCTCGACCGGTATCCGCCCATGCGCGATCACCCGGTCACTCCGGCGACCGAGGCCGACCTGCGGCTGCGGCTGGCCGAGCAGGGCGCGGGGTCCGTCGGCTGGCTGCCCGCGGATCCGGCGGAGGAGGCGTACCTGGCGCGGGCGGGTGACGCGGCCTTCGTCGCGGACGCCATGACCGAGGAGCACGTACGCGCCCTGGGCCGGCTGCTGCTCTCCGGCGGATCGGGGGCGGGCCCGCTGTGGTGCGTCGGCTCCGGCGGCCTCAGCTACGCCCTCGCCTCCGCCTGCACCGCGAGACCGGCCTCCGGGCAGGGGACGGGCTGTCTGTTCTACCCATCTTTCCCGCCG